>NZ_BAAGUZ010000002.1:0-514356 GCF_054781135.1 Paralcaligenes ginsengisoli
CGTTGAGGTCATGCAGCGAGGTATACCTTGAGCTGGCAAGTTCATTCCAGGCATGCCATCACGTGAGCCGTCTATCGGGGCTTGGGGTCAGGACCGGCGTAAGGCGTGCGCCGGATTTAGCTCGGCAAGGCGGGGGTAGTCGGCGGGCGCTGTCTGAGTGGCGCCCCGCATCGCGGGGCGACGCGAGTTCGCCCGACGCCCGCCTTGCCGAGCTAAATCCGGATGAAGCACGCCGTGCCGGTCCTGACCCCAAGCCCCGATAGACGGCGTCTTTAAATACCAAAGCGACCAAAGCATCGAGTGCTGTAAACACTCGAACCGAAAATACCCTAGCGGCACAAGGAGGTATAGATATCCAAATGGATCCGCACGATTTTGCGGATATCGAATTCCCGCTCGGCCAACTGCCGCCCGGCCGCGCCAAAGCGCTGGCGCAAAACAGGATCGCCGGCCAGGCGCTGCACCGCCGCCGCCAAACCGGCCACATCGCGTGTGGCCACCAACAAACCGGTGACGCCGACTTCGATCGCATCGCGGCACCCCGGCACATCGGTGGTTACCACCGCGCGGCCGCAGGCCGCCGCCTCGACCAGCGACTTGGGCAAGCCCTCCCGGTAGGAGGGTAAGACGACAATATGCGATGCGTTGTAAAGCTCGGCGATATCCGAACGTTCCCCCAGACACTCAACAACCCCTTCCCGCTGCCACCGGACAAACTCGTCCTGACTGACGCTGGCGGGATTGCCCGGGTCGGGGCTGCCGGCCAGGACCCAACGCAGGCCCGTCGGATGCCCCGCCGAGGCCTTGGCCGCGGCCACGAACTCCCGCACACCTTTGTCGTGCAACAGGCGGGCCGCCATGATCGCGACCGGCGCCCCCTCGGGCTCGGGCGTGACCTGGAACCGATCGAGATCGACTCCCGAGCCACGCACCAATACCACTTGCTCCGGCCTGACAACGCCGGCATCGCTCAGCAAATCACGATCGTCCGTGTTCTGAAAAATGACGCGACTGTTCGGGTGCCCCAGGGCCAGGCGATACAAGGCAATGGCCGCCGCCCGCACAAAATTGAAGCCCTGGCCGGATCGTGTAAAAACAAAACCCAGGCCGGATACCGCTGCCACAAAAGCCGGCACACCTGCCAGCCTTGCGGCAATACCGCCATACAGCACCGGCTTGATCGTGACCGCATGAACAACACTGGGACGCAAGCGGCGATACAAGCGCCACAAGGCGTAGATAGTATGTATTTCCTGAACCGGATTCTTACCGCTGCGGCTCATGGGAATCACATGATGCCGCAGGCCGCAAGCCGTGATTTGCGCCACCGATGCCCCATCCATGGTCGCCACATGAACATCGAAGCCGGCATCCCGGGCACCCAGCGCCAAAGGCAGGCGGTGAGACAGGAAGAAGGCGGGGTTGTTCACCACGAACAGCAGGCGTGGCGCAGACCGCGTATCTGCGGCCCGGACAAGTCGCGACGGAAAATCAGCCGCCAGACGCTGCCACACAAGCTGGTACGCCTCCACCATGGTAGCCAGGCTGTATTCCTGCCGTACGCGTTCCCGCCCGCGCCGCGACCGGTTTGCCATGTCGGCCGTACCCAGCGCCGCCACGGCCTGGTTCACCGCTTCGGACAAGGCAGCCGGATTGCGGGGCGGCGCCACCCAGCCTTCACCGGCAACAATCTTCGCCGCATCGCCTACATCGGTCACGACGCATAGGGTCCCGACCGCCATGGCCTCGGCCACCACATTCGGAAAGCCTTCGGCGCAGCTCGACAAAACATGCACATCGATCGCGCTCATGATATCGGGGATATCATCGCGCTGCCCCAGCAGGATGACCTTGTCCCGCAGGTTCAGCCGCGCGAGCAGCGCCATGAGTTCGGCATTGCCTTCATCCATGCCGCGTCCCGCCAGCACACAGCGCAAGGCCGGATGCGCCGACAGGCTTTGCGCAAAAGCCTGCAGCAGGTTGGCATGGTCTTTAAGGGGATTCCAGCGCGCCACGCTGCCGATCAGGGGTGTGTCGGCATCCACCCTCCACGCGGCCCGCAAATCGATCCGGGCTTGCGGCCTGGCTTGCCAGCGCGTCAAATCGTAGCCATTGGGGATGACAAGCATGCGATCGGCACGATAGCCCCATTCCTGGTGACGCGCCGATGCATTCTCGGCGCATGCCACGATGACGGCAGGCACCAGGCAGGAAAGCCGCGCGCACAACCAGGCCAGGGCTCGGGCGGACCGGCTGCCCTCTTGTAAATTGGCGCCGGAATTGCGTATGCCCCAGGACACGGCCTTGATGCCGGCCAGACGCGCCGCCACGCCGCCTATCAGATCGGCGTGATACATCCAGGTTTGCACCACATCTGGCGCACTGGCGCGCAGCAGACGATACAAGCGCCACACGCCGCCCGGCGACAGGCGCCCGGCACGCATGTTCAAGGCATGAACCGTAATGCCCGCTTCACGCAGGCGCGCACCGAACACGCCTTCGTCGGTCATGGAAATGACCGTGTGCCGGTTGGGCTGCCCGGGAGCGGTGACAAGTCGGTGCAAAACCGTTTCGGCGCCGCCCTGGCCCAGGCCGGAAATGACGTGCACGATTCTCAATGCGGGATGCAATTCCGATACAGCCTGAGTCATGCATTGTTCCCTTTCACGTGTGAAGTTTCGGCTTGCGCCATCAAATCATCCCAGGCCATCAGCACAGACGATAGCGAGTAGCGCTTGCGCACCGAGACAGCGGCGCGATCGGCCAGCGAGCGGCGCAGCACGGAATCGCCCAGCAAACGATCCAGGCCGCGCGTCAGAGCGGCCTGATCGCCTAAAGGAACAAGCATTCCGTCTTCTCCGTTGCGCGTCATTTCGCGCGGCCCGCTTGGGCAATCCACGGCAAGGCACGGCAAGCCGAGCGCCATGGCTTCGAGCAGCACATTGGGAAACCCTTCGACCCTGGAGGTCAGCGCAAAGGCGTGGGCCTGCGCAAGCTCTTGCCACGGGGTCTCCGTGCGGCCCGGCAAGGCAATGCGCGACGACATGCCGGCGGCCTCGATCTGCTGGGTCAGCGCGCCGCGCAATGGCCCATCGCCCCAGATGGACAAGTCCCAGTTGGCATGACGCGCCGCCAAGGTGGAAAATGCCTGGATCAAAGCGCCGAACTGCTTGGCGGGCACCAGGCGCCCCATGGCCATCAAGCGATAGCGGCCGCGCGCATCGGGCACACAGGCGGCCAGACGCGTGTCGAACAACTCGGGAGGCAGGGGGTTGGGTATGACAGCCAGGCGGCGAATGCCCGGCACCATGTGTTTGAACGGCTCCGCGCTGGCCTCGGCCTGCACAGTCACAAGACTCGCCCAAGGGTACGTCCACTTGCGCAGAAGGCGCAGCACCGCGCCCACATTGCTGCTGAACGCGGGGTTGGTGCGCTCGCAGACGATCACGGGAACCCCCAGGCCGCGAGTCGCCAGCAGGGCCATGACATTCACATTGGTCAGAAACGATACGATCAGGTCGGGTTTTTTTTCCCGGACCAGGCGCCGCAAGGCGCGCAACTTTTTCAGCCCCGCCAGCGCCGGGTTGGCGGCCGCGCCGATGCGGTCGGCCAGCCACAGCAACTCGACCTCCGGCGAAATTGGGTAAAAACAGGAGCCTTTTCCGGTATAGGTTGGCACCAGGACCACGGACTCGCCGCGCGCCGACCAGGCGTTGGCCAGAGTAGCCGCCACCCGCTCAGCACCGCCGGCATGCATGGAGCTGACCAGAAAGACGATTCTCATTACAGCCTCGACCCCGAATTGCGCGTGGTTTCATCGAGCCAGGCCTGGGTCATCAATATGCTCCACAAGTGTGTGCTCCAGTCGCGCCTGCCGGATTGATGCTCCTGCCATTTTCGCGAGACAGGACGCTCATCGAACAAGCCTTCCCGGCGCAATCTGGCCGGGTCCAGCAAAGCCGCCGCCCAATCCTTCAAAGGCCCACGCAGCCAGGCGGC
This sequence comes from Paralcaligenes ginsengisoli, assembly GCF_054781135.1. Classification (NCBI taxonomy): domain Bacteria; kingdom Pseudomonadati; phylum Pseudomonadota; class Betaproteobacteria; order Burkholderiales; family Alcaligenaceae; genus Paralcaligenes; species Paralcaligenes ginsengisoli. The sequence goes on from NZ_BAAGUZ010000002.1 coordinate 4,000, forward strand.
CAGAGGAATCGAAAACCCTTTTTTGGGCCGATCGACCAGCGCCTTGGGTACATGTTTGTACAGCAGCTGGCGCAATAGCCATTTGCCGCGCCCATCGCGGATTTTGTAATCCAGCGGCAAGCGCTGGGCAAACTCGAACACGCGGTGATCGATCATCGGCACGCGGGTTTCGAGACTCACGGCCATGGCGGCCCGATCGACCTTGACCAGAATGTCGTCGGGTAGATAGGTGATGGCGTCAAGCAGCATCATGTGTTCGAAAAAACTGTTGTCCGACTCTTCATCAAACGCCGTAAGCGGTATTTCGGCATTCAGCACTACTTTGGCCGGATCTTTCCAGTATGCGACAAACTGCCGATAGAACTGCCCGGAATGCGAGGCGCAAGCCAGTTCGGCCAGCTTGTCGAGCTGATCCCTGGCGTGCCCCGCAGGCACCAAACCCGCACCGACCCGGCTCAGGAAAGACACCGGCTTGCGCAATGCGCCCGGCACGGACCGCCGCTTGTCCCACCACCGCCGGGCGCGGAAATAGCGTGAATAGCCGCCAAACAGTTCGTCGCCGCCATCGCCCGACAGCGCCACCGTGACATGCTGCCTGGCCATGCGAGCCACCAGGGACGTCGGTATCTGCGAGGAATCGGCAAACGGCTCGTCGTACATGGACGCCAGGGTCGGAACAACCGCCAGGGCGTCCTCGGGCGTGACATACAGCTCGGTGTGAGACGTACCCAAGTGCCGGGCGACTGCTTTCGCGTGCTCGGCCTCGTTATACTCAGGCTCGTTAAAGCCTATGGAAAAAGTATTGACGGCCCGCGCATTATGCGCCTGCATCATAGCCACGACTATCGAGGAATCGACACCTCCCGAAAGAAAGGCGCCAAGCCCCACGTCGGCCAGCATCTGCCCTTTCACCGCGTCTTCCAGCACTTCTTCAAGGGCATCGACGGCCATGTCGTCCGAGTCGAAACTCAATAGCTGCTCGCTGGCCTGTCCCGCCACCGTCAGCGCCGACCAATAGACCTGGGCGGGCGGTATTTCACGGCGCCGGCATTGATCTTCCGTCATGCAGATCCAGGTGCCGGGCAGCAATTTCTGCATGGAGCGATAAATGCTCCAGGGCGCGGGAATATAGTTGTGGCGAACCAGCAGCGACAACGCGCGCCGATCGATTTCCCGGGAGAACCCCGGGATATTCACCAAAGCGCTGAGCTGCGACCCGAACACGAAATTGCCGCCCGCGAAACCCATGTACAGCGGCTTTTCCCCCATGCGATCGCGCATCAGCGCAAGCGTGCGCTCCTGCCTGTCCCACAATCCCATGGCAAACATGCCGCGGGCCTTGTACAGGGTTTGTTCCACCCCCCAGGCCGCAAAACCGGCCAGAATGGTTTCCGTATCGGAATGACCACGCCACGCCGGTGCCTTGCCTTCGCCCTCGAGCACGGCACGCAATTCCAGATGGTTGTAGATTTCACCATTGAGCACCAGCGCAAAGCGTTCGCATGCCGACAGCATCGGCTGATGCCCCGCCTGCGACAAGTCGAGAATGGCCAGACGCACATGGCCAAGGGCCAGGCGCGCCTGCGCATCCTCCCAGTAGCCTTGGCTATCGGGCCCTCGCTGCCGCATATTATGGCAACTGCGCTCGATGACCGCCCGCTTATTGGGCAAAACTCCCCAAGCCCCAACGATTCCGCACATAATCTACTCGCTATACGCTAATGCCCCTGGGGGCTATGTCAGTCGCCTTCAAACACATGCCGCCACAATGCCATGACACGAGCGGTAGAAAAGCGGTCCCGCACATCCACCGCCCTCTTCGCATAAGCCTCGCGCTGCTCGCGGCGTGTCATCAAGTTGCACAAATGGGCGGCAAGCGCCTCGACATCTTCGGCGGGCTGCACCAATACACCGTCTATGCCATTGCGCACGATCTCCCGCGGCCCGGTCTCGCAATCGAACGCCACCGGCGCCAGGCCGCTGGCCATGGATTCGATCAGCGTATTGGACAGCCCTTCGACCCTGGAGCTCAGCACATACAAATCAGACTGCTCGTACCATTGTCCGACATTACCCACCCGGCCGGGCATGCTGATGCGCCCGCCGAGTTCGGCCGCGTCTATCTGCCGTTGCAAATCCTCGCGGCTGCCGCCTTCGCCCAGTATCACCAGATCCCAGTCGGGGACATGGCTGGCGAGCATCTGAAAAGCCTGTATCAACAGATCGAACCCTTTATGAGGATGCAGCCGGCCAACGCCCAACAACCTGTAGCGGCCGTTCTTTTCCGGAGGTGGCAGTATCGGCTCGGCAATTTCCAGGGGCCAGCGCACCGCATTGGGAATGACGGCAAGCTTCGATCCGGGGACATGCTCTTCCAGCCAGTGCGCCGTGCCCGAAGTCAAGGCCACCACCTTGGCCGCCTGCGGATACGCCCAGCGCCTCAGGCGCAACCACATCTCGCTCAGTTCCTGCGATGGCGGATGGGTATGCTCGGTCGCGATCACACGGCATTTCGATCCGCGCGCGGCAATGATCGCCAGGATCGATGCGGTAGTCATCATGCCCAGCACAAGAGTCGGCCGCAGGCGCCTGATCAGGCGCCGCAATGCCCATACCCGGCGCAGATTGGCCAGCATCCCGCCGAACCGGCCCGCGCTGGACGCCGCCGTGCCCAGCGCGATACGCCGAACCGATGGATGCAGCGCATATGCATCACTGGCGGCGTCGGCCTGCGTAACCATGGTGACGCTGTAGCCACGTTCAGCCCAGTAAGCGCCCAGATCGACGGCAACCCGCTCGGCGCCTCCCCCATTCAGGGAGTGGATCACAATCATCAAGTGGGGAGGACGGGGCGAAAAACTCAAGACAATACCTTCGTGTTCAGGACTTGGGGCGGCCGATGGCCGGCACTGCACGCAGCGCAACCACGACATAGCATGTATAGGACAAGGCGTACATCACGCTGGTGGCCAGCATGATGCCCGCCACCCCCATGGTTGGCGCCAGCACATAATTCATGACGGCCTTCAGGGCGAAATTGGCAATGGCGATGGCGGCCATGATCCGGTAGCGGTTCTGGCTGGCCAATAACTGCACAAGTATCAGCACCCCGAAATAAAACGGAAGCTGCAACAGACCCCAGCGCAGCACATGCGCGACCGTCTGCGTATTCTCGGCCGTGAAGGCGCCGCGCTGAAACAACAGGCTTACACCCCAAGGAGCCAGGAACCAGCCCGCCAGCGTCACCATGGCACCGGCCAGCAACATCAGCCCCGACCATTTCAGCGCGGTGCTGCGCGCATGCGCCACATCGCCACGCCCCTGGATGTCGGCCAGCACCGGCAAGGCGGCCCGGCCGACCGACGCGGCGCCTATGCCCAGCACCAGCGACAGCAAACGGCTTGCGTAACCCAGCGTGGCATTGGCATTGGCCCCCAGATTGGCCGCCGTGTATTGATCGATAGGGCCGACAAAGCTCATGGCGACCTGCCCCAGCAACATCACTCCGGCGGCCTTGACCAGATCGGGCCAGTGCGGCGAACTCAGCCCCGGCGTGGGACGTCCCCACGTGCCATCGGCCCTTGACGCCAACCACAGCAGCCATACCGACTGGATCGCATACCCCACCAGGGTCCCCCACAACAGCGGGCCTACATCGTGCGCGGTGGCGGCCAACATGACCCAGACCAGGATCGCGACAGCCGGCACACTGTCGAGCAGTGTGTTGATATGCCGCTCATGAGCCCTCAAGCGCGCCGCGCTGACGCCGGTCACCAGCGTCAGCAAGGCCGCCGGGGCAAAAGCCAGGGTAAGCTGCGAGCTCATCAATTGCACATCCGGGGGCAAGCCCTTGCCGGCCAATTGCAGTACATAGGGCCACGCCGTATAAGTCAGCACAGCCAGAACGACCCCCAGCCCGATCACCCAGGCTTGCAGCTCGCCCAGAAACCGGACACGGATACGGGCATCTTCATAGCGCGTGCGAACCAGCACCGGGATCAGCACCACCGACAACACACCCACAATAGTGACCGGCAGCCAGTTGGCCATGGTCATGGTGAATTGATAGGCGTCCACCACGCTGCTCACGCCGTAGCGATACGCAACAGCCATTTCCTTGAGCGCGCCCGCCGCCTTGCCCAGAAGCAGGAAAAAAGCGACCCGGGCCGCACCTTGCGCGATACGCCGGTGATCGGAGTGCAGGCTCGAAAGTCGCTGGGTGAATGTTTTCAAGTCAACGCAAGAATTGCGTGTACCAGGGCATCGCTACCTCGAGCCCCTGCACGATGTTGTGCATGGGCTCGTACCCCAGCAGGCTTCTGGCCTTGCTGATATCGGCCTGCGAATGGCGCACGTCGCCGGCGCGAAAATCGGAATAGACCGGCTGCTTGTCGTACACGACACCATTATTGCCCAGGGCCTTGGCCAGATATTCGAACAATTCGTTCAGGCTGGTGCGGGCGTTGTAGGCCACGTTGTAAACCTGATTGACGCCGTCGGGCTGCGCCAGGGCGGCCAGTATATTGGCTTGCACCGCGTTGTCGACAAAGCAGAAATCACGGCTTGTCTCGCCATCGCCGTTCACAACCACCGGCTCGCCGCGTATCATCGCGGACACCCACTTGGGAATCACGGCGGCGTACGCGCCATTGGGGTCCTGACGCTTGCCAAATACATTGAAGTAGCGCAGCCCTATGCTGCCGAAACCGTAAGAGCGGGCAAAGACATCGGCATAGAGTTCGTTCACATACTTGGTGATCGCGTACGGCGACAATGGCTTGCCAATGCGGTCTTCAACCTTCGGCAGCGCTTCGTGGTCGCCATACGTGGAGCTTGATGCGGCATAAACAAAAGACAATACCTTGGCATCGCGCGCCGCCACCAGCATGTTCAAAAAGCCGGCCACATTGACTTCGTTGGTAGTGATCGGGTCGGCCAGCGAACGGGGCACAGACCCCAGCGCAGCCTGGTGCAAAACGTAATCGACACCGGCAACAGCCTTTTGGCAAGCCGCCAGATCGCGTATGTCGCCTTGCTGGAAGGTGAACCGCGCCCACTGTTCGGGAGTGACGGTATCGCGGACTTCGTCAAGATTGTATTGATGGCCCGTTGCGAAATTATCCAGGCCCACCACTTTCTGGCCCAGCACCAGCAGAGTCTCCAGAATGTTGGAGCCGATGAATCCGGCGCAGCCTGTCACCAGCCACGTCTTGGGTTCGCTGCGCAAGCCGGCCAGTACTTCTTGATAACGGGTAGTCATATAAGCCTTCAATACAAATTACAAACGCAAATCGGAATCATCGACGGACAGCACATACTTGAGATCGTATAAAACATGCTCGGCCTTGCCCAAGGCCCGGATCGCCTGCGCGCCCATTTCGACAAACTGATGATGCGACACGGCCAGGATGATACCGTCGTAGGAGCCTGCCTGCGGCTTGGCCACAGGGGTAAAGCCATATTCATGCTGGGCTTCCGCCGGATCGACCCAGGGATCGTAGACGTCGACATCAATGTTGTATTCGCCAAGTTCGCGCACAATATCGACGATTCGGGTATTGCGCAGATCGGGGCAGTTTTCCTTGAAGGTCAGACCCATGACCAGGACTTTCGAGCCTTGCACCTGGATGCGGCGCTTGGTCATGGTCTTGACCAGTTGCGACACCACATAGCCGCCCATGGAATCGTTCAGCCGCCGGCCCGCCAGGATGATTTCCGGGTGATAGCCTATGGCTTGGGCCTTGTGCGTCAGATAGTAGGGATCGACACCTATGCAATGGCCGCCGACCAGACCCGGGCGAAAAGGCAGGAAATTCCATTTGGTACCGGCCGCCTCGAGGACCGCCTGGGTATCGATGCCCATCTTGTTGAAAATCAGGGCCAACTCGTTGATGAGCGCGATATTGACATCGCGTTGTGTGTTTTCAATGACCTTGGCCGCTTCAGCCACGCGAATGGACGAAGCCTTGTGAGTGCCCGCGACAATAATTTGACGATACAAAGCATCTACCAGCTCGGCAACTTCAGGCGTGGATCCCGACGTGACCTTTTTAATCGTCGAAACACGATGCGACTTGTCGCCCGGATTGATGCGCTCGGGGCTGTAGCCCGCGAAGAAATCTTCATTGAAGCGCAAGCCCGAAACCCGTTCCAGCACCGGCACGCACTCTTCTTCCGTGGCGCCCGGGTATACCGTGGACTCGTAGATGACCACGTCGCCGCGCTTGAGCACTTTGCCTATGGTTTCACTGGCGCGAACCAATGGCGTGAGGTCGGGCTGCTTGTATTCGTCGATAGGCGTCGGAACCGTCACGATGAACACATTGGCTTCGGCCAATTGCGCCGCTTCGCTGCTGAAGCTCAGGTGGCTGGCCTGCGCCAGCTCAGGCCCATCGACCTCCAGAGTGTGATCCCGGCCCTCTTTCAGTTCGGCTATCCGGCGGGCATTGATATCGAAGCCCAGCACCGAGCGCTTTTTACCGAACTCGACCGCCAAAGGCAGGCCCACATAGCCCAGGCCCACTACCGCAAGTTTCACATCTTGAATTTGCAACTTGAATCTCCCACGTTACACGCTGAAAATTAGAACATTAAAACTGTAGGGGCGCCCCTGATGGGCGCCCGTTTGTAGCTACTTGTGCCGGTTGTGGTCGCGGCCCAGCGAGGGCAGCAACAGCCACATGGGACGGCGCCACGATACCAGCCTGGAATACAACCAGATATACACCGCTGCGAACACCACCAGGCTGGCGCACAAGGCCCACGCGTTATCCCACCAGATTGTGGCGGGGACCAGGCCGATCAGGGTCAGCACCCACAAATACGGCGAGGCCATGGCATTGCACAGCGCCGGGACCGAATGGCGGCTATCGCGGCTGAATGTCACCCGAACCAGGCGCCGGAATACCAGTTGATGCAAATGCAAGGCATCGGGCTGATCGACTGGCGTACCGCGCTTGAACCGCCGCCGCCAAATGGAAAACAAGGTTTCGAACACGGGATAAAACAGCACGGCCAACGCATAGAACGGCGATACGCTTGGATTGCGCACCACCAGTTGCACGGCCAGTTCGGCCAGCATGAACCCCAGGAAATAGGCTCCGCCATCGCCCAGGAACACGCGCCCAAAAGGAAAGTTCCAGACCAGGAAGCCCAGCGTTGCGGACGCCAGCGCCGCGGCAATCAAAAATATGGGGATATCCTGCACTTGCAAGGCAACCAGGCCAATGGACAAAGCCATCAGGGTCGCAACCATTCCCGCCAGGCCATTCATGCCATCGACAATATTCAGCGCATGCGTACAGCCCCCCACGGCCACCATGGTGAACACCAGTGAAACCGGCCAGAAACCGAGAATCCAGTCGACGCCCGACAGGCCGACCCGCGAGACTCCGCCCAGCAGCCACCATGCAATCGCCGCCGAAATGAACGCCGCCAGCAAACGCTTGCCCGAGCCGATATCTTTGGTGATGTCTTCGAGCAGGCCGGCGACAAACACAGGCAAGGCGGCCACAAACAAAACCGGCCATAGCCAGGTCAGTGTCATATTGCGCGGGCCCAACACCAACAGGCCGGCCAGACTGCCGGCCAGCACTGCCAGGCCGCCTACGCGCGGCGTCGCGCGCGAGTGGGAAGCCTGTGGTTTATGCAGGTCGGAATCGCCGGTGTAGGCTCCATGCCAGCGTTCGGAAGCGACAATCAGGCCGCCTATGGTAAACGCCACAATACAAATATAAAGCCAGGTCACCGAGTCCCAAGTTTGATGCGAGGGCACAAAACCTCCATACGCAATTGAATAGCTGAAGCTGACATTATCGGTTGTATTGGTGGCGAATCACGGGGAAACCCCGGAAGAAGTGCAACAAAAAGATCATACTGCGGATTGCCCTCCTCAACGGAGACAGGCACCCTGCAGCCATCAAAAATAGGCTTGAACCGCCATATCCGATCCGGCAAAGCCTGGAGCACGATAATTTGCCGCTTTACGACCCGGGTATTTTTCATTCCGGAAAAACTCGCCACACCGGAAAAAAAATAAAAAAAAGCCCGAGATCGTAAGATCTCGGGCTAAATCCACCAAAGGAGGAGGGTGGAGGAGACAACCGTGGCATGTCGGGCTGCTAAAGCATCAAGCTTGAGACCGTGTGATCCGGGTTTTCCCTCTGCAATCACGTTTCGACATCCGATAACCAAAGTGTATAACCATTTTTTGTGCATTGCAAGATGACCAAGGAAAAATATCGCAAATTCCCCTATATGTTGCTTTTTTACAGCTCGTTCCCCCGTAGCGTACACGCGATCACACACAAAAAATTATTTTGTTACAAATAAGCGTATACCCTTAAACCCAATATGCCGTGCCGGTCATGACCTTGGCCATTCCGCGCATAAGCCACCTTGCGGGTCTGGGCAGCGGCAAACCGCCATGATGTTCCGCCGTGGCACGGTGATTCACCTCGTCGTTGCGCATTTGTTCGACGATCTGTCGTGAACGCACGTCGTCGGCCGGCAGCTTGTTCAAGTGCGTATTCAAATGCTGTTCAACCTGGGATTCGGTCTCGGCCATGAAACCCAGGTTCCTGGAAACTCCGGCATAACCCGCCACCAAACCCAGCGAGAACGAGCCCGCATACCAAAGAGGATTGAGATAACTGGGGCGGCTTTGCAGTTCGTGCAGGCGATCCTGGCACCAGACCAGGTGATCCACCTCTTCCGAGGCGGCATGCCGGAACAGTTCCTTTATTTTCTCATCGCGGCAAAAAACCGCCTGCCCCCGGTACAGGGCCTGGGCGCAGACTTCGCCTACATGATTGACCCGCATCAGGGCCGCCGCATGTTTTTGCTCGCGAACCGACAAATCGGGGGCCGCCGGCCCGGGCTTGCCGGCGGGATTGGGCCGGCCGGCATGAACGGCGCCATCCAGCACTTGCAAGGCGCGCCCTATCTCGGCAAAAACGCCGTCCGCGCGATTGAGCCGCCGAGGCAGCGCCACGGCGCCCGGTACCACATCCTGTTTGAACATGCCTAAAACCTTTACTGAAAACAAACACAAGCGGCGCCATGCCGTCTATGCACGCAAAAACCGCCGAACGGCTGCCCAATTGCTCAACAGCCACAACACGGGCAACGCAATGGAAAGCACTAGCAGGCCCCGCCCGGCAAGGACCTGATCATCCACCAGATAAAAATTGCATAGCCGGACGGAGCCGTCTTGATACAGGATTCCGACAATCGCCGCCATCCAGCAGAAATTCCCCAGAAAAAATAACTTGACGACCCTGTTTGCCCGCGCCAGGGAGTCAAGCAGTATCATCCCTAATATAAATAACACAAAAAACTTCAGCACTTCTGCCCAGGGCAAAGCCTGCACTTGGTCCAGGGCCTTGGGAAGCATCCAGTACGCACCGGCAAAGCTCGCCAGCAGCAGGCCGGGAATGCCGAATTCATCGTATTCGCGATAGCGGCGCAAGACTTTGGCCAGGAACCTGTTCCTGGCCCCGCCACTTGCCGCCGCCGCACGCCAGGCAAACATGCCGGCGATCAGCAACGCCGGGATATGAACCAGCATATGCAGCGCCATCGAGGCCGTCAACGGCCTGACAAAAACAATCGCAAGCAACAGCAAGGCCACGCTGACCAGGGCATGGCGCATGGCAAGAGATGGGCGAGGCAAGCCGCGCAGATTCATGAATGCCCCGCGCCGGGAATGAAAGCACTCTTGCGCCGCGCCTGGTCGGCCGCAAAGTCCAGCACCGAATGCGGCTCGCTATAGTCGATGACACGCGCCAGGCGTCCGTCGGCCGTCACGATGTGATAGGCGGCATTGTGCACGAACTGCCCCAGCGGCGCCGGAACCACGACAATACCAAAGGCATCGAGCAATGCGCGCCGCTGCGCGGCCTGCGGTACCGCCGCAAATTGCCATATGCCGGGATCGGCGTGCATGCCTTGCGCGTAGCGTTCAAGCTGCCCGGGCGTATCGGCGGGATCGAAGCTGATGCTCAACAGGCGGATCCGGCCCGCCAAGCCCTTGGCCCGAAGCGCCGCCTGCATTTGCTGGTACTCCGAACCCATGGCCAGGCAAATCGACAGGCAGCGGGTATAAATGAAGTTGACGACGGTAATGCGTCCGTCGGACCGCAAGGCATGCAGCAAGGTGTCCTGGCCACCCGAAGCCATCTGCAGCAGCGCATCGGGCAACTGGCGTGGATGACTTGCCACCGACAGCCTGCGAGCCGACTCCGTCGTGACCACGGAGAAGCCGTCGGTCTGCGCGTAGATGGCTCCCAGGCCCAGCACGCAAACCAGGACTATGGATACAAGCGACTTCATCCGATTCCCGCAAAGCGGGCATCACCGCATACTGTCCAGCTCCGCATCGCCGTTCCAGGGTTTGTCATGGGATTGAGTCGCGGCGCGTTCCTTCTTGACCAGGGCCTCATCGACCTTGTCGGCCTTATTGCCAAAGCTGGATCGCACGTGGGTCAGCACCGCGGCAATTTCCTTGTCGCTGAGCTTGTCTTTGAAAGTGGGCATCTGTCCATTGTACGTAGCCCCCTTGACCTTGAGAGGCCCGGTAACGCCATGCAGCACGATGCGGGCGGCGACCTCGGGCTTGCCCAGCACCCATTCCGACTCGGCCAGGGGCGGAAATACGCCGGGCAGGCCGGCCCCGTTGGCCTGGTGGCAGGCCACGCACTGGGCCGCGTAGATTTGCGCGCCATCGACGGCGCCGGTGGAGCTGGACTTGGCCACGGCGAAGTCCGCCGCGATGCGATGGTCTCCCAGGCTGGGATCATTGCTTTGAGGAGTCATCCAAAGATACGCCACCGCCGACAGGAATGCCGCCGCCACAATAACGATGACGGCCCACGGTATGGGCCGGCTGCCCTCGGAAGGCTCCGGCATTTCACGCTTCTGGGCTTCCGATATTTTGTCTTGCGCCACTATGATTCCCCTTCGATCCGGCGGATCGCCGCGCCTGGCAGGCGCAGGCGATTACTTGCCGGGATTCAGATCGTTCTTGACTGGATAAGTGTGGTCGAGCCCAAGCAGATACTCGACCAGATCCACCGCCTCGGGCCTGGCCACGACGACCTCTCCTGGCGGGGCGAAGCCTGGAGGCAGGTTCACCACCTTATCGCCCGGGCCGGCCTTGTCTTTGACCTCGAATAAAAACGGATAGGAAGGCATGATGCTGCCCGGCGTATAGGCGCGTGGCTGGTAGAGATGCCCCAGGTTCCAGTCGGCGCTGGGCTGGCGCGCGCCGATATTGAACAGATCGGGCCCGGTGCGCATGGTGCCCAGCAAATGAGGCGAATCGTAATAGTAGTCGCCGGCAACCGGAGCCCTGCCCCAGCCGCGTTTGAAGTCGGCAGGAGTCTGCGCCTGGCTGCGCGGCTGCTGCGAATGACAGTACACACAGCCATTTTGTATATAGACTTCACGCCCGCGCAACTGCTGCGAGGTGTAGGGCTTCAGGCCTGGAGAAGGCTCGACATGAGACAACTGCATATAAGGCACCACCACCAGGGTGGCCGTGGCCAGAGCCAGGGTCACCATGGCGCCGCTGAGCAGCTTGATTTCGCTTTCCATGATCAGGCTCCTTTCAGCGCAACGGTCGGCGCAGTGCGCCTGTGGAACAAGGCGGGCCCGATACGGGCAGGCCCATTGCGGAACGCCATGGACACGAAGTGAAAGGCGAAAACCAGATGCCCCAGAGTCATGATGCTGCCGCCGACACTGCGGGCCTCGAGATACGGGATGGTCACGCGCACCGAATCCATGAATGGCTTGGCCGGATCGAGCATATCGAGCCCTTGCAGCCAGCCGCCTATGGACAGGCCGACGAAATAAATGGCAAAGCCCGTCACGATCAACCAGAAATGCAGAGCGATCAGCCTGGGATACGGCCATTCCCACGACATCACGCGCGGCATCACGAAGTAGATGGCCCCGAACATGACCAGCGAGAAAAACCCGTACAGCCCAAGATGGGCGTGCGCCACGGTGAAATGAGTGAAATGGGTGATGGTGTTGACGCTGCGCAAGGCCTCGACGGAGCCCTGCAGGGAACTGAGCGTGTACATCATGCCGCCCAGGACGATGAAGCGCAGCGTGGGCGAGTAAACCAGGGTCTTGAAATGCCCCCGCATGGTCAGGTGCTGGTTCACCGAGAAGGCAATCACGGGCACGACCATCATGATGCTTTGCACGATAGACAGCGTGACCAGCCAGCCGGGCACCGGCCCGCCGATCAGATGGTGGCCGCCAACCTGCCCATAAAAGAAAGCCAGCGCCCAGAAACCGAGCAGCGACAGGTTATACGACTGGATCGGACGGCCGATGATCTTGGGCAGGAAATAATAGATGGTCCCCAAGGCTATGGGCGTGTAGTACAGGCCCAGCACATTGTGGCCGTACCACCAGTTCATGGTGGCCTGTTCGACCCCGAAATGCAGGCCGGGAATCTTGGCAACCAGATACAGGACCGGAAACCAGAACAGCGCGGCCCCCATGTACCAGACCGAAACGTAAAGATGGTCGACGCGCCGGTTCTGCAAGGTGTAGACCAGCGGCAGGCCGATCAGGGCGCCCCCTATGACCAGCAATATGCTGATCTGCCACGGTATTTCCAGCCACTCGAGGCCGGAGTTGAAACCCGCGGCGATGCTTCCCAGTCCGGCTATCAACCCGGCATTCCAGAGCATGCAGCCCAACAGAGCAAAACGCCCGCCGACCAGTTCGGTCTTCAGCAGGCGGGGTATGGTCCAGATGGCGATGCCAAACGCCGCCATGGGACACCAGCCATAGGCCACCGCATTCAAATGCAAGGTACGCATGCGGCCGAACGTCATCCATGCCTGGCTGGTCAGGAAGTCGGGCTGGTGCAGCTTGATGGAACTGATCAGCCCCGCTGTCGAGGCGAAAACAAGCCAGACAATGGCGCAAGACAGGAATACAAAGGTAATCAGGGATGTGGAACGATCGGCCTGTATGCGGCTGGCCAATTCCGCCTGCATGCGGGCAACCTTGGCGGGATCGTCGGGCATCTTGTGAGCCCCTACGGTATCCTGCAGACTCTGGAGCTGGCCTGGGGTCAGCGCCGGCTCTTCGACACGGCCGATTTCCCCTTCGGAAAAAATAACTCTGGCGGCCGCGGGGTTATCGTCGAACAGGTTCTTGCGCAACGACCAGATGAAAATGAACAGGCCGGTAACCGACAGGATAAAGGTAAGCAGCAATATTGTGACAGTATCCATCACGATCCAATAAAAGTAAGAACATCAGCTCACTTCCAAAACCCATGTCGCGAACCCGGGCCGTTGCACGCGGCGTGAAATACGGCACCAATACCGAGACCGAAATGGGCCCGCCCATATGTTTTAAAATGACAGTGCAATTTTAAAACAGGTATGGGCTCTGAAGCCGTGAAATCCCTTCGCGCAATCCGGGTATTCACGCCGCGTTGCGCTTTGCGGCGGGATAGGCAATGATTAGCATCTGACACAAGGCAACGAGGTTGAAATGGAATGTACGATTGATTGGGGCGGCCCCGAAGGCATGCTGTTCGTGGCCAAGACAGGCAGCGGCCATATTGCCGCCATGGATGGCGCGCCCGAAGGCGGCGGCCACAATCTGGCGCCGCGCCCCATGGAAATGCTGTTGGCGGCAACCGGGGGATGCACGGCCTACGACGTCGTCCTCATACTGAAGCGCGGCCGGCACGCTGTAAGCGGCTGCCAGGTTAAACTGAGCGGCGAGCGTGCCGAAACCGACCCAAAGGTGTTCACCAAGATCCACTTCGCCTTTACGGTTACCGGCTCGAACCTGCCGCAGGCAGCCGTCGAACGGGCCGTGCAGCTGTCACACGAAAAATATTGCTCGGCCTCGGCCATGCTGGCCAAGACGGCCGAAATCACCTGCTCAACCACCGTCGTCAACGCCTGAACAGGCGTTGCGGCCAGAATAGCGCTGCCTCCACCATGCACCAGTACGAAGACTTCATGCGCCATGTCTACGAACATGGCCAAACCAAGACGGACCGCACCGGTACCGGCACGCGCTCGGTGTTCGGGCACCAAATGCGCTTCGACCTGGCTCAGGGCTTTCCGCTCATCACCACCAAGAAGCTGCATACCAAAAGCATTTTCATCGAGCTGCTGTGGTTTCTGCGCGGCGACTCCAATGTGCGCTGGCTGCAAGAGCGCGGCGTCAGCATCTGGAACGAATGGGCCGATCAAAACGGCGATCTCGGCCCCGTGTACGGCGTGCAATGGCGCTCCTGGCCGGCGCCCGACGGCCGGCACATCGATCAGATTACGCAGGTCCTCGAACAGATACGCCGCAACCCCGACTCGCGGCGGCTGATCGTGTCGGCCTGGAATGTCGGCGAAATTGCCAATATGGCCCTGCCGCCCTGCCATGCCTTCTTCCAGTTCTACGTGGCCAACGGCAAGCTGTCGTGCCAGCTGTATCAGCGCAGCGCCGATATATTCCTGGGCGTACCCTTCAATATTGCCAGCTATGCCCTGCTGACCCACATGGTGGCCCAGCAATGCGGGCTCGACGTGGGCGACTTCGTCTGGACCGGCGGCGATTGCCATCTGTACAGCAATCACTTCGAGCAGGTCGAGCAGCAGCTTGCCCGCGCGCCCTACCCCTACCCGCGGCTCAATATCAAGCGCAAGCCCGCCTCCATTTTCGAATACGAGTACGACGATTTCGAAATCGTCGGCTACGAATCGCACCCCCACATCAAGGCGCCCGTAGCGGTTTAAGTGCACAGCCCATGCCCTCTCCCATCGTAAGAATCATCGTCGCCTATTCGGAAAACCGGGCCATAGGCCGCAACAACACGCTGCCCTGGCGCCTGCCGGGCGATCTGGCCCATTTCAAGCGCACCACGCTCGGCCAGCCCATCATCATGGGACGCAATACCTGGGACTCGCTGGGCCGGCCCCTGCCTGGCCGCCGGAATGTGGTCGTCAGCCGCAACCCCGGATTCACGGCCAGCGGAGCCTCTGTCCATGGTTCTCTCACCGAAGCGCTGGCCGCCTGCCGCGCCGAACCCGGCGTCTGCATTATCGGCGGCGCCCAGATCTACGCCCAGGCCCTGGAATATGCCCACGAAATCATTGCCACCGAGGTTCATGCGCAGGTCGATGGCGATGCATTCTTTCCGTCTTTGAACAAGGCCGAATGGCAGGAAACGGAACGTCTGCCGCAGGCCGAAGAAAACGGCTACCGCTACGACTTCGTCACGTACCGGCGCAAACCCGCCTGATACGCCAGGCCCCTTGGTTGGGTGCGCTTCAGCTTGCCGCCCCGACGCGCCGCATGAACTGCCACAGCAGGGGGCTCAGGGAATACGCCACATTGAAGCGTATCCATCCCGAGTCGATCTGGTCCGGGTCGAAATAAGACCCCGGAGCCAGCCAGATTCCATCCTTCAGGGCCAGTTCGGCCAATTTTGCGGCGCCCTGTTCGCGCCACTTGCCGGCCGCCGGCCGCGCCCATAAAAACAAGCCCGCCCGAGGCTGGGTGAAGACTTCAAAGCCATGCCGTTCCATCAGGCCGCACAGCTCATCGTGCGCCTGCCGCAAGCGATCCTGCACCTTGCTCAAATGAGCTTGATGCCGCCCCAGGCGCAGCACCTGGTACACAGTGCGCTCCATCATTTCGGTGGAGGTCAGGCCAATCGCCATCTTGGTTTTGGCAAACTCGCCCAACAGCTCGATGCTGGATACGATATAGCCCACGCGCACCGAGGGCGTAATGCTCTTGGAAAACCCCGAAACATGCACCACTCGCTGCGTTCCCGCCAAGGCCAGCAGCATCGGCCCCACGCCGGGCAGGAGATCGCGCGACACATCGTCTTCGATCACCCAGAAATCGTGCTGTTCGGCGACCTGCAGCACCCGGAATGCATTGGCCATGGTGAGGCTCGCGCCGGTCGGGTTGTGCAGCACGGTGTTGATGAAAATTCCTTTCAAATCATGGTTGCGCGCCAATTCCTCAAGGGATTGAATGCAGATACCTTCCTGCGTTCGCGGCACGCCCAGCACCTTGAGCCCGGCCAGGCGCAAGGCAGGCAGAAGATTGGCATAGCAGGGAACCTCGACTGCGACCGCATCGCCCGCGCGGAACAAGGTTCTGGTCACGATATCCAGGCCCTGCGAAGCGCCCTGCGTAAGCAGGACCTGGCCAAGCTCCAGATTGATGCCGCGCTCGCCCAGCACATGGACCATGTGCTCGCGCAGAGGGGCGTAACCGTAGGGATGCCCATAGCCGGCGATCTGCACGGCGGGCACCCGCGCCAGTTGCCGCAAGGACTGTTGCAGGCCCGCCTCATTGAGCCATTCGGACGGCAGCCATCCGCATCCCGATTTGATTGGAATCGAGTGATCGGCGAACACATCGGCCAGCAGCCACGACGCGCCTATCTTGGGAGGGTGCCAATCCGATGAGGTCGATGCGATCCGCGCGACGCGCCGGCCGGGCATTACCCGATACGCCGAGCCGGGGCGCGCGCCAAGCCAGCCCTGCGCCACCAGGCGGTTGTACGCGGCCGCCACGGTAAAGGTGCTCAGGCCGTGATCGTGCGCAAACTGCCGCACCGAGGGAATGGCCATGCCTGGCCGCAACAGCTGCGTCTGGATGGCCGCCTGCAAGGCGGTCACCACCTGATCCACCAGGCTCGGGCCGCGGCTGCGATCCCGCACAGGTTCGAAAAAGTTCATGGCCATCCATTAAAGTACGATTTTTTTAATTTTACCAGTACAGTTATTGATTTATTCAACATCTGTATATTTCAATCCTCTTTGAGCCAGACGAAAATGGGCATCTGTGCAGTCTTGTCCAATTCGCCTTCGGGGATAATCATGAGTACCCAAACCGCTGTTCCAAACATGTCGCACCTCTGGATGCCGTTTACGGCAAACCGGCAATTCAAGGAGCACCCGCTTCTGCTGGCCAAGGCCAAGGGCATGTATTACACCTCGGCCGACGGCCGCCAGATTCTGGACGGCACGTCAGGGCTCTGGTGCGTCAATGCCGGACACGGGCGCGAAGAAATCATCGAAGCCATTGCGCATCAAACGGCGGAACTCGACTACGCCCCAAGCTTCCAGATCGGACACCCGAATTCATTCCGGGCCGCCACCGCCGTTGCCAAGATCATGCCGGCCGGGCTTGATCGAATTTTCTTTACCAACTCGGGTTCGGAGTCCGTCGATACGGCGCTGAAAATCGCCCTGGCCTACCATCGCGCACGCGGCGAAGGCCAGCGCACGCGCCTGATAGGCCGCGAACGCGGCTACCACGGCGTAGGTTTCGGGGGAATTTCAGTGGGCGGCATCGCGCCCAACCGCAAGGCATTTTCGGGCGCCCTGCTGCCTGGCGTCGATCACTTGCCGCACACCCACGATCTGTCCAAAAACGCCAACACGCGCGGGCAACCGGAGTGGGGCGCGCATCTGGCCGACGACCTCGAACGCCTGGTTGCCTTGCATGACGCATCCACGATAGCGGCTGTCATCGTCGAACCCATGGCCGGATCCACCGGCGTGCTGATCCCACCCAAAGGCTACCTCGAACGCCTGCGCGCCATTACCGAAAAATACGGCATCCTACTGATTTTCGATGAAGTCATCAGCGCCTTCGGCCGCCTGGGAGCCGCCACCGCCAGCGAACGTTTCGGTGTTACGCCCGACCTGATCACCCTGGCCAAGGGGATCAGCAACGCCAGCGTCCCGGCCGGCGCCGTGGCCGTCAAACGCGAGGTCCACGACACCATTGTGGGCGCCGCCGCCAACGGCATTGAGTTTTTCCACGGATACACCTATTCGGGCCATCCGCTGGCCACAGCCGCCATACTGGCCACGCTGGGCATCTATGAACGGGACCAGCTCTTTCAACGCGCCAACACCATGGCTCCCGTTTTTGAAAAAGCGGCCCACGGGCTCGAAAACGCGCGGCACGTGGTCGATGTGCGCAACCTGGGCCTGGTTGCCGGCATCGAACTCGAATCGCGCAGCGGCGCGCCCGGAGCACGCGCCGCCGAAGCCTTCAAGAAATGTTTCGACCAGGGCCTGATGGTTCGATATACGGGGGACATCCTGGCTGTCTCGCCGCCGCTCATCATCGACGAGGCGCAGATCGCCCAGCTATTCGAAACCATAGCGGCGGTTCTCAAAACCATCGATTGAGACCTGTAGCGGGACACTCTTTTTACATCATGCTTAGGGGCGGCCGTTGTGGCCGCCCTGCCGTATGGTCATAAATTCGTTTCGGGCACCCACAAAGCGTGCCACTACAGTCAAGCTCGGCGCGGAACTCCTGGCAGTACGCACAACATTTCATAAGCCAGGTTGGCTCCCAGCAGCGCCGTCGTGCCATGGGGATCGTACGGGGGCGCGATCTCGACGAGATCCGCGCCCACTATATCGAGCCCCCAGGCGCCACGAATGATTTCAAGCGCCTGGGGCACCGTCAGGCCAGGGATTTCTCTCCGGCGTCGGTATAAGCCTCGAGCGGCGGGCAGGCGCAAACCAGATTGCGGTCGCCATAGGCATTATCGACGCGCGCCACCGGCGGCCAGTACTTGTTGTCGCGCAAGCTCTGCACGGGATACGACGCCTCTTCGCGCGTGTAATCGTGATGCCACTCCGTCACCAGAAGCATCTGCGCCGTATGCGGAGCATTTTTCAGGACATTGTCTTCGGCATCTTTCGCACCGCTTTCAATCTGTGCGATTTCGGCACGGATGGCAATCATGGCATCGATAAAACGATCCAGCTCGGCCAGGCCTTCAGACTCGGTCGGCTCGACCATCAGCGTTCCGGCCACCGGGAAACTCATGGTCGGGGCATGGAACCCATAATCGATCAAGCGCTTGGCAATGTCTTCCGCCGAGATTCCGCTGCTTTCCTTGATGGGGCGTATGTCGAGTATGCATTCGTGCGCCACGCGGCCATTATGCCCCGCATACAAGACCGGATAATACCCACGCAAGCGCTCGGCGATGTAGTTCGCATTGAGTATGGCGACTTCGGTCGCCTGCAGCAGGCCCTCGGCCCCCATCAGGGTTATGTACAGATAGGGAATGGGCAGGATGCTGGCCGACCCATAAGGCGCCGCCGAAACCGGCCCCACCACGGCCTCTTTCGACAGTTCTCCCTGCTCGTTCAGGATACCCGGCAAGTACGGCGCCAGATGGGCCCGCACCGCCACCGGCCCGACGCCCGGTCCGCCGCCGCCGTGCGGAATGCAAAATGTCTTGTGCAGGTTAAGGTGCGACACATCCGAGCCGAATTTGCCGGGTTGGGCCAGGCCCACCATGGCGTTCATATTGGCGCCGTCAAGATACACCTGGCCGCCGGCCTCGTGCACCAAATCGCAAATCTGCGTCACCGCCACTTCGAACACGCCGTGCGTGGAGGGGTAGGTAATCATGAGCGCCGCCAGGCGATCGCCCACCTGCGCAATCTTCGCTTGCAGATCGGCCACATCGACATTGCCCTGATCGTCGGACGCTACGACCACCACTTCCATGCCGGCCAATTGCGCGGACGCGGGATTGGTGCCGTGGGCCGAAGACGGGATCAGGCAGACATTGCGCTGATGGTGCCCATTGGCCCGATGATAGGCGCGTATGGCCAACAAGCCGGCATACTCGCCCTGCGCGCCCGAATTGGGTTGCAGGCTGACCGAGTCGTAACCGGTAATCTCGCACAGCGCCGCCGACAGGCGACGAATAAGTTCCTGGTAGCCCCTGGTTTGCGCCACCGGCGCATAGGGATGCATATCGCCGAACTCGGGCCAGGTGACGGGAATCATCTCGGCCGTGGCATTGAGCTTCATGGTGCACGAGCCCAGGGGAATCATGGTCCGGTCCAGGGCCAGGTCTTTATCGGCCAGGCTGCGCAGGTAGCGCAGCATATCGGTCTCGGACTGGACTTTGGAGAATACCGGGTGAGACAAGATCGCCGAAGAGCGTTGCAAGGCGGCGGGAATACCATGGCTGGCCGGCAGGGCCTGGCTGGCCCAGTCGGGCTCGTTCCAGGTCTTGCCCAGGGCCTGCGCAAACACCCGCAGCAAATCGGCGATATCCGATACGGTCACGGTCTCGTCCAGCGACACGGCCAACTGAGCCGCGCCGACCTGGCGCAAATTGATGGAGGCCGCTTCCGCGGCGCGCACGATCGCCTGAGTGTGCTCGCCGCTGTCGAGCAGCAAGGTATCGAAGAAACTGTCATTGCGGCTGACCAGCCCCAGCGCCTGCAGCGATTGCCTTAAATAGGCGGTCAGACAGGCCACCCGTTCGGCAATGCGCCTGATGCCGCGCGGGCCATGCCATACGGCATACATGCCGGCCATGACGGCCAGCAGCACCTGCGCCGTGCAGATGTTCGAAGTGGCTTTTTCGCGGCGTATATGCTGTTCGCGCGTTTGCAGCGCCAGGCGCAAGGCCGCTGCGCCCTGGCTATCTTTGGAAACCCCGACCAGGCGGCCGGGCATATTGCGCTTGAACGCATCCTTGCAGGCCATGAAGCCCGCATGCGGGCCGCCAAAACCCAATGGCACGCCAAACCGCTGGGCCGAGCCTATGGCGATATCGGCGCCCCACTCTCCCGGCGGGGCAAGCAAGGCCAGCGCCAGCAAGTCGGTGGCGACCGCAACCACGCCGCCCTTGGCATGCACGGCTTCGGTCAGGCCGCGGTAGTCTGCGACTGCGCCCAGGCTGTGCGGGTACTGCAGCAGTACACCGAAGCACTCGGGCACGCCTTGCGACTCGTCGCCCACGACGACTTCGATGCCCAGGCCGCTGGCCCGCGTGCGCAGGATTTCCAGCGTTTGCGGGTGGCAATGCCGCGAGGCAAAGAACACATTGCTTTTGGCGCGTGAACCGCGGCGCGCCAGAGTCATGGCCTCGGCTGCCGCCGTGCCTTCGTCGAGCAGGGAGGCGTTGGCAATGCCCAGGCCGGTAAGGTCGGCCACCATGGTCTGGTAATTCAGCAATGCTTCGAGGCGCCCCTGGGAAATCTCGGGCTGATAAGGCGTGTAGGCGGTATACCAGGCGGGATTTTCAAGAATATTGCGCAGGATGACGTTGGGCACCTGCGTGCCGTAGTAGCCCTGCCCGATGTAGTTGCGAAACACCTGGTTTTGCCCGGCGATCGCTTTCAATTCGGCCAAGGCATCGGCCTCGCTGCGCGACGCCGGCAAATCCAGTGCCCCGCGCCTCAGGATACTGGCGGGCACGACTTCCTGAATCAGGCTTTCCAGGCTTGCAACCCCGATCGCCGACAGCATTTTTGCCTGATCGGCTTGGGCGGGCCCGATATGGCGAGGCACAAAATCGGTATGGGGGTCTAATTCACGCAGCATATGCACAACCTAAACAGAACGAATGGCTAATAAAAAAATGAAAGCTCAACCCGCGTTGACCACGGCTTCATAACCGGCCGCATCGAGCAGGCCGTCGATGTCGGACGCATTTTTCGGCTTGATCTTGAAAATCCAGGTATCGAAAGCCGCATCGTTGATCAGATTGGGTTCGGAATCGAGGGCCTCGTTGAATGCCACGATCTCGCCATCGACCGGCGCATAGATATCGGACGCCGCCTTGACGGATTCCACCACACCCGCGGTTTCGCCGGCGGCCAGCACTGCGCCGGGATTGACATCGCCCACGAAAACCAGGTCGCCGAGTTGATCCTGGGCGGCATCGGTAATGCCCACAAGGAACACATCGCCCTCGGCTTTAACCCATTCGTGCGACGACGTGTACTTGCGATCGGAAGGAAGACTCATGATAGACCTCGTTAAAAGTAATGAAGTTTTCGAAAAAACAGTTCAGGCCGCAAGGACTTTGCCGTTGCGGACAAAAGGCATGGGCGTGACCTGGGCCGGAACCCATTTGCCACGTATTTCAATTTCGACTTTATCGCCGGCTTGCGCACCGGCTGGAACACGGGCCATGCCCACCGACACGCCCATGGTGGGCGACATGGTGCCGCTGGTGATTTCGCCTTCGCCCTGCGCGGTGCGAACCTTCATGTGAGCGCGCATCACGCCGCGTTCCAGCAGCTTGAGCCCGACCAGAGACCGTGCGGCCGGCACGGCTTCGATGGCGGCCCGGCCAACGAACTGGCGCTGCGGATCTTTGAGCGACACCGTCCAGGACAGCGCGGCTTCCTGGGGATGCACAAAGTCGTCCATATCCTGGCCATACAAGTTCATGCCCGCCTCGAGACGCAAGGTGTCCCGCGCGCCCAGCCCGCATGGCCTGACGCCCTGCCGGGCAAGGTCGCGCCACAGGGCCTCGGCCTGGGTTGCGGGCAAAACAATTTCGAAGCCGTCTTCGCCCGTATAGCCGGTGCGCGCCACTAGGGTAAGTTCATCGATAAAAGTGCCCACGAAAGGGGTCAGCGCTTCAGTGGGAGTCTGCCAGGCAGGCCGTGCCGCCCAGACCTTTTGGCGCGCATTCGGGCCTTGCACCGCAATCATGGCAAGATCGCGTCGCGGATTAAGCGTCACATTGAAATGCCCGGCATGCGCAACGCGTTGCATCCAGGCAACATCCTTGTCGGCCGTGGCGGCATTGACCACAATGCGCCAATTGTCGGCGGCAAAAAAATAGACAATCAGGTCGTCGATAACGCCGCCCTCGAAATTCAGCATGCACGAATACAGGGCTTTGCCGGGCACGCTCAGCTTGGCCACATCGTTGGCCAGCAGGCGCTGCAAAAAGGCTTTGGAATCGGGCCCCTTGACCTCGACATTGAGCATGTGCGACACATCGAACATGCCGGCGTCCTGGCGCACGGCGTGGTGCTCCTCGAGCTGCGACCCGTAGGCCAACGGCATTTCCCAGCCGCCAAAATCGACCATTTTGGCGCCCGACTCGATGTGGACGCTGAATAAAGGGGTACGCTTGAGCGCAGAAGACATGGAGACTCCGAGAAACAGGGAACGACGGATGCCAACAAGCTGATTGGCGAGTGCCGCCCTTCTGTCCTTTTGCCTGAGAGTTGACCCGCACGCAGCGAGTGTTCACCTTCGGCGCCTGCCGCGTCACCCACGAGTGCCGCGCAAGTCTCTCCAGATTGCTGCCCTGCCTGCCTCGGATAGCGACACAGACAATACATGGACGGTACCGGGTACCTGAGCGATTCTGGGCGAATTGCGCCTTCGGCGGCCGAAAAATCGGCTCTCTCCCGCCACATGTAATGACAGCAGCGCAAAGCATAACTCGAAAGGGGATCGAACACCAAGCGAATTCGGCGGACCTGACAGGGGTTTATTTCGCCTGCAGGGCGCGCCCGCAAGCCATGCCGGAAGCCCAGGCCCATTGAAAATTGTAACCACCCAGCCAGCCCGTGACATCGAGCGCTTCGCCGACAATATACAGGCCAGGCACAGCCTTGGCCTGCATGGTTTTTTGATCGAGGCCCCGGGTATCCACGCCTCCACGCATGACCTCGGCCTTTTTATAGCCGGCGGTTCCGGTGGGCGTCAGCGACCAGCGATGAATCTGCCCGGCCAACCGGCGCAGCAGCCGGTCGGGCGCATCGGCCATGCGCAGGCTCGTTACTCCGTGTTCGACCCCGTCGACGTTGGAGAGCCATTGCTCGGCCAGGCGCCTGGGCCACAGGTCCGACAGGACCGAATTGAGCTGCTGCCGGTTGCCCGGCTTGGCCACCAGCAGTTCCCGCTCCAGGTCGCGCCCCGGAGCCAGGTCCAGCGTGATCGGCTCGCCCGGATTCCAGAAGCTCGAAATCTGCAAAATGGCGGGCCCCGACAAACCTCGGTGCGTAAACAGCAGGTCTTCCAGAAATTCAGCACGGCCCTTGCCCTGGCCGCCCGTGACGCCCACTTCGAGCGCGACGCCGCTAAGGGCCCCGAACGCCTTCCAGTGTTCCGGATCGAAGGTCAGCGGAACCAGGGCAGGACGGGGTTCCACCACTTTCAGGCCGAACTGGCGCGCTACCTTCAAGGCGAAATCGGTGGCCCCCAATTGAGGGATCGCCATGCCGCCGCAGGCCAGCACCAGTTGGGCCGCCCGTATTTCACCCAACGAAGTCCGCAAGACAAAATCGGTCTTGTCGTGCTCAAGCTCCGCCACGGAACACGGCATGCGCCAGGTCACGCGGCCCATATCGCATTCACGTTTGAGCAGCTCGATGATCGACTCGCTGGAATCGTCGCAAAAAAGCTGGCCGCGATGTTTTTCGTGCCAGCGTATGCCGTGCTTCTCGACCAGATCGATGAAATCGCGCGGCGTGTAGGCCGCCAGCGCCGACCGGCAAAAATTGGGATTTTGCGACAGAAAATTGGCGGGCGTTGTGCCGATATTCGTGAAATTGCAGCGGCCGCCGCCTGAAATGCGGATTTTCTCGGCCAGCTTGGCGGCGTGCTCGACCAGCACCACCCGCAAGCCGCGCTGGCCGGCCACGGCAGCCGCCATCATGCCGGCGGCCCCGGCCCCGATAACCGCTACATCAAAGCGCCCCGCCGACACGCCTTAGTCTTCTCTGAGACAGTCGACGTAGAAACGCGATTCGCCATCGGGCATTTTTTCTTCAGCCAGGCCGTGTATATCGGTTTCAAAGCTCGGAAACCTGGCATTGAACTCGCGCGCAAACTGCAAGTACTGAACAATGCGGCGATTGAATCGTTCGCCGGGAATCAGCAGGGGAATGCCGGGCGGGTAGGGAGTCAGCAGCACGCCGGTTACCCGCCCTTCCAGATCGTCGATGGATACCCGCTCGACCTCGCGGTGCGCCATCTTGGCATAGGCGTCGGAAGGCTTCATGGCGGGCACCATATCGCTCAGGTACATCTCGGTCGTCAGGCGCGCCACATCGTGCTCGCGATAAGCGATATGGATCATCTGGCATAAATCGCGCAAACCCATTTTTTCGTAATGCCGATGGCCGCGGCAGAAATCCGGCAGAATGCGCCAGAGCGGCTGGTTGCGGTCGTAATCGTCCTTGAATTGCTGCAAGGCGGTCAACAGCGTATTCCAGCGGCCCTTGGTGATACCTATGGTGAAAAGAATAAAGAACGAATACAGGCCGGTTTTTTCCACCACCACGCCGTGTTCGGTCAGGTATTTGGACACCAGGGCGGCGGGGATGCCGGTTTCGGCAAACGTACCCGACATGTCCAGCCCCGGATTGACGATCGTGGCCTTGATGGGATCGAGCATATTGAAGCCTTCGGCCAGATCGCCGAAGCCATGCCATTCTTCGCCCGACTCGAGCATCCACTCGTCGCGATTGCCGATACCGTCGCCCACGAGCCGGTTGGGGCCCCACACCTTGAACCACCAGTCGTTCTTGCCGAACTCCGATTCGACCTTGCGCATGGCGCGGCGAAAGTCCAGGGCTTCGCGTATGCTTTCCTCGACCAGCGCCGTGCCCCCGGGCGGCTCCATCATGGCCGCGGCCACATCGCACGAAGCGATGATCGCGTACTGCGGCGAGGTGGAGGTATGCATCAGGTACGCTTCATTGAAAATGTTGCGGTCGAGCTTGCGCGTTTCGGATTCCTGCACAATGATTTGCGAGGCCTGGGAAATACCCGCCAGCAGCTTGTGCGTGGAGTGCGTGGCATACACCATGGCATCTTTGCTGCGCGGGCGATTCAAGCCAATGGCGTGCATGTCCTGGTAAAACTCGTGGAATGCCGCATGCGGCAGCCATGCTTCGTCGAAGTGCAGCGTATCGATTTCGGAACCGAGCTTTTCCTTGATCATTTCGACGTTGTAGATTACCCCGTCGTAGGTACTTTGAGTCAGTGTCAGGATGCGCGGCCGCTTGTCCTTGGCTTCGCGGGCAAACGGGTTGGCCTCGATTTTCTTGCGGATGTTTTCGGGCTCGAACTCATCGAGCGGTATGGGCCCGATAATTCCCAGGTGATTGCGGGTGGGGCGCAGAAATACCGGAATGGCCCCCGTCATGGTAATGGCGTGCAGGATGGACTTGTGGCAATTGCGATCGACCACCACCACGTCGCCCGAGGCCACATTGGCGTGCCATACCACCTTGTTCGAGGTCGACGTGCCATTGGTCACGAAAAAACAATGGTCGGCATGGAATATGCGCGCCGCGTTGAGCTCGGACTCGGCAATCGGGCCGGTGTGGTCCAGCAGCTGCCCCAATTCATCGACGGCATTGCAGACGTCGGCCCGCAACATGTTCTCGCCGAAGAATTGGTGGAACATCTGCCCCACCGGGCTTTTCAGGAAGGCAACGCCGCCCGAATGCCCCGGACAGTGCCAGGAATAGGAGCCGTCGGACGCATACTTGACCAGCTCGCGGAAAAACGGCGGGGCCAGGCCATCGAGGTAGGAACGCGCCTCGCGAATAATGTGCCGCGCCACGAACTCGGGCGTATCCTCGAACATATGAATGAAGCCATGCAGCTCGCGCAGGATATCGTTCGGGATATGCTGCGAAGTGCGCGTCTCGCCATACAGGTAAATGGGGATATCTTCGTTGCGGAATCGCAGCTCGCCTATGAATAGGCGCAGATTCTTGATCGCGTTGGCCACGTCTTCGGGCGAATCGACGTCGAACTCCTCATCGTCTATCGACAAGATAAAGGCGCTGGCGCGGCTTTGCTGCTGGGCGAACGAGCTCAGGTCGCCGTAGCTCGTGACCCCCAGCACTTCCACGCCCTCGGCTTCGATGGCGGAGGCCAAGGCGCGGATGCCGAAACCCGAGGCATTCTCGGAGCGATAGTCTTCATCGATGATGACGATGGGAAAACGAAATTTCATGGGGAACTCCTAGGTGCGAGGCAAGGTGACGCCTTGCTGCCCCTGATATTTGCCACCGCGATCGCGATACGAGGTTTCGCAGACTTCGTCGCTTTCGAAAAACAGCATTTGCGCGCAGCCTTCGCCGGCATAGATCTTGGCGGGCAGCGGCGTAGTGTTGGAGAACTCGAGCGTGACATGGCCCTCCCACTCGGGTTCGAGCGGGGTGACGTTGACGATGATGCCGCAGCGCGCATAGGTGCTCTTGCCCAGGCAGATGGTCAGGATGCTGCGCGGAATGCGGAAGTACTCGACCGTGCGCGCCAGGGCGAACGAGTTCGGAGGAATGATGCAGACATCGCCTTCGAAATCGACGAACGACTTTTCATCGAAGGCCTTGGGGTCGACGATAGTCGAATTGATGTTCGTGAAAATCTTGAACTCACGGGCGCAGCGCACGTCGTAGCCATAGCTGCTGGTCCCGTAGCTGACTATCTTGCCGCCATTGGCCGTGCGCACCTGGCCCGGCTCGAACGGCTCTATCATGCCGCCCCCGGCAACGCGCTTGATCCAGCGATCACTTTTAATGCTCATATCCATCACCTAGTTGCGTGGGCGCCTATTTTATCCCTTAGCCAGGGAAGATGTACGGCGGCGGCAAGAAACCGCTAATCTTTGAAGAAAGTACGGTAAACCAAGGCTATTCCGCTTACCGTACCGACGCTCAGTTCGGCGGTCAAGCCCTTGGCCAGCAAGTAGCTGAGCCGCCCCACCGTACCCGTCTGGGACAGGGCCTGCTCGACGCTCACGGTAATGCCCTTGGAAAGAATCTTGCTGGCGCGCACGAATTGCTGCTCGAGCGTGCTGTTGTTGCTGCTGCTGTTGCTGATGTCATTGACCACCGTCTGGACCGGCAACAGGCTGCCCGTGCTGGCCAGCTCGCCCGACTGTATGCTGACTTCGTCGAGGCCCAGCTTGCGATAGAAAGGCGCGCCGCCGCCGATCAGCGATGTGCCCACCGAAAGCAGCAGCGCGGCGTCGCCTCCGCCTTCATCCGGCGCGCGGCCCAGCAACAGCCACGAAAGCTTTTCCACATCGCTGACATTCGGATAGGACACCAGGTCGATGCGCGGGCGCTTGCCCGTGCCCGCCACACGCACGCCGGCTTCAACGGCCACGCCGGTGCGCAAGGCTTCGATGTTCAGAACCGGGTTGGCGATATCGCCCTGGAAAGTAATCGTCCCGCGCCTGAGCTGCAAATGCTGGCCATAGGCCGAAATGGCGCCGCCGCGCGTTCTCAGGGCACCCTCGCCCGTCAGCTTGCCGTCGGCCATGATGATCCGCATGCTGCCGATCAGGCCCGAGTCCAGGCCGAAACCGGTGATGTAAAACCGCGGCCCCAGGTCCACTTTCAGGTCCATGGAAATAGCCATGGGCGTACTGGGGGCCACCTCGACGCCGGGGCGCAGGACCACGACATCGCTGTCGAGCGTCGGCACGCTGCTGAGCATGTCCAGGTCGAACCAGCCCGCGTCCGCCTTGATATCGCCCACGATGGAAATCTTCGGAATCTGCGCATCGATCTTCAGCTTGCCGCTGATCATGGCGTAACGATCAGAACGCTGCAGAATGGGGTAGCGATACAGATCGATGTTGACCACCCCCGTCGAATGCAGAAGGTCCCAGTCGCCGCTCAGGGTCAGGTGGCCGTTCTTGGCATCCGGGCTGGTGTGCACCCACTCATTGGTGCGCCATTCCTTGGGATCGACCCTCAGGCGGGCTGGAAAGCTCAGCTTGTCGAGTATCAGGCGTTCGTTGGCCAAATGCGCCTCGAGCGTACCCTCAAAAAGGCGAACCCCATCGTCGAGGCGCACGAACTTGATGTTTTTCCCGTTGATGACGCCTGTCGTTGCCCATGACCCATTGGCCGCGCGCTTGGCCTGCACGTCGGCATGCAGCGAACCGCCCAGGTCGGTGTTGTCGCCGATAAACCTGCTGAGCCAGGCAATATCGGCAATATCCGCACGCACAGCCAGGTTCAGGGGTTCTTTGGAATCATAATTCAACTGCCCCTGCGGCGTGGTTCTTAGAAGCGTGCTGCCGCTCGCGGTAATCTGGCCCCGCCTGGCCGTATTCATTTTCAAATCGACATTCAGGCGGCTGGCGGCGGCGCCCGCCTTGCCGGCCTTCAAGTCCAGGATCAGGTCCTGGAGCCCGAGCGCGTATGGCGGATCGCCCGGAACCACCAGATCTCCGGAAATGCGCTTGATCGTGGCCTGCCCCCCCAGCGTCCCCGCAAACTTGAAATGCCAGTCGGCGGCCAGCACCAGGTCCTTGATCTGGCCGGCACGCTTTGACTTGACATTGACGCCGCCCCGATCGGCCTTCGCCTTGTCTGTCATGTTGAAGGTCTGGCGCAATTCCTGGATCAACTGGGGAGAAAGGGTCAACTGGCCGATACCCCCCTGAGTTTCCCAGATTCCGGCGCGGCCGCGCGACCCTTTGTGCTGCATCACAAAACCCGCTTTGGACGGCAGGCGAAAATCCAGCGACGCGGCCCCGACCTGCCATTCCCACTCAGGCGCCACCGCCCCGGGGCTCATGGAAACGGCAATAGGCCCCTGGATACCTACGCTGGCCCCCGACTGGGCGAGCTGGAACTGGGTAATCTTGCCCTGCCAGCTGTCAAGGCCAGTCTTGGAAGGCCCCCACGCGCCTGTCGTGGCCATATGGAGCTGCACCTGCCTGCCCGCCGCCCCACCCCCACGCTTGGCGGACTGACCAGCCGGTTTCCCCTGACCGGGAGGAGAATACACAATCTTCAGATCGGTGGAGTGTTTGGCCCACCAGCCGTTTATTTCGCCCTGGAGGGAGAGCCCGCCAACCGCATCCGGCCAGAAGGCAGCCAGCTCGGGGGCCTGTACGTCCAGCTTCATATGGCCATCGACACGCCCAAGCGAACCGTCCGCCCGCATGCGATTCTTGCCCAAGCGTACATCCATGGCCAGTTCCTGGATCTGCAGGAACTTCCATTCCTCCGCGTTCACGGCCGAGGTGGCTGACGCATCGGGTGGCGGCGCCGTGTTGACGATTTTGGTCTTGATGGTCCCCGACAAGGGCTGCTTATTCCAGCGCGATCCCGGACCAAATGCCACGTCCAGGCTGGCGGCCAGCAAATCGCTGCGGTTGCGCAGCTGCGCATCGAACTTGATGGTCGAAGTCAGCAGCGAGGAGGGAATCGTCGGGCCGGCAAGCAGCCCCACATTCAGTTTCTGGGTGCTGACCGTGCCTTGCACATGGTCCTGGACGGCGTTGCCCACGGTTTCCTGCTGCCAGCCAAGCTTGGCATGCAAAGAGGATCCATCCATCAGGCTCAGATTCACGACCGCATCGCGCAGGGGAAATGCGGCACGCGGCGCAAGATTCACATCGCCATCGAGCTGCAGGCCCTGGCCATTGGCCGCCAGCACGACTTTCAAGGCATCGAGCGAGCCTTCCGCCTTGGCCGTCAAATCGACCACGCAGGCCTCGATCGACGCATTCTCCTTGTCGCCTTCGGGCAAGGTAGGCACGAAATGGCGCGCGCATAAAAGCGAATCGGGCGGCAGGTCGCGCGCATGTATGACCAGGCTCGCCTGAACCGGCCAGGGATCTTTCAGCTTCAGCAGCTTCACCTCGCCGTCCGCGTCCACTTTCATGGAATCGCGACCCAGCCCGATATGATGCAGCGACAATTGCGCCCCAAGCTCCGACAGCGACAAGGACGCCACCACATCCCTTACAGTAAGGGGCAGCGCCTTGCCGTCCTGGCGGATGGCCAATTCGCCCAGCGCGAACCGGTCCAGCTCCACTCCCACGGGCAGGCCGGGCATCTTGAATGGCTCGTTCGGGGACTTCGGAGGCGAGCTGATCAAATCCAGATCCAGCTTGTCGGCCGACAGCATGCGTATGTGCAAGCTGTGATCCAGAAAGTCCCCCCAGTTGACCTGGACTTGCAGGTTTTCCGCCGCCATGTTCATGCCGGGCACCTTGATCTGCAAGGTGCTTATCTGCACACCGTTCCAGATGGAGCCCTGAATTCCTTCCGCCTTGCCATCCAGTTGTTCGGCCGCGGTCAGGAACACCCAGCGCGTGCCGGCCTGCGTGCCGACACACCAGTACACAAAGCCGCAGGCCACGGCGAGCAACAGAACGGCCGTCGGACCCAGTCCGACGAAAATACGCCGCATCCATCGCGCCAGACTGTTCAAAACGCAATACCCAGGGAAAAGTGCAAACGCAATTTATGATCGCGCTGGCCATAAGCCACATCTATATTGAAAGGGCCCGCCGGCGTACGCACCAGCGCCCCCACCCCATAGCCGACCGCCCATTTCATGGCGCTGAACGACTCGGCGGCATCTCCGGCATCGACGAACACGCCCATACCGAAACGCTCGTTGAAATAATGCATGTACTCGATGCTGGCCACCGCCAGGGCCGGCGCTCCAACTACCGCGGCGCCCTGCTGCAAGCCTATGCTCTGATAGCGATAGCCGCGTATGCTGCGCGCGCCGCCCGTGCGGTATCCAAAATCTTCAGGCAGCCGCGAGGTCTTGGACCACACCTTGCCTACCTCGCCGCGCAGGGTCAGGACGTCGCGCCGGCCTACCGGCCACCATTTCTGGGCTCGCAGGCCGGCACGATAAAAGGGCTCACCCTTATCCAGAGTGACTCCCGAACCCAGGCCCACATCGATCAGGTTGCCCTCGCGCGGATCGTATTTGTCGTCGACATCGCGGCGCAGCCAATCCCAGGTGCCCACCAGGGTGGGGACTTCGTACCCGGTGGCCCCGGCAATCTTGACTTTGTCGTAGGCGGCGGCCAGATACCACTGCGTTTCGAATTGCACCCGGCTGTTGCCGGCGGCATTGCGCGTCTGCGTGCGCTTCCATCCCAGGCCGGTGCGCGTCGTATCCAGCCCCTCGATGTTGGAGTGGCTGAAAAGCGCGCCCACGCTGTCGTTGTAGCCACTGGCGGTCGGCGCGAAATGCACGTCGTAGAACGCCCGCTGGCGATTCTTGTCGACCCCCGCGCCGGTTTCTATCCAGATCGGCTCGCCGAACACCACATTCTGGCGATACAAGACCTCCGCGCGAACACCATTGTCGCTATCCACGCCCAGCGACGTGGAAAAACGCCGCGCCGGCGCTTCGGTCAACTTGACCTGCACCGGCAACTCGACATCGCCATTGGGCAAGACGGTGCGATGCTGGGGATCATTATCCAGCGTTACGAATGCCCCGCGGAAAAACGTGGTCGACTGCAAAGCCTGCTGCCATTCATCGAGCTGCGTCTGGTCGTAGGGCTCGCCGGGCTGGTAATCCACATAACGGTCCACGAGCTTCTGGGGGACTCTCTTGAGCCCGGTGACCGTCATTTTCCCCAACCTCACCCGCGGGCCGCTGTCCACGGCCATGCGCAAATCGGCCTTCGCGGCATCGGCATCGATAGCGGCCCGCGAACTGACCAGGCGGGCCAGGTAGAAATCCTTGGTGCCGACGTTGTCGATCAGGTCGGCCTTGGCCTTGCCCCAGCGCTCATTGACAAAAGGCATGCCTTCCTTGAGCAGCCATTGGTCCCGAATGGACTTGAGGCGGCCGGCGAATTCCGGTGCCGCGATGCCGCCCGTAAAAGATAGTTCGACCGTCTTGACCGTCGTGCGTTCGTTAGGCTCTATAGTGATGTTCCAGGTCTGGCCGCCCACGTCTTCGCCGACATCGAGCGTGACTTTGGACGAAAAATACCCCTGGGTTTCCAGTGCCGAAATCGTGGCCTGGCGGGCGCGGCGCTGCAGGCGCGACATTTCGCTGGCGTCCTGGTCTTCGGCAAGGCGGGTAATGACGCCCACGGCGCTGGTGATCGACTGCAGGGCCGCAGGCCCGACGCCGCCGGGATCGATCACGACTTCGGGCTGGGCGGCGTACGCGCAATCGCCCAAACCTACAATGATCAGAAAACCAGCAACCGTCGCACGCATCAAGACAATTAATGCTGGACTACGACGGGCGGCATCTTGCCCGCCATATCGCGCGGCAATTCGGCCACGACCGTCGTGATTTCGTGCGCAATGGCATGGTACAGGGCCGCGACTTCGCCGTCGGGGTCGGCAATGACCGTAGGGCGCCCCGAATCGGTTTGCACGCGGATATCCATGACCAGGGGCAAGGCGCCCAACCACGGCAGATTGAATTCCGCCGCCATGTTCCTGCCGCCGTTTTCACCAAAAATGGCTTCGGCGTGGCCACAATTGGAGCAGATATGCATGGACATGTTCTCCACCACCCCCAGCACGGGAACATCGACTTTCTGGAACATGCGCAGCGCCTTGCGGGCGTCGGCCAAGGCCAGATCCTGCGGCGTCGTCACGATAATCGCTCCGGTCAGCGGCACTTTCTGCGCCATCGTCAGGGCGATGTCGCCCGTTCCCGGCGGCATGTCGACGATCAGATAATCCAGATTGTCCCAGTTTGTCTGGCGCAGCAACTGCTCCAGCGCCTGGGTGACCATGGGGCCGCGCCATATGGCGGGGGCATCGGCGTCGATCAGGAAACCTATGGAATTGGCCTGCAGGCCATGCCCCACCATGGGCTCCATCGTTTTGCCATCCAGGCTTTTGGGGCGCCCCGACAGGCCCAGCATCATGGGTACGCTGGGGCCGTAGATGTCGGCATCCAACAAGCCGACACGCGCGCCCTGGCGCAAAAGCGCCAGCGCCAGATTGACGGCCGTGGTGCTCTTGCCGACACCGCCCTTGCCCGAAGCCACCGCAATGATATTGCGCACATTGGGCAAGGGCTTGAGGCCGCGCTGCACGGCGTGCGTTGCCACCATCGCCGTGGTGACCCGCAGATCGCTCAAATTCAGCCCGTGCGGCTGCAAAGCCGTTTCAATTCGTTTCCTAAGCTCGGTTTGCCGATTGTGCAAAGGCTGGCCTAGGGCTAAAGTAAGGTGTAATTCAGTTCCGTTTAACTGTATGTCGCTGTTCTTGGTCGTAATACTCAATTTGTTCCCGGTATTAGGGTCAATCACCTCTGCCAGTACAGTACGTATTTGTTCAGAGTTCAAATTCATATCAATCGAAGCCTTGTCTAGGGGATTACACTTGCTGCATCAGCCTAAAGAATAGCGGATTGGCGGAATTATTTTCTGCACGAATGGTCTACACATATACGATGAATACATTTAATCAAATACTTCGCATGGCGTTTTTTCTGGTGCTGGCTATTTTCGGCACGGTGATGGCGTTTATTTTCATGGTTTCCACGGCAATTGCAATTGCCGTTCTATACGTCGTGGCCCGTATAAAGGGTCGCCCGTTCGGCGTGCGAGCCTACTGGGATCAGCGCCATAAAACCGAGCCCAGGAAAAACACCTTTAAAAACAAAGACGTGGTCGACGTCGAAATGCGCGAAATTCCCTAAGGCGCACAGACGCAGCACGCGTTTGCGCCCGACTGCAACCAGTCGTGACCATTCGTGAGCGCACCAAACTTGGCGAACCCCGACGATTCGCGCGCATCGCCAACAGGCAGACTCGAAGAAGCACCCCACGCCGGATTGCCATAAGCCGGACTGTATATCACCATAACTGCGCCCCCCCTTCACGCTACCCAGCCCGGCTCGTACCATCTGTGCTGGTTATGACATCAAGCCACAAGGGGCGCAAGCATGTATCGAATAGGTATCGACGTCGGCGGTACGTTCACGGATTTCACATTGGTGAACGAGAACGAGGGCGGCGTCGCATTTTTCAAAGAACCGTCCACGCCGCACGATCCGTCCGAGGCCATCGACAACGGCATCCGCGGGTTGATGAACGAACACGGCATCGCACCGGACCAGATCAGCCATATCGGCCATGGCACCACGGTTGCCACCAACCTGATCATCGAACGCAAGGGCGCCTTGTGCGGGCTGATCACCACCAAGGGGTTCCGCGACGTCCTGGAAATCGGGCGCCAGGTTCGCCCGCACCTGTATGACTATAGCGTCGTCAAACCGCCACCGCTGGTGCCGCGGGCGCTGCGCTGCGAAGCCGCCGAGCGCATTTCGGCCAAAGGCGCCATCCAGCTTGGCCTGAACGAGGATGAAGTGCGCGCCGCCGCGAGATATCTGCGCGACGCGGGCGTGGAAGCCATCGCCATCTGCTTCCTGCATTCGTACCGCAATCCGCTGCACGAACAGCGCGCCCGCGATATCGTCAAGGAAGCAGCGCCTGATGTGTATATCAGCATATCCAGCGACGTCCTGCCGGAGTTCCGCGAATATGAACGGCTCTCGACCACCGCGCTCAATGCCACGGTCGGGCCGCGCATGGAGCGCTACCTGCAGCGTTTCCTGGATCGGGTATCCGCGGCGGGAGTTCCGGCGGAACCGCTCACCATCCACTCCAACGGCGGCCTGATGTCGGTGGAAACAGTGCGTCACTACCCGGTGCGTACCTGCCTGTCCGGCCCCGCGGCCGGTGTGGTGGGGGCGGCCGTAGTGGGCCGCGTCGCCGGATTTCCCGAATTGGTGACCTTCGACGTCGGCGGCACCAGCACCGATGTGTCGCTCATACACGAAAGCAAGCCGATCTTCACCTCGAACCGCCAGGTCGCGGGGTATCCGGTGAAGACTCCCATGGTTGACATCCATGTGATCGGAGCAGGCGGAGGCAGTATCGCGTGGCTCGACGATTCGGGCTCCCTGAAAGTCGGCCCGCACAGCGCGGGCGCCGTGCCCGGGCCGGTCGGCTATGGCCGCGGCGGCACGCTGCCCACCATCACGGACGCCATGTTTGCGCTGCAGCGCCTCAATCCCCATAGCCTGCTCAAGGGCAAGATGGCCGTTCAGGCAGCCGCGGCGCGCGCGGTCATCATGGAAAAAGTCGCCGAACCGCTGGGCTTGACGCTGGAGGCGGCCGCCGAAGGCATCATCCGCATCGCCAACGCCAACATGAGCCGGGCGATCCGCTCGGTTTCCACCGAACGCGGCTACGAATTGTCGAAATTCGCCCTGTTTGCCTTTGGCGGCGCCGGTCCGCTGCACGCCATGGACGTGGCCCACGAATGCGGTATTCCCGTCGTCGTGGTGCCGCAGGAACCCGGCACCATGTGCGCGCGCGGCATGCTGCTGACCGATATTTCGTTTGACTTCGTCGAGAGCGATATCGCACTGGTCGACGCGTCGAGCTGGGCGCGCATCACCGAAAAGATCGAGCGATTGACGCACGACGCGGAACAATGGCTGGCCAGCGAAGGCGTGGATACCGCCGACCGCGCCTATGACACGGTAATCGATGCGCGCTATGTCGGACAGAACTTCGAAGTGCAAGTGGCCATGGCGCGCGGCACCGCCCTGGATTATGCGAGTTTCGAATCGAATTTTCACGCTGCGCATCTCCGCGAGTACGGATACAACGTGCCGGAACGCGCCATCGAGGTCATCAACTGCCGCGTCAAGGCGGTAGGCGCCGTCGTCAAGGCACCCTTGGCCAGGCTGGCCATCAAACCGGTGCCGGCCCCTGTGTCGCGTCGCGAGGTTTATTTCGGCGCCAGCCACGGCTGGCTGCCCACGGACGTATACGATCGGGACCAGTTGGGCGCAAACGCCGAATTCACAGGCCCGGTGGTGATCGAGGAAATGAGCTCGACCACTGTGATTGCACCGGGGCAGCACGCGCGCATCGACGACTACGGCAACCTCATCGTACGTATCGCCTGAACAGGAAACAGCCATGAACGACATAGATATCATCAGCGACCCGATCGAAATGGAAGTCTTCACCAATCGGCTGTTGTCGATTACGGAAGACATGAACAACACTTTGGTTCGATCGTCTTTTTCCACGAACATAAAAGAACGCAAAGACTGCTCGGTCGCCCTGTTCGATGCACGCGGACGCCTGGTTGCCCAGGGCACGCAAATTCCCCTGCACCTGGGGTCCCTGAACGGCGCCATGGCGGCGGTGCTGGCACAGTTCGGAGCGGCGGCGATCAAGGACGGCGATGCCTTTATCAGCAACGACCCCTATATGGCGGGCGGCAGCCATTTACCCGATATAAATATAGTGACACCGGTATTTCACCAGGGCAAGCTGGTATTTTTCGCAGCCAATGTCGGCCATCATTCGGACGTAGGCGGCTCGGTGCCAGGCTCGATAGCCGGCGGCTCGCGCACGATTTTCGAAGAAGGGATACGTATTCCGGTGGTGCGCATCGCGCGCGAGGGCAAGATCGATGACGGCATGCTGCGCCTGATTTGCGGCAATACACGCGACCCTGAAGAGCGCATGCTCGACCTGAAGGTACAGGTCGCCACCAACAGCCGCGGATCAGAGGCAGTCAAGGGCCTGTTGAGCCAGATGGGTGTGGAGCGCGCGTTGACAGCCGTCGAAGATGTCATACGCTACACCCGGGCCCGGCTGGTGCGGCGCATTTCCGAACTCAAGACCGGTTCTTATTCATTTGTGAACGTAATGGACGACGACGGCCTGGGCGGCGGCGAACCGGTAGAGATCCACGTCAAAGTAACCGTGGGCGATGGACGTCTGGCGTTCGATTTCACCGGTTCGGGAAGACAGGCGCGCGGCGCGATGAACCTGCCGGTCAGCGCTTTGAACGCCTGCGTATATTATTCGGTCAAGGCCTTGCTCGATCCTGAACTGGCCGCCAACGCCGGCCTTTTCGACCCCCTGGATATCACGGCGCCGGCGGGTACTATCGTCAATCCGCTGGCACCGGCCGCGGTCGGTGCGCGGTCGCTGACCGCCCAAAAGGTGGCGGGCGCCATTTTCGGCGCTTTTCGCGGCGTGCTTCCGGAATCGCGCATCATGGCTTCCGGAAACGACGTCTGCCCCGCCATTGTGTTCTCGGGCAGGCTTGAACGCCGCACGGGCGATTTCGTCTATTTGGAGACCGTGGCCGGCGGTGCCGGCGCGCGGGCCGACCTGGACGGCATGGACGGCGTGCATGTGCATATGACGAACTCGTCGAACCTGCCCATCGAAGCGCTGGAAAACGAATATCCGCTGCAGGTCGACGAGTACTCCTTCGTGCCGGAATCGGGCGGCATCGGCCGTACGCGCGGCGGCATGGCCATTGCGCGCCAGATATCTTCCCTGGCTGATGGAATCGTGTTTTCCGCCAGGTCGGATAACCACACCGCCGGCCGCTCCATCGGCGTTCTGGGCGGCGGCGACGGGCGGCAATCCCGGCTGCAGCGCTTCGCGGCCGACGGAACAGCCGAAACCCTGTCGTCAAAGACGGCCAATATTGCGCTCAGGCGAGGTGAAAGCGTACGCCTGGAAACCTCCGGCGCGGGCGGCTTCGGCATACCCGCCGAGCGCTCGGCCAAGGCCCTGGCTCGCGACCTGGCCGACGGACTCATGGGTGAGGGCGCGGCACGGATGGCCTACGGTCCACTGGTGGACCTGGCGCTTGCCCAACTGAAGTCTCCCGCCAAGTAGGCGCAAAGGTCCAACGGCCGCGCCGCCGGCGCTATGACGGAGCAAGCTTCGGGCCGGCGCCGCCGAATGCCGCCCCTATGCACTGGCGCAGCCAGGCATGCGCCTGGTCGTTCTGGTAACGCTCGTGCCAATACAGCGAAATGCTCAACGGCGGCAAAGGCAGCGGCGCGGGCAGCACGACCGTTCCGGAGGCCGCCGCCAGGCTTTGCGCAATGCTTGATGGCAAGGTAGCCACCATATCGGTGGCCGCCAGCACGAACGGCGTGGCCACATAGCTGCTAAGCACAATCCCCACCGTGCGGCGCTGCCCCTGCGCGAGCAGGGCGGCGTCGACCTGTGTATTGAAGTAGCCGGCATAGCCTGAAGCATCCATGTGCTGGTATTGCAGATAGGCCGCCATGTTCCATTCGCGGCCCAGCGCCGGATGCCCCTTGCGAACCAGGCAGGCGCTGGCCTCTTCAAACAAAAATCGCGCCCGCAAGCTGTCGGGCGGCTGCGGGTAGTGCCCTATGTACAACTCGATATAGTTGCCCGACAGCATATCGAGCGCGCCGGAAACCTTGGGAGGCAGGCATTGAATCTGAATATTCGGCGCCTCGGCCTTCAAGCGAGGCAGCACGCGCGGCAACACCACATACTGCAGGTAGTCGCTGGCGTAGATGGTGTAGCCATGGGCGCTGGTGGCGGGATTGAAGGAAGTTTCCGGCGACGTCGAACGCTGCCAGGCATGCAGCAAAGGCTGGAATGTGCGATGCAATTCCTGTGCGCGCAGCGTCGGCGTCCACTTATTGCCGTCGCGCTCCAAAAGAGGATCGCCAAACAAATAGCGCAAACGGCTCAAGGCCGAGCTCATCGCCGGCTGGCTGATTCCCAGGGCCTCCCCCGCCTGGGACACACTCTTGCATGTGATCAATGCATCGAAGTGAACGAGCAGGTTCAGATCAGTTGATTTCATAAGGTAAAAGTTATGCGCTTATAAGTCTGGCATTGTCGACGCCCCAGAGAGCCCCGCGTACTATTTCAACACGGTAGCATTTTATCCAACAAGCGACCGCCAAAGCTAAAAATCCAAGGAGAAATGCAGTGCTGAATATGCGGAAAACGCTGGTGCAACTGGCATTGGCAGCCATGGCCCTCCCTCTCGCCGGAACAGCATCTGCGGGTGATGCCTGGCCTGGCAGCAAACCCATACATCTTATCGTGCCCTATGCCAATGGCGGGTCCACCGATCTGGTCGCGCGGCAAATCGGCAATGCGCTCGGCAAGCGCCTGAACCAGACCGTTGTGGTCGAAAACAAGGCCGGTGCCAGCGGCGTGATCGGCACCTCTTATGTCGCACGCCAGCCGCCGGACGGTTACACCTTGATGATAGGCACGGTGTCCAGCCACGCGATCGCACCCAGCGTCACCGCCAATTTGCCCTACGACGTGAGCAAGGACTTCACGCCCATCACCACGATAGGCACGATACCCGACCTGATTGTCGTCAATCCCACGGTTCCGGCCAACACCTTGAGCGATTTCATCAAGCTTGCCAAATCCCGTCCCGGTAAAATCAGCTACGCTTCGGCCGGGCCCGGCACCTCCAGCAATCTGGGCGCCGCTTACTTCGCCGCCGAAGCCGGCATCAGCCTCAATGGCATTCCCTATCGCGGATCGGGGCCGGCCCTGATCGACGTCCTGGGCGGTCATGTGGACATGATGCTCGATGTGATCATGACTTCGCTCGAACCTCTCAAGGCAGGCAAGCTCAAGGCTCTTGCCGTTACATCCAAGACCCGTTCGCCGCTGCTGCCCAATGTGCCCACGGTAGCCGAAAGCGGTCTGCCAGGCTTCGAGGCCATTATCTGGTTCGCCATCCTGGCCCCCGCCCATATGCCCCCGGCCCTGCAAACCAAGATCGCCGACAACCTGGACGCTGTGTTGGCCGCGCCGGACATGAAGCAATTCCTCTTGAGCCAAGGCATAGAAGCCGTCGGCACCGGGCCAGCCCCTTTGGCGCAAACCATCAAGGCCGACACCGAAAAATGGCGTCGAATCGCGCAGATCGCCAACATCAAGCCCCAGTAGATGCGACGGCCGGCCATCGGCCTGGAAACGATTTTCATGGCCTGGGGATGTCAATGACATAACCGTACAGACGGCCCTGCCCGACGGAATCCCGCCGTCGGCGCAGGAACTGGGCGGTATGCCATACTGCATGCTCCGCCCAAAAGCCCTAAAATCGCTTTTTCACATTCCCATACGCATCACTCATGTCGCGCACGCTATTTGTCACCACCGCCCTCCCGTATGCCAACGGCTCCTTCCACATCGGCCACATCATGGAATATATCCAGGCCGATATCTGGGTCCGCACCATGCGCATGGCGGGCCATACCGTGCATTTCGTCGGGGCGGACGACGCGCATGGGGCGCCCATCATGCTCAAGGCCGAAAGCGAAGGCATCACCCCGCAGGCCCTGGTGGCGCGTTACGCCAGCGAACGCCCGCAATACCTGAACGGCTTCCATATCGAGTTCGACCACTGGCACTCCACCGATTCGGCCGAAAACGTGGCGCTGTCGCAGGATATCTACCGGCACCTGAAAGCGGCCGGCTTCATCGCCACACGCACCATCGAGCAGTTCTACGATCCCGTCAAAGGCATGTTCCTGCCCGATCGCTACATCAAGGGCGAATGCCCGAACTGCCACACCAAGGATCAATACGGCGATTCCTGCGAGTCCTGCGGCGCCGTCTACGCGCCCACCGA
Organism: Paralcaligenes ginsengisoli; assembly: GCF_054781135.1. NCBI lineage: Bacteria > Pseudomonadati > Pseudomonadota > Betaproteobacteria > Burkholderiales > Alcaligenaceae > Paralcaligenes > Paralcaligenes ginsengisoli. Next base: position 45,015 of record NZ_BAAGUZ010000002.1, read on the forward strand.
TCTTATCGAGCCCTACTCCACCCTGACCAAGGCCAGGCCGGTGCTCAAGTCATCGGAGCATTTTTTCTTCAAATTGTCCGACCCGCGCTGCGTCGAGTTCCTGCAGGAATGGACCACCGGCAGCACGCCGGGCGGCAACAAGCGCCTGCAGGCCGAAGTACTGGCCAAGACCCGCGAATGGCTGGGCAGCGGCGGCGCCGATAGCGAAGCCAATCTGGCCGACTGGGATATTTCCCGCGACGAGCCCTACTTCGGCATCCCCATTCCCGACGCGCCGGGCAAGTTCTTTTATGTCTGGCTTGATGCGCCCGTGGGCTACCTGGCCTCTCTCAAAGCCTATTGCGCCAAGCAAGGCCTGGACTTCGACGCTTTGCTCGACCCGCAAGGCACCACAGAACAAGTGCATTTCATCGGCAAGGACATTGTGTATTTCCACGCCCTGTTCTGGCCCGCCACGCTGAAATTCGCCGGGCGAAAAACACCGGATGCCTTGCATGTGCACGGCTTCATTACCGTCAGCGGCGAAAAAATGTCGAAAAGCCGCGGTACGGGAATCTCGCCGCTGCGCTATCTGGAAATCGGCATGAACGCGGAGTGGCTGCGCTATTACATTGCCGCCAAGCTGAACTCGCACGTCGAAGACCTGGACTTCAACCCCGAGGACTTCATCGCCCGCGTCAACAGCGACCTGATTGGCAAATATGTGAACATTGCCAGTCGCGCCGCCAATTTCATCAGCAAGCACTTCGACGGCCAACTGGCGTATCGGGGTGACACGCAGGCGCTGCAAACCGAGCTGCAAACCGTTACCGAAAGCGTGCGCGCCGATTTCGAGGCGCGCGAATACGGCCGGGCCATACGCCAGATCATGGCGCACGCCGACCGCATCAACCAGGCCTTCGATACGGCCCAGCCCTGGGTCATGGCCAAGGGCCTGGCCAACGCCGATGCCGAGCAGAAAGCCGCCTTGCAAGACATATGTTCGCGTGCCCTGGCAGGGTTCAAGGCCTTGTCGGTCATGCTGGCCCCGGTTCTGCCGCAGCTCGTTAAAACCGTAGCGCTGGAGCTCTTCGGCGCGGCCAAACCCTACCAGTGGTCCGACGCGGGGCAACTGCCCGGCCACATTGCCGCGTTCAAGCACCTGATGCAGCGCGTCGATCCAAAAATGCTGGACGATCTGTTCGAGCCTCCGGTCGCCGCGGCCCCGATGCCGGGAGGCGAAGCCATTGCCGAACCCATCGACATCAAGGATTTCGCCAAGGTCGATCTGCGCATTGCCAAAATCATTGAATGCCAGGCGGTGGACGGCTCCGACAAGCTGTTGCGCCTGACCCTGGACGCCGGCGAAGGCCGCCATCGCCAGGTATTCTCGGGCATCAAGTCGGCCTACAAGCCCCAGGACCTGGTTGGAAAGCTGACCGTGCTGGTGGCCAACCTGGCGCCGCGCAAGATGCGCTTCGGCATCTCCGAGGGCATGGTGCTGGCCGCCAGCCATAACGACGAAGCCGTCGATGCCGGCATTTACATTCTGGAGCCCTGGGCAGGTGCCCAGCCTGGCATGCGCATCAACTAGCCGCGGCGTCGGTCCGGGCGAAAAACAGCTGGGTGATCAGTTCGCTGTCGAACGGCTCGCCGCTCAGGGTGCGGGACAAAATCTCGCCCCCCAGCAGTTGCAGCGAAAAAACCATATCGGGCTTCACGCTCTTGATTTTCTGCAGATGCGTGCTGGTGTTGGCCAGGGCCACCGTCTTGGTGGCGGGCCCGCCCACTTCCTTGGCCGCCAGCACGATAAACGCGTTCTCGGCGTCATCGTCGCGCAAGGCCAATACATACTGGGCCTTGGCGGCGCCCGCCTCGCCCAGAGTATCCGAGTTGGATGGGTCGCCGATAATCAGGTCGGTCTCGGCGGGGTAGTCGTGCGGCAGGCCCGCGGGCACAATCACCGTAACGTCATTTCCCCTTTTACGAAGCCCCTTGTACACGCTTTGCGCCAGAGGGGTCGCCCCGGCGATGATAATGTGATTTTTTCTCATGACATTGGATAAGCGCCCTTTGACCAAGCGTTTAAGATTACCTCCGATAAGCGGGCCTACAATCGCGCTGATCGACGTCGCAAACACCGTAATGCCCAAAATAATGATAGAAGCGGAAAACAGCCGCGCGCTGACCGTTTGCGGAGTAATGTCGCCGTAGCCGACCGTCGACATCGACACGATCGAAAAATAAAAAGCGGTCGCCATGTCGCGCACCTGGGGCTGAAACTCCTCGCCCAGATACAAGGTCCCGAAAACCGCGTATATCAGCAAGGACAAGATGCTCAGTATGGCAAACAGGCTGCCCGCCGCCAGGCTGGACCGATCGAAACGGCGCCAATAGCCGACCAATACCAGCACCAGCACCAGCGTGTAGATCGCCATGCCGAAATGGCCATGGGCCTGCCACAGCGCAAACGTGCCCGTCAACACCAGTAGAAGCAGGGAAAATGCCCAGGCTATGCGCGCCCGAAGTATCAAGCCTATGGCCATGACCTGCAGGCCCACCCCCAGCATCAGGCGCGGGATTTCCACCAAGCCTATCGACTGCAGGAAAAGATTCAGGTTGTCGACCGTGAACCAGTCCAGCCAGCTTTGCGGCTGCGCCTGGCGCACCGCCAGAAGCCCGGGCTGCAGGAACAGGTAGCCATCCAGCGCGACGAGCAGTGCAAGAAACCAGTTCAGCGGCAAGACGGCGTAAAACCGCTTCAGTCGATTGCGAAATCGTAAATGCATCGGATCCTTCGAACAATATCCGGCCCGGAACCGGCCAAGTTTAGCGTATGCGAACCAGATCCGGCAGCCCGGCGTTCGTATTTGCGGCTTCCCGATCAGTAACATCCGGCCCGCCTATCGTTGCCTGTTAATATGAGCCGAGTCTTGATATCGCCCCCGCCATAAGAATTTCCCATGGACGCACGCTTCGAAACAAAACGCCAGACCGCAGGACATCGCAGCACGCTGGTAAGCGTAGCGGTCAATATCATATTGACCCTGCTCCAGATCATTGTCGGCGTCCTGGCCCACTCGCAGGCCTTGATCGCCGACGCAATCCATTCGCTGTCGGACCTGATATCGGACGCCGTCGTCCTGGTGGCCAACAAGCACAGCCAGAAAGCGCCCGACGCCGATCACCCCTACGGGCACCTGCGTTTCGAAACGGCTGCCTCGCTGATCCTGGGCGCATTGCTGCTGGCGGTCGGCCTGGGCATGTTGTGGGCGGCCTTCGTCAAGCTGCAAAATCCCGCCGCCATCCCCAAAGTGCATGCCATTGCCCTGATCGTGGCGATCGTGGCGCTGCTGTCCAAGGAAGCGCTGTTCCGCTACATGCTGCGGGTCGCCCAGGGCGTGCGCTCATCCATGCTGATCGCCAATGCCTGGCATGCCCGTTCCGACGCCGCGTCGTCGCTGGTGGTGGCAATAGGCATTATTGCCAATCTGGTCGGCTTCCCGATGGCGGATCCCCTGGCGGCGCTTATCGTCGGCATCATGGTGGCCCGCATGGGCTGGAAATTTTTCTTCAGCGCCTTCAACGACCTGATGGACCGCGCGGTCGACGTGGAAACCGAGAGCCGGATTCGCGGCCATCTTCTCTCCACGCCCGGCGTCCAGGGCATACACGGGCTTAAAACCCGCAAGATGGGAGACATGATCTGGGTCGAGGTCGATCTTGAAATGGATGCCACCTTGACCATTGCCCAGGGCCATGCCATCGCCGAAGACGCGCGCAAGCGCGTCATGCAGCACGAAGCCGTGCTCGATGTGACAACCCATTTTGATCCGGTGCAAGTCAATCGCGGCGGCGCGCTGCCGTAACACGGAATCAGCGGGCCAGAGGTGGGGCAGCTCAGTGAGTGTCCAATTCGTCGAGCGCAACAGTTTGAACCCCGTACCGTTGCTTTTCCTTTCGATCGATTGCCGCCGCTATTTGCGATAGAACGATGTTTATCAGCATAAACGCGATCGCGGCGACGCCTTGGGCTTGCAGCAATGAACGGCTGAAGTACGCACCGAGTACCGTTGCCGAGCGGAGCAGATCGAAGTAGCCACCCAGCACGAACGCCAATGTGGTGCCTTTGAACACGATCACCATCTGGCTCACCAGCGCGGGGCTCATCAAGCGCAGCGCCTGCGGCAGAAGAATCAGCCACATACTTTGGATCTCGGAAAATCCGAGCGCGGTGGCGGCCTCCGACTCGCCGCGCGGCAAAGCCAGGACGCCCGCTCGAACCAGGTCTCCGACTACAGCGGTGCTATAGAGCGATAACGCGATGACCAAAAACCAGAAATCGGAAAGAGGCAATCCCCACGACGGAAGTACCAGCGAGGTGAAGAACAGCAACAGCAGTATCGGAATACCGTTGAAGACATCGGTGAACACACGGCAAGGACGTCGGACTATTTTTCGCTTCGATAGAAGCCCCCAGCCCAGGAAGCAACCAAAGAGCATGGACAACAACATGCCAACGACAGCCGCCCTCAGGTTATTGAACAAGCCAAGCCCGAGCTGCCGCCAAACGCCCCATTGAGCAAACGGTTGCCATGCAGCCGCGTCGAATGCGCCGCTCTTGTTCAATGTCCGGATGACAACGTACGCCAGGCCGGCCACGATTACCCACGAAACGATCTCGAGCGCACGGTTGCGGCGCCGGGCACGAGGCCCGGGCTCTTCGAATAATGTCGTCGTGCTCATTTGCTGAAAGCGACCCTGCGTTCAAGCAAGGACACGAGCCGTTTGAGTACGATGCAAATGAGGACATAAGCGAGCGCGGCCCCACCGAGCACAATAAATGCCTGCACTTCCTCGATCGCAACTTTGTCCGCGGTGAAAGTCAACTCGGCGACTCCAACTATTGCGGCCACCGAGGTGTTCTTCACCAGCAGGATCAACACATTGCCCATTGGTTGGACTACGGCCGCAAAAGCCTGCGGAAGAACTAGATAACGCATCGTACCGAATGGAGCAAACCCCAATGACCGGCTCGCCTCCAGTTCGCCTACCGCCACCGTATTCAGGCCGGATCTGAGCGTCTCGCAAACGAACGCCGCGTGATACGCGATAAGGACGATTACGGCCGAAGAGAATAATGAAAACACAATGCCCAGCAGCGGGAACCCGAACACGAACAACACCATTTGAACCGGGATCGGAATATTGCGAAAAACCAGAATATAGGCGGTGGCCGCTATCCGTGCCGCGCGAATGGGGCTTACGCGCATTATCGCGAGCACCGTGCCTAGAATCATGGCGCCGATCCAGCCCAGCACCACAAGCCCTACTGTAAACGCGATACCCCATGCGAACTCGCCAAGGTGGGGGAGCAAAAACGACATAGGTACCCCTAAAGTGTCCCGCTGGCCACGTTTTCCTCTAATACAAAATGGGTGGTGGCGTTGCGTCGCCCGGCATCACCGAGCCGAGTGTGCTGTCGTACATCTTCTTCCACTCGCCGTTGGCAAAGATTTTCTTCAAGTACGAATCGAGATAGTCGTGAAGCGCCTTATCGCCCTTCGGCAAGCCGATGGAGTCGTTATCCGAGGCTTTTTTCCCAGCCGTGTTCAGCAGCTCTGTCGGTACGAGCTTGAACTTGCCGGGATTCTGGCTCATCTGCCCCAATAAAATACTCTGGGTCGTTGTAACACCGTCGACCCGCCTCTGCTGAAGCGCCTCCATGCATTGCGTCATCGAGCTGAATACCGTCAACTTCGCTTTGGGCGCATTCAAAGGAACATAGGTTTCCGACCCCGAGCCCTTGGTCACGCAGATATTCTTGCCGTTGAGGTCCGACACCTTCTTTATGGAATCGTCGCCTTTGTTCACCATGGTGCCGATCGGACTCATGAGGTAAGGCCCGGCAAAATCGACGGCTTTCTCGCGTTTCGGATTTGGCGGGTAAGTCGCAATCACGATATCCACCTTGTTTTGCTGCAGAAATACTTCGCGGTTGCCGCTATTGACTTCAACGAATTGGATATTGCTGGCGCTGCCGGTCAAATCCTTGGCAATTCCCTGAGCGAGCTGAATGTCCATTCCTTCCAGTTTGCCGGTAACCGGGTTTTTCAATCCAAACAGCGGAAAATCGACTTTGACTCCCACAATTATCTTGCCGCGTTGCTGTATTTTGGCCATCGTCGTACCCGCCGGGTAGGCCTTGACGGCCGATGAAGCGCCCTCGTTGGTATGCTCCGCGCCGATGGCGCACTCGCTGGCGCCCAGAGCAAACGCGGCGGCAACAGCCATCGAGGCGAAGATTTTCGACCGTTTCATACACTTCATATCCGACACTCCTTTTACCTGTCTTGTGATCAAACAGCCCGGGCACCTGCGCCCCGACCAACGAAGAAACCAAGCCCTTTCAACGCACGGAGGCGAGAAAGCTGCGGGCACGCTCGCTCTCTGGCGCACTGAAGAAGGCTTCCGGGCCTGCAACCTCGACGATCGCTCCATCCGCCATGAAGACCACCCGATCGGCGCACGACCTGGCGAATGACATTTCGTGTGTGACAACGATCATGGTGGTTCCTTGCCCGGCCAACTGCTGCATGGTTGCCAGGACCTCCTGGGTTGACTCCGGGTCTAGCGCAGAAGTGGGTTCATCGAAGAGAATGACCTTGGGATCCATCGCGAGGGCGCGAGCGATTGCCGCGCGCTGGCGTTGGCCTCCTGAAAGTTGCGCCGGCATCGAATTCGCCTTCGAGCGGATTCCGACCATGTCGAGTAGACGGTAAGCATTGGCCTGCGCCGAGGCTCTGTCTTGCCCGAGGATTTTACGCGGCGCCAGCGTCACGTTTTCCAGAATCGACTTATGTGAAAACAAATTGAAGGATTGAAAGACCATTCCAATCCCGGCGCGGAATTCGTATAGCTCTGTTCCCTCGACCGGCTGAGGCTTGCCGTCGACGAATATCGATCCTTTGTCGATGATTTCCAGCCTGTTGATTGTTCGGCACAGGGTGGACTTGCCTGCCCCGGAGGGGCCAATGACCACCACCACCTCGCCTCGCCCGACGGCCAGATTGATATCTTTTAGAACTTCCAGATCGCCAAAGCGTTTCCATACCCCCCGGAATTCGACAATGGCTTCCTTGCCGGACGTGTCCCTGGCGTCTTTCGTAAGACCTGTGTTTTCTGCCCTCGACCATGCGCTACGGCGTAACATGCGGCTTAGGCAATAAACTGATAGTTGTTCGGAGCCCTTGTGCGTCCCGCATGCTGGTCGAGTGCCTGTTTGTTGGTCTTGCGCACAGTGAGACCTCCTTGATTGATCAGATACGCCACGGGTCAACCATGGCGTAGAAAATGTACTACAGTCTACTACCGTCGGTAAGCAGGCGCAATAAAGTGGGTCATCGAGGCTTGCCCTCACAACGCTATGATCGACATGATGGCCGAGAGCTCTTTGTTTTTTCTGGAGATGAAATATGACAGATACCCCTGAGTACACCCCCCCGAAGGTCTGGACCTGGAACAAGCCCAATGGCGGCAACTTCGCGAGCATCAACCGGCCGATCGCCGGCCCGACCCACGACGAGGCCTTGCCGGTGGGGCGCCACCCGCTGCAGCTCTATTCGCTCGCCACGCCCAACGGCCAGAAAGTCACCATCATGCTGGAAGAGCTGCTGGCTCTGGGCCACTCCGGCGCCGAGTACGACGCGTGGCTGATCAAGATCCGCGAGGGCAAGCAGTTCAGCAGCGGTTTCGTCGAAGTGAACCCCAACTCCAAGATCCCGGCGCTGATGGACCGTTCAGGCCCGGAACCCGTGCGGGTGTTCGAGTCCGGCGCGATCCTGGTCTACCTCGCCGAAAAGTTCGGCGCCTTGCTGCCCACCACACAGCCAGCCCGCGCCGAATGCCTGTCCTGGCTGTTCTGGCAGATGGGCAGCGCACCCTATCTGGGCGGAGGCTTCGGTCACTTTTACGCCTATGCGCCGACCAAGATCGAATACGCCATCGATCGCTATGCCATGGAGGTCAAGCGCCAGCTCGATGTGCTGGACCGCCGCCTGGCCGAAAGCGAGTTCCTGAGCGGGGCCGACTACACCATCGCCGACATCGCGGTGTTTCCCTGGTACGGCGGCCTGGTCAAGGGCTGGCAGTACGGCGCGGCCGAATTCCTGTCGGTGCAGGACTACAAGCACATACAGCGCTGGGCCGACACAATCCTGGAGCGGCCCGCAGTGATTCGCGGGCGCATGGTCAATCGCGTATCGGGCGATCTTTCCACGCAACTGCACGAACGCCACGACGCCGACGACTTCAATACGAAAACACAAGACAAGCTTGCGGAAGAACCATCGTGAGGGAATTTCAGTAGACGGCCACAGCTCCGTGGATCGAGGCGATGGAGCGGGTGAAGGGAATCGAACCCTCGTATGCAGCTTGGGAAGCTGCCGTTCTACCATTGAACTACACCCGCAAAGGCTGGTGAATTGACGCGGAGCCAATCGTACAGCGCAGGCATTATAGCGCCAGCTTCCAACTGTTACGCAAGCCCCGCGCTTTTTCTTCACGGACAAGCGTGAAAGAACGGCCCGCAATCACTACAATTCAGCTTATGAATACGAACGACGATCCCTTGAACAACGAGGCCCCCGGCGCGACGGGCGAGCCGCCGGCGGGGCAGCCCGGCCATATCCGCAGCTTTGTGCACCGCCGCAGCCATATCACGCCAGGGCAGAAAGAAGCACTCGACCGCCTGATGCCCTTGTGGGCGCTGCCCTATCGAACCTCGACCCTGAGTTTCAACCAGACCTTTGGCCGGGTTGCGCCGACAATACTCGAAATCGGTTTTGGCATGGGCGAAACCACCGAGAAAATAGCCACATCGCGCCCAGGCGACAATTTCCTGGGTATCGAGGTTTTCAACTCCGGCGTAGGGGCTCTTCTTAAAAGAATTGAAACATCGGGGCTGCAAAACATACGCATCATCCAGCACGATGCCGTGGAAGTCGTGCGCAATATGCTCGAGCCGGATTCCCTGGCGGGCATACACATCTATTTTCCCGACCCCTGGCCCAAAACGCGCCACCACAAGCGCCGTCTGATCCAGCCCCCGTTTATCGCACTGCTGGCCAGCCGCCTGGCCCCCGGAGGCTATATCCATTGCGCCACCGACTGGGAAAACTATGCCGAACAAATGCTGGAGGTGCTGGGCGCCGAACCAAGCTTGTGCAACACCTGCGAGGCCTATGCGCCGCGGCCCGATTTTCGCCCCCAGACCAAATTCGAAACACGCGGGCTGCGTCTTGGGCATGGCGTCTGGGACCTGATTTTCACGCGCCAGGCCTAGGGCCTGATAACGCTAAAAGGGAAGCAATGTACCCTGAAATACAGCCCTACCGGCAAGGCTTTCTGGACACGGAAGACGGACACCGCATCTATTGGGAACTATGCGGAAACCCGGCGGGCAAGCCCGCCATTTTTTTGCATGGCGGCCCGGGCAGCGGCTGTTCGGCGGCGCACCGCCGCCTGTTCAATCCCGAACGCTACAAAGTGCTGCTGTTCGATCAACGCGGCTGCGGCCGCTCGACCCCGCATGCCAGCCTTGAAAACAATACGACCTGGCATCTGGTGGCCGATATCGAGCGCTTGCGGATCGAAATCCTGGCAGCGGAAAAAAGCCTGGTGTTTGGCGGATCATGGGGGTCGACCCTGGCGCTCGCCTATGCCCAGACCCATCCGTCGCACGTGAGCGAACTTGTGGTGCGCGGCATTTTCGCCATGCGGCAAACCGAATTGCACTGGTTCTACCAGGAAGGCGCATCGTGGCTCTTTCCCGACTTGTGGGAACAATACCTTGCGCCGATCCCGCCCAAAGAGCGCGGCGACCTGATCGCGGCGTACCGCAAGCGTCTTACCAGCCCCGATCGCAGCATCCAGCTCGAAGCCGCCCACGCCTGGAGCCAATGGGAAAGCCAGACCATCACCCTGCTGCCCAGCCCGCAACACCAGCAGTCGCATGCGGGCGACGACTCGGCATTGGCCTTTGCACGCATCGAAAATCATTATTTTGTGCACAAAGGCTGGCTGGAAGAAGGACAGCTCCTGAATAACGCCCATGTGCTGCAGCATATACCCGGCATTATTATCCAGGGCCGCTACGATGCCTGCACGCCGGCGAAAACCGCATGGGAGCTCCACAAGGCCTGGCCCCAGGCCGAGTTCCACCTGGTGCCCGATGCCGGGCACGCCTTCGACGAACCCGGCATTCTGGCCAAGCTGCTCGCCGCCACCGACCGCTACAGCCAGTAGACGTGGGCTCGCGAAACATGAAGGAGTAGCTGAATCGACAGGGGCGGGCCACAAAACGTGGAAGCACCCATCGCCCGTCGCCGAGCAGTGGCTTCGTAGAGGCGGGCCTTGTGCCCGCCCGAACCGGCAAGCTGCCTAGCGCATGCCCCCGAAACCGCCTTTGCCCAGGCCTTTCAGGCCACCCATGGCGCGCATCATTTTGGCCATGCCGCCTTTTTTCATTTGCTTCATCATGCCCTGCATCTGGTCGAACTGCGCCAGCAGGCGATTGACTTCCTGCACGGGCACGCCCGCGCCGGCCGCGATACGGCGCTTGCGCGACGCCTTGAGCAGTTCGGGCTTGACCCGTTCGGCGGCCGTCATCGAATTCAATATGCCTTCCGTGCGCCGCAGCTGTTTCTCGGCCTGGCCGCCTTGCAACTGCCCGGCCGCCTGCGCGAACTGGGCCGGCAGCTTTTCAAGCAGCGAACCCATATCGCCCATTTTCTTGACCTGTTGCAGTTGGTCGCGAAAATCGTTCAAATCGAAGCGGCTGCCCGACTTGATCTTGGCCGCCAGCTTTTGCGCCTCGGCCATATCGACATTTTTCTGCGCCTGCTCGACCAGGGACACGATGTCGCCCATGCCCAGCACGCGCTGCGCCATGCGTTCCGGATGGAAAGGCTCGAGGCCGTCGAGTTTTTCCGATACCCCGACAAACTTGAGAGGCTTGCCGGTAACATGGCGCACCGACAGGGCCGCGCCGCCGCGCGCATCGCCGTCGAGCTTGGTCAGCACCACACCGGTCAGCGGCAGGGCATCGGCAAAGGCCTTGGCCACATTGACCGCGTCCTGGCCCTGCATGGCATCCACCACAAACAGGGTTTCTATGGGGTTCAAAAGATCGTGCAGAGCGCGGATCTCGCGCATCATGACCTCGTCGATGCCCAGGCGCCCGGCCGTATCGACGATCAATACATCGTAGTGGTAGCGCTTGGCATGATCGAGCGCTGCACGCGCAATGTCTTCGGGCTTTTGCGAGGTATCGGAAGGCAGGAAATCGACCTTGACCTGCTCGGCCACCATTTTCAACTGCTCGATGGCGGCCGGACGATACACGTCGGCGCTGACCACCAGCACTTTTTTCTTGCCGGTCTTGCGCCCATTCTGGCTGTGGCCGCCTTCGCTCAGCCATTTGGCGAGCTTGCCGGTTGTGGTGGTCTTGCCCGCGCCCTGCAGGCCGGCCATCAGCACCACCGCGGGCGGCTGGGCCGCCAGCGAAAGCTCGCCGGCTTCGGCGCTCTGGTCGCCGCCCATCAGGGACGTCAATTCTTTATGCACCACCCCCACCAGCGCCTGGCCCGGGTTCAGGCTGCCCACGACATCCTGGCCCAGCGCCCGCTCTTTCACGCGGGCGACGAAATCGCGCACCACGGGCAAGGCCACATCGGCCTCGAGCAGCGCCATGCGCACTTCGCGCAGCATCTCTTGAGTATTGGCTTCGGTAAGCCGGGCCTCGCCCCGCATGGTTTTCACCACGCGCGACAGGCGTTGAGTCAGATTGTCGAGCATAACGATTGTTTCGCTTAAACTAGTTGATCTCTGGGGATAAGGTCTAAAATCGCCTTAAGCGGGCATTATGCCCTACCCGGTCAAATCAGAACTTCAGGGAATATGTCTGCAGGCATTGTATTTCACTCGTTAGCCGCGCTGGCTTATGCCATTTTGGCCATTTCGCTCTGGCGCCCCCTCACCCTTGGCGGCGCCCAGGCCCATGCCGGCAAAGTCGGGCGGATATGCCTGCTTAGCGCCATCGTCCTGCACGGCATAGCGCTGCATCAGTCCATCCTTCTGGACAACAGCCTGCGCCTGAGCTGGGCGCTGGGCATGTCGGCCGCCATATGGGTAGGCATGATCATATTCTGGCTCGAAAGCCTGATCTTGCGCATCGATGGGCTGCTGCTCATTTTACTCCCCGCGGTCACGCTCGTCTCGCTGGTCGCCGCCGTGTTTCCGCAGGGCTATATCGTGGCTCACGCTCACAACGACTGATTGCGCGCGCACCTGCTTATTGCGCTGACCGCCTACGGGCTTATCACCATTGCCGCGCTGCACGCCATACTCATGATCGCGCTGGACCGCCATCTGCACCGTCCCGTCGAACAGGAAGCCAACCGCAATTTCATCAGCCGGGCGCTCGACTCCATGCCGCCCCTGCTGGTGCAGGAGCATCTGCTGTTTCGCCTGATCTGGATAGGTTTTTTCGTCCTGACCCTGGCGGTCATTTCCGGCGCCATCGTTTCCATGGGCCTGACCGGGAAAATGTTTCCCCTGGATCACAAAACCGTGTTCACCCTGTTGTCGTGGCTGACCTTCGGGGGCCTGCTGCTGGGCCGCTATGCGCGGGGCTGGCGCGGCCGCATTGCCCTGCGCTGGACGCTGGTGGGGTTTGCCTTTTTATTGCTCGCCTATACAGGCAGCCGATTCGTGCTCGAAGTCATACTGCAACGAGGTTAAAGTGGGAAAAGTATTATTCTGGATAGTGCTGATCGTCGGCGGCATGCTGCTGGCCCGCATCCTGGCGCAACACAATGCCAACAACCAGGCGGGCACCCGCCAGCCCAAGCAGGCGGCCCGCCGCGGCGCCCCGCCCATCCAGCATCCTGAATCCATGGTGCGCTGCGCCCACTGCGGCATACACATGCCGCGTTCCGAAGCCGTTCTCATCAACGGCCAGACCTGGTGCAGCCAGGAGCATGCCAAGCTGGGCGTACGCTCGTGAGCCCGCTGGCGCTGGACCGCCACGGCTGGCTGCGGCACCACCCGAAAGTAGCCCACGCCCCCTCGCCCAATCACGATACACGCCCGCAAGGCATCGATCCCATCCTGCTGGTCGTCCACAATATCAGCCTGCCTCCGGGAATATTCGGCGGCACGGAAGTGGTCGATCTATTTCTGAACCGCCTCGATTACTCCACCCATCCCTGGCTGCCGCGCCTGCGCGGCCTGCGGGTGTCGGCGCATTTTTTCGTGCGCCGCGACGGCACGGTGGTGCAGTTCGTCTCAAGCGACCAGCGCGCCTGGCATGCCGGCGTATCGTCTTTTGAAGGCCGCGAGCGCTGCAATGATTTTTCCATCGGAATCGAGCTGGAAGGCACCGATTGCACGCCCTATACCGAAGACCAGTACCGGACGCTGGCCGACTTGAATTCGGCCCTGCGTTGCCGGCATGCCTTGAAGGCGGTGCGCGGCCACGAACACATTGCCCCCGGCCGCAAGACCGACCCCGGCCCCGGTTTCGACTGGGGCCGTTTCGGGCAAGAGTGCGGCTGGTTCAAAAGGCAGATGCCACCGGTTTAATTGAATTTGTCGACAGCGCCAAGGCTGGTAAGGGCGGCCTTGCGCCCGTACACGTCACGATACGTCAACGAGGGGCGGCCACCAGGGCCGCCGCTACGGTGAATCGACAATATTCACGCATCAAGCGTAGGGGCGGGCCTTGCGCCCACCCGTTCAGGTATTGAGCAGCAAACGGTTCATGCGCTTGACGAACGAGGCCGGGTCGGCCAGGTGTGCGCCTTCGGCCAGCATGGCCTGGTCCAGCAGCAACTGGGCCCATTCGCCGAAATCGCCGTCGGCCGCATCCTGCACGCGACCGATCAAGGCGTGTTCGGGATTGATTTCCAATATCGGCTTGACCTGCGGCGCTTCCTGCCCGGCCGCCTGCAGCATGCGCATCAGGTGCGGGCTGAGCTCGTTTTCATCGACCACGACGCAGGCCGGCGAATCCACCAGGCGCACGGTCACCCGCACGTCTTTCACTCTGTCGGCCAGCGAGGTCTTCAGGCGTTCGATCAAAGGCTTGAAGGTTTCGGCGACTTCGGTCTGATGCTTTTTCTCGTCTTCGTCGGCCAGCTGATCGAGGTCCAGGCCGCCCTTGGCGATCGACACCAGCGACTTGCCCTCGAATTCGCGCAGATGCGACAGCATCCATTCGTCTACGCGGTCGGACAGCAGCAGGACTTCCAGCCCTTTCTTGCGGAAAATCTCCAGATGCGGGCTGTTGCTGGCCGCCGCGTAGGAATCGGCACTGACGTAATAGATTTTGTCCTGCCCTTCTTTCAGGCGACCGACATAATCGGCAAAAGACACGGTTTGCGCGGCGCTATCGGCCTGCGTGGAGGCAAACCGCAACAGCTTGGCGATGCGCTCTTTATTAGCGGCATCTTCGCCCGTACCTTCCTTGAGCACCTGGCCGAACTGTTCCCAGAACTCGGCATACTGCTCCGGCTTGTTTTCCGCCAGATCCTCCAGCAGGGACAATACCCGCTTGGCGGAACCCTCGCGGATCACGCGCACGTCGCGGCTTTCCTGCAGGATTTCGCGCGACACATTCAAAGGCAGGTCAGACGAATCGATCACGCCGCGCACAAAGCGCAAATACATGGGCAGGAGCTGTTCGGCATCGTCCATGATGAAGACGCGTTTCACGTACAGCTTGACACCGCGCCGCCCTTCGCGATCCCAGAGATCCATGGGCGCATGCTTGGGGATGTACAGCAACTGCGTATATTCGCTGCGGCCCTCGACCCGGTTATGCGTCCAGGCCAGGGGGTTGTCGAAATCGTGCCCAATATGCTTGTAGAACTCCTGGTACTGCTCGTCGGTAATATCGGACTTGCCGCGCGTCCACAAGGCATTGGCCTGATTGACGGTTTCCCATTCGGTCTTCTTGACCTGCTCGGATTTTTCGCTGTCCCATTCTTCCTTCAGCATCTGAATAGGCAGCGAGATATGATCGGAATAGCGGCGCAGCACTTCGCGCAGTTTCCAGCCGCTTAGAAAGTCGTCTTCGCCTTCGCGCAGATACAAGGTAACCGAGGTGCCGCGATCGGCTTTCTCGACCTGCATGATCGAGAATTCGCCCTGGCCGTCCGATTCCCACAAGATGGCATCGGTTTCCACCGCGCCGGCGCGACGGCTCAGCACCGACACTTTTTCGGCCACAATGAACGAAGAATAAAAACCCACGCCGAACTGGCCGATCAGCTGCGCATCTTTTTGCTTGTCGCCGGTCAGATGCGAAAAGAATTCCTTGGTGCCCGAGCGCGCTATCGTGCCCAGGTTGGCCACCGCCTCGTCGCGCGACATGCCCACGCCGTTATCGGAAATCGTAACCGTGCGTTGCGCCTTGTCGTATTCCACTCGAATGCGCAGATCGGTATCGCCTTGCAGCAAATCCGGCTGGTCTATGGCCTCGAAGCGCAATTTATCGCACGCATCCGACGCATTGGATACCAGCTCGCGCAGGAAGATTTCCTTGTTGCTGTACAAGGAATGAATCATCAAATGCAGCAGTTGCTTGACCTCGGCCTGGAAACCCAGTGTTTCGGCGCCTTGAACGGAAGTATCGGATTCGCTCATAATCTTTGAATTAGTAAATGATTTAATGGACAGAAGCCCGCCTGGCGGGCCGAACAGGTTTGTATATGGGGGCGAAGGCGCAATTTTCAAGAGCCCATCCCCGCGCATTGCAATACCGATAATACTTCCGGCACGGCATGGTTTGCCGGCGCAACACGCTATCATGATCCGGCCCGGCTACCGCGGTACAACCCCATTTTCCGATTATCCCTATGTCCAAGACCACGCCGAACATCAATGCCGGTATCTGCTGTCTGCTCCTGGGCACCCTGGCGCTGAGCCTGAGCGACGCCGCGGTCAAATCCCTGGACGGCCGCTATAACGCCCTGCAAATCCTTTTCCTGCGCTCGGCGGTCGCGCTGCCGCTGGTCACCGCGCTGGCCCTGAGCCTGGGCGGGCGCTGGACCCTGCGCACCCGCCAGTTGAACCTGCATGCCTGGCGCGGCCTGCTGAATGTGGTCGGGGCTTGCGCCTTCTATCAGGGGCTGGTGCATTTGCAACTGGCCGAAACCACCGCCATTGCCTATGCCGCGCCGGTCTTTGTCGTGCTGCTGTCCGCCTGGCTCCTGAAAGAAAAGCTCGATATCTACCGCACAATAGCCGTCGCCCTGGGCTTTACAGGCGTGCTGATCATCGTCCGCCCCGGCAGCAGCGCCTTCCAGCTTGCCTCGATCTACCCGCTGATAACGGCTCTTACCTACGCCTGCATGATGGTCAGCGCGCGGCGCATCGACGCAGGCCACAGCTTCCCCACGCTGATGTTTTATTCCGTCCTGCCCCAAGTCGTGTTCAGCATCGTCCTGATGCCGTGGCTGTGGCAGCCCGTTGCCGGCGGCGACTGGATAAGCATCTTTGCCATCGGCATTTTCAGCACACTGGGGGTCAGCCTGATTTCCCAGGGTTTTCGCCTGGCCCCGGCCTCTGTGGTCGCCCCCTTCGATTACTCGGGCCTGTTATGGGCCACGTTCTTCGGCTGGCTCGTCTGGGGCGAATTGCCCGACCAGTTCAGCTATATAGGCGCGGTCCTGATCATAGCGGCGGGCCTGACAGGCGCCCTGCGCCAAAAGGCCTAGGGCCTGTCAACGCGAAAAGGGCAGCCGCACTGGCCCTAGGGTAATCACCAACTGTTTCGTATTGACCCTGGCGTCGATTTGTTCAAGAATTCTCATATTCGAAAATTCTCATATCAGATAATTTTCCACGCCAGCGCCACGGTACCCGCCTGCCCGGCCCCATCCAGGCATCGCCCGCCGCAGCCTCGATCAGGCGCTGAAGCCACACCACAGGACGCAACAGCCGCTTATCCATGCTCAAGCAACACTACGACTATTTAATCATCGGCGCCGGCATTGCCGGCGCGTCACTGGCCTACAGGCTGGCTGCGCAGCAGGCCAGCGTGCTGGTGATCGAACAGGAAAAACAGGCCGGCTACCATTCCACAGGGCGCTCGGCCGCCATGTTCATGGAAAGCTACGGCACGCCGACCATACAGGCCCTGACCCGGGCCAGCCGCGCCTTCCTGGAATCGCCGCCGCCTAACTTCTGCACGCACGAACTGATCAAGGATCGCGGCGTTCTCTATATTGCGCACCGGGGCCAGGAAACCCTGCTGGAGGAAACGCTCAAGGATCTGCGGGCCTGCGGGGCCAGCGTCGAGCGGGTTTCCAGCAGCCACGTCCTGGCCAAAGTCCCCTGCGTGAAAGCGCAGGACCTGATCGGCGCCATCGAAGAATCCGACGCCAAAGACATCGATGTCGACGCCTTGCACCAGGGCTTCCTGAAGGGCGCCCGGCAGGCCGGAGCCGAAATCCTGCTCGGCACGCGCGTCACGGCCGCCCGGCGCCAGGGCCAGGCCTGGAACCTCAGCCTGGCGGGCCACGGCGATCTAACCGTGTCGTCGGTCATCAACACCGCGGGCGCCTGGGGCGACAGCGTTGCCGCGCTCTTTGGCGTGCAGCCCGTCGGCCTGCAGCCCAAGCGGCGTTCGGCCTTTACCTTCAAGGCCGACGCCTACCCCGACACGGAACACTGGCCGGCGGTGGTCGATATCGACAACAGCTTCTATTTCAAACCAGACGCCGGGCAGCTGCTGGGTTCGCCCGCCAACGAAGACCCGGTCGAGCCCCACGATGTGGTGCCCGAAGAGCTCGATATCGCCATCGGCATCGACCGCATCCAGTCGGCCACCACCCTGGAAATCCGCCGGCCCAGCCATGTGTGGGCCGGCCTGCGCAGCTTTGTGCCGGACGGCGAACTTGTCATGGGCTGGGATCCTGAACAAACCGGATTCTTCTGGCTGGTGGCGCAGGGCGGATACGGCATCCAGACCTGCGTGGCCGCCTCGCTCCTGGCCAGCAACCTGGTGCTCGGCCAGGCGCTCGACCCATCGTTGGCCGCCGAACGGATCCGCCCCGAAATCATGTCGCCGCGCCGCTTCCGGCCGGCCCCCGTCGTTTGAACTCTTCCCCTGTTACCTGGCAGCCCAGCATGAAAATATTCACCGCAGCGATCGCAACCGAAACCAATACCTTCTCGCCCATCCCCACCGGCCTGGACTGTTTTCATGCCCGCGGCTATTTTCCCGCCGGGCAACATCCCGACCAGATGATGCATTTTGCCGGCCCCACCTGGGCAACCCGGCTGCGCGCCAAGGGCACCGACTGGCAGGTCGTGGAAGGCACGGCGGCCGGAGCCATGCCGGCGGGCCTGACCACCCGCCACGCCTACGAAACCCTACGCGATGAAATCCTGGCCGACCTTAAAAAAGCCGGCAAAGTCGATATCGTGCTGCTGGGGCTGCACGGCGCCATGGTCGCCGACGGCTACGACGACTGCGAAGGCGATATTCTCAGCCGCGTGCGCGCCATCGTCGGCAAAGAGGTGGTGATAGGCGCCGAGCTCGATCCGCACTGCCATTTCACGCCGCTCATGGCCGACAGCGCCGACCTGCTGATCTGCTTCAAGGAATACCCCCACACCGACATTCTCGATCGCGGCCTAGATCTGGTCGACCACTGCGTGGCCATGCAGCAGGGCAAGATCAAGCCCAGCGTCGCCGTGTTCGACTGCGAGATGGCGTCCATGATGCATACCTCCCGCGAACCCATGCGCAGCTTCGTGGACCGCCTGTTCGAACTTGAAAAACAGCCCGGCATCATTTCCATTTCGATTGCCCAGAGCTTTCCCTGGGGCGATGTGCCGGAAATGGGCACCAAAGTCATTGTGTATACCGACGACGACCCCGCCAAGGCCGCCGCCCTGGCCCAACAACTGGGCCAGGAAATCATCGAATTCCGCGACCGCCTCCAGGCGCCTTACCCCAGCGTTTCGGCGGCCATCGACCAGGCCCTCGTCGGCCCGGTATTCCCCGCCATACTGGCGGACTCGGCCGACAATCCCGGCGGCGGAGCAGCCGGCGATTCGACCTTCATTCTTGAAGAACTGTTGAAGCGCCATGTCAAGGACGTGGTGCTCGGGCCGCTCTGGGATCCGGTCGCCATCCAGATCTGCCAGGACGCGGGCGTGGGCGCGCGCCTGCCCTTGCGCATCGGCGGGAAAACCTCGCCCGCCTCCGGCAATCCCGTGGACGTGGTGTGCGTGGTCAAGGAACTGAAAAAAGAAGCCATCATGACCGGGCTGTCCGGCTCGCCGTCGCGGCTCGGCAACGTGGCAGTCATCGAGGTGGAAGGCATCACCATTGTGCTGGTCACGGCCCGGAACCAGGCCATAGGCACAGACCTGTTCACCCAGTTCGGCATCGACCTGGCCAGGCAGAAACTGATCGTGGTCAAGTCCTCACAGCATTTCCAGGCCGAATTCTCAAAAGTCTCCCGCAACATTATTTACGTCGACTCGCCGGGGTCGGTACCCAGGGACCTGGCCATCCTGAAATACAAGAAGGTCCGCTTCCCGAAATGGCCCGTCCGCCGGCAAGAACACTGATCGCTCCAAAACGAATATATCCAGAGAGGAATGACATGAAAGCAAAACCATACGGCTTCTACAAAAAACTGGCGCTGGGCCTGCTGATAAGCGGCGCGCTGCTTGGCACCGCCTCGGCCACCACGCTGAAACTGGTGCCCAACGGCGACCTGAAGATTCTCGACCCCATGTTCACCACCGCGTACATCACGCGCAATCACGCCTACATGGTCTTCGACACCCTGTTCGCCCAGGACAGCAAAGGGGACATCAAGCCCGAAATGATCGACAAATGGTCGACCTCCGCCGACGGCAAGAAGTGGTCGTTCACCCTGCGCGACAAACTGATGTTCAGCGACGGCACACCCGTCACCGCCGAAGACTGCATCGCATCGATCGAACGCTGGGCCAAGAAAGATTCCCTGGGCAAGGCCATGATGAAGGCCGGCGCGCAGTTCAAGGCGGTGGACGCCAAGACCTTCGAACTGACTCTCAACGAGCCATTCGGCTTTGTGCTCGACGGCTTTGCCAAGCCCTCTGGCTATGCGCTCTTCATCATGCCCAAGCGGCTGGCCGATACCGAGCCCAGCGTCGCGATCAAGGAAATGGTCGGTTCCGGCCCCTTCCTGTTCAAGAAAGACGAATGGGTGCCCGGCAGCAAGGCGGTCTATGTGAAGAACCCCAACTACGTTCCGCGCGCCGAACCGGCCGACGGCCTGGCCGGCGGCAAGGTTGTGAAAGTCGACCGCGTGGAATGGAACTACATTCCCGACGGCAACACGGCCACGGCTGCGCTCATGAACGGCGAAGTGGACATGATCGAACAGGTTTCGCCCGACTTCCTGCCGGTGCTGGAAGGGAACAAGGACATTACCTTGAGCACTTCGGTCTCGTCCGAAGGCCTGATGGTTCCCAACCAGTTGTTCCCGCCCTTCAACAACCCCAAGGCCAGGCAGGTCCTGTATTACCTGGTGAATCAAAACGAATACCTGGCCGCGGTCGGCGTTCCTGAAAAATATCGCGTCAAGTACTGCCCCTCGCTGTACTCCTGCGGCTCGCCCTACGCCACTGATGCCGGCGCGGCGCCCTTTAAGAACATGGATATCGAGAAGGCCAAGGAACTGCTGAAAGAAGCCGGCTACCACGGTGAAAAAGTCGTGGTGCTGCATCCCACCGACACGGTGATCGCACCCGCCACGCTGGTCATCGCCCAGAACCTGAAGAAAGCCGGCGTGAACGTCGATGTGCAATCGATGGACTGGGCCACGCTGTCGGCGCGCCGCATCAAGAAGGACGCCCCCGACAAAGGCGGCTGGAACATCTTCCTGACCCAGGCCGGCTACTTCGACATCAACAATCCGCTGGCCAGCCCCTGGCTGGCGGCCGCCTGCGGCAACAGCCTGCCCGGCTGGCCCTGCGACAAGAAACTCGACGAACTGCGCACGCAATTCATGCAAACATCGGACGCCGCAAAACGCAAGGCGCTGGCGGCCGACATCCAGGTCGAGGCCTACCAGAGCGTGCCTTATGTCATGTGGGGCGAATACAAGCAGGTCTTCGCCACGCGCGGCCTGAAAGACTACACGCCCATGAAATCCGGCATCGCGGTCATGTGGAACGTGGAGAAAACCAAATAGACCGCGCCTTCGCGGCAGGACACAAAGCAACAGAAAGGAATCCATAACGTGCTTTATGTATTGAGACGACTGCTTTCAACCATACCGGTCATGCTGGTGGTGGCGGTCTTTGTGTTCCTGCTGATACACATTTCGCCCGGAGACCCCGCCGCCGTCATGGCGGGCGACCAGGCGACCGCCGACGACATACAGAAAATCAGGACCAACCTGGGCCTGGACAAGCCTCTGCTGGTGCAGTTCGGCACCTGGTCGGCGCATGTGCTGCAGGGCGACCTGGGCACCTCCATTACCACCGGCGAACCGGTGCTTAAGCTGATCGGCCAGCGCGCCGGCCCGACCCTGTCGATTGCCCTGTTCACCATCCTGTTTGCCGTACTCGCCGCCATCCCGCTGGGCATCCTGGCCGCCTGGCGGGCCGGCGCAATCACCGACAGGCTGGTCATGTTCCTGTCGGTGCTGGCTTTCTCGGTGCCCGTGTTCCTGATCGCCTACGGCTTCGTCTATGTGTTTTCCATCAAGCTGGGCTGGCTGCCGGTGCAGGGCTACCGAACCTACGCGCAAGGGCTGGGCGCCTACATCAGCCACCTGGTGCTGCCCTGCGTGTCGCTGGGCCTGATCTATATGGCGCTCATCACGCGCATGACCCGCGCCACCATGCTGGAAGCCCTGTCGGAAGACTACATCCGCACCGCCCGCGCCAAAGGCCTGGGCAGCCGGCAGATCATCTGGCACGCCTTCAAGAATGCCGCCAACCCCATCGTCACGACCGTGGGGGTTGGCATCGCCATGCTGATCGGCGGCGTGGTCGTCACCGAAACCGTGTTCGCCATTCCCGGCATCGGGCGGCTGACCGTCGATTCCGTACTCAGCCACGACTACCCCGTCATCCAGGGCATCCTGCTTCTGGCATCGGCCGTGTATGTGCTGATCAACCTGGTGGTAGACCTGTCTTATCGCCTGTTCGACCCCCGCGTCGACCAATAGCGCCGCCGGACCACAGGTACCCATCCCATGAAATTGCGAACCCGCTTTTATTATTCCTTCAGACAGCATCCCATGATGTACCTGGGCATGCTGGTATTGCTGCTGCTGGCCTTCATTGCCGTGGCCGCCCCCTGGCTGAGCCGCATCGACCCGCTCGACATCGATCCGCTGGCGCGCATGAAGCCGCCCTCGCTGGCGCACTTCTTCGGCACCGACGGCCTGGGCCGCGACGTGTACGCCCGCACCCTCTGGGGCTCGCGCGTGTCGCTGATCGTGGGCATCGCCGTCTCGTTCATCAGCGTCGCTGCGGGCGTGGCCATAGGCATGATCGCCGGCTACTTCCGGCACATCGACATGTTCATCATGCGCATCATGGACGGCCTGATGGCCATCCCCGGAGTGCTGCTGGCCATTGCCCTGATGGCCGCCTTTCGCGGCGGCCTGGCCACCGTCATCTTCGCCATCGTGATTCCGGAAATTCCCCGCGTCGTACGCCTTGTCAGGGCGCTGGTCATCATCATCCGCAACCAGCCCTATGTGGAAGCGGCGGTGGCGCTGGGCTCGCGCACGCCCAAGATTCTGGTGCAGCACATCCTGCCCAATCTGTTCGCGCCGCTGATGGTGCAGGCCACCTTTATCGCCGCCTCGGCCATCATCACCGAAGCGGTCCTGAGTTTCCTGGGGGTGGGCATTCCGCCGCAGATTCCCAGTTGGGGCAACATCATGGCCGAGGGCCGCAACTACCTGGCCATCGCCTTCCATATCATCCTGTTTCCGGGCCTGTTCCTGGCCGTGACGGTGCTGGCCATCAATATGCTGGGCGACGGCCTGCGCGATATGCTGGACCCGAAGCTGGCCAAGAAAATATAGGATCGCCCATGCACGACACCCGCAAGAAAATACTCGATGTGCAGAATCTGAGCGTGCATTTCCAGGGGCTGGAACGCTCCGTCGTGGCCGTGAAGAACCTGTCGTTCCACGTGGGCCGTGGCGAGATCCTGGGCATTGTCGGCGAATCGGGCTGCGGCAAAAGCGTAACGTCTCTGGCCATCATGGGCCTGCTGGGCAAATCCGCCAAAATCGCCACCGGCGCCATCCTGCTCGAAGGCGAAGACCTGTTGCGCAAATCCGAAGCGGAACTGCGCAAGATTCGCGGCAACAAGGTTTCGATGATCTTCCAGGAACCCATGACCTCGCTGAACCCCGTGTTCAGCGTCGGCCAGCAGATCATCGAACCCATTGTCCTGCACCAGAAAAAATCCAAAAGCCAGGCCCGGGCCGATGCCATCGAACTGCTGAAACTGGTGCAGATCTCCGACCCCGAGCGACGCCTGAACAACTACCCCCACGAACTCTCGGGCGGCATGAGGCAGCGCGTAATGATCGCCATGGCCCTGGCCTGCCAGCCCGACGTCCTGATCGCCGACGAACCCACCACCGCCCTGGATGTGACCATACAGGCGCAGATCCTGGACATTCTGCGCGACATCCGCCAAAGGCTGGGCACCGCTATTATTCTGATTACCCACGACCTGGGCGTCGTGGCCGAGGCCTGCGAACGCGTCATGGTGATGTACGCCGGGCAGAAAATAGAAGAAGGCCGCGTCGCGGAAGTGCTGTTCCAGCCCAGCCACCCCTATACCCAGGCCCTAATCCATTCCCTGCCCGCCTATTCCGACTTCCAGGGCGAAAGCACGCGGCTGGTCGAACTGCCCGGCATCGTCCCCACCATGACGCCGGACTCGCAAGGCTGCCCCTTCTACTCCCGCTGCAGCCAGGCGCTGGACGCCTGCGCCAGCCGCGCGCTGACCGAGCTGGCCGTGGGCGGCACGCACCGCATCTGGTGCCGCGACGGCCTGCCTGGCCACTAAGCGCACCCAAAGCGAGACTCCTTATGCACACACAGCCCGCCGACCACGGCGCCCCCCACCCCTACGTCGAAGTCCGCGACCTGAAGAAATACTTCAAGGTCAAGAAAAGCCAGGGCACGGCCCTGCTGAAAGCCGTCGACGGCGTATCCCTGGTCGTTCGCAAAGGCGAAACCCTGAGCATCGTCGGCGAATCCGGCTGCGGCAAATCCACACTGGGCCGCTGCCTGGCGCGCCTGCTGGAATCATCCGCCGGCGAAATCCGCTTCGACCAGCAGGACATCACCGGCCTGAAGGGCCATGAACTGCGCGCCCTGAGAAAGAAAATCCAGTTCATCTTCCAGGACCCGTTTTCATCGATGAACCCCCGCATGCGCGTCGAATCCATACTGATGGAGCCCCTGCGCAATTTCAACTACGCCCGCAAAGACGCCGACCGGCGCATCGCCGAGCTGCTCAAGCTCGTCAGCCTCAAGCCCGAGGCCCTGAAAAAATACCCGCACGAATTTTCCGGCGGCCAGCGCCAGCGCATCGTCATCGCCCGCGCCCTGGCCCTGGAACCCGAATTCATCGTCTGCGACGAACCCGTGTCGGCGCTGGACGTATCGGTGCAGGCCCAGGTCATCAACCTGCTGACCGACCTGCAGAAATCACTGGGCCTGACCTATATTTTCATCTCGCACGACCTGAGCGTCGTCAAGCACATCAGCCACCGGGTCGCCGTCATGTACCTGGGCCGCGTCGTAGAAACCGGCACCCGCGACGCCATCTTCAACCACCCCCGGCACCCCTACACCCAAGCCCTGATCGCCGCCGTGCCGCGATTTGCCGACGTTAGCGGCAAGGCCGACGTACAGCGCCTGGAAGGCGAAATCCCCAGCCCCATGAACCCGCCCTCGGGCTGCGCCTTCCGCACACGCTGCCCCATGGCCCAGGCCCGCTGCGCCCAGGAAACACCCCTGCTTCGAACCATCGACGGCGAGCAGCAGGCCGCCTGCCACTTTGTATAAAGCCCAACCTATACAATGCATGCCATGAGCGCGCACCCCGCCAAACCCTTTTCCGAAATCGTCTCCAAAGAAGCACTGGGCCTGCGCCTGCGCGCCATCCGCAAGAAAAAGGGCTTCACACTGAAGGCCCTATCCGCGCAATCCGGCGTCGCGCTATCGACCCTGTCCAAGGCGGAGCTTGGGCAAACCTCGCTAAGCTACGAGAAATTCGTGGCCATTTCCTGGGCCCTGGGCGTGGACATGTCGGAACTGTTCGAGTCCAAAGGGCCCCACGACGACGCGCACGACAGCATACTGACCTCTGCCGACGCCACACCCAAGACCTACTCCACCGACAACTACGAAATCAAGTTCCTGTTCGGCGACTCCGCCCAGCGCATCATGATCCCCATGCAGGCGAAAATCCTCTCGCGCAAGCTGGAAGACTTCGAAGACTATATCCGCCACCCCGGGCAGGAATTCGTCATGGTGCTGAGCGGCGCCGTGCAGATCCATTTCGAGAATGCCACTATCATTACCCTGAAGAAAAGCGAATCGGCCTACTTCAACAGCACCCTGGGGCACAAGTATTTGTCGATCAGCAAAGAGCCGGCCGATATATTGACGATATGCACCAATATCGACAACACCAAGGCCGTGCCGCCGCCATGATTTCGGAGGAGTGGGGCGATTTTGCAAGGTTGGCAAAGCTGCTATAATCGCGTTCTTTCCTATCAAGCGCACGGTTGTTGGTTGTGCGTTCTGCTCCAAGGCCCGGGTGGTGAAATTGGTAGACGCAGGGGACTCAAAATCCCCCGCCGCAAGGCGTGCCGGTTCGATTCCGGCCCCGGGCACCAGCTTAAAATACACTGTGTTTACAAGTGTTTAGCTGGATTCAGACCTCTACCCCAAGACTGGGGGATTTTCCAAGATTGCGAGTTAGGTACAGTTTCGGTACAGTGGTGAAGCGTTGAGCATCATCCGGAGCCTAAATGGCCACTATCGTCAAGACTCCTTCCGGTACCTGGAAGGCACTAATCCGCAAAACTGGCTGGCCTGCTACCGCCAAAACTTTCCGCACTAAAAGAGACGCCGAAGACTGGGCGCGCCGTACTGAAGATGAAATGGTACGCGGAATGTACATACATCGTGCGCCGGCTGAACGGATGACCGTTGAAGCGGCGCTGAAACGTTATCTGCGGGAAGTTACCCCAACTAAGCGAGCATCGACCCAAATTGGCGAACATAAGAAATCCCAGGCGCTGATCAAGCATTTGGGTAAATATTCGCTCGCTAGCTTAAGTGCTGATATTGTTGCCCAGTACCGTGATGCTCGTCTGGCTGGCGATGAGGATGCAGACGGCAAGCGCGTTCCGCGTAGCAATAACACTGTACGGCTGGAACTGGCCCTGCTTGGCCACCTATTCACCGTTGCGATCAAGGAATGGGGCATTGGGCTGCCGTTCAATCCAGTGTCTAATATTCGCCGCCCTGCCCCTGGTGCTGGGCGTAACCGACGGCTAACATCGGCAGAGAATAAACGGCTACTGACAGCAGTGGATGCCTATTCGAATCCGATGTTTAGCTGGATAGTGCGTATCGCGCTGGAAACCGGGATGCGCCTGTCGGAAATTGCAGGGGTGCGGGTGGGCCAGGTGGATATGCAAAAGCGTGTCGTCAGGCTGGAACATACCAAGAACTCATCACCACGTACTGTGCCGCTGACCAAGGCCGCGACAAGCACGTTTCAAGCTGCACTGGACAATCCGTTACGGCCATCGGAGACGGATCTAGTGTTCTTTGGTGAGCCAGGCCGTGATGGTATCCGACGGTCCTATCTGTTTGATAAGGCATGGAATGACGCCAAGAAAACGGCTGACCTAGTTGATTTCCGATTTCATGATTTACGGCATGAAGCGGTTAGCCGATTGGTGGAGGCCGGGCTTTCAGATCAGGAAGTGGCTGCGATCAGCGGACATAAGTCTATGCAGATGCTGAAACGATATACGCATCTTAGGGCTGAGGATTTGGTGGGGAAACTGGATCAGTTGGAAAGATAATACTGATCCGAAAAAGTACTGGCCAATTAACCATTTGATGTTGACCTGCGTTTAAGGTGCAGTCTAAGAAGAATTGTTATGCTAGCTTGCGCTCCATGTGCTATCAAGCATGCTGGTACTCATATCAATCCTTTTGCCGCTAGCCGCCGATAGTGCTCGCCGAGAGCGGTAAGACGGACGGTTTTGCTCTCCATGGCGGCATGCCACATGTGCGGAGCACCTTCAGGGACGACAATCCCTACGCGGTTGTATTCCTGTAGGATCTTGAAGGTCGCGTTGTGATCCGGGTCGGGGGCTGGAATGCCTTGCGGGTTCGTCGCCCAGGATTCGTGCCGCTCTGGCTCATACGTGGGGTCGAGTTGGAATTGAAACCCAGGAGCCGGGAAAAGCTCTGAAATCCGACGAAGTTCGGATACTTCTAAGTGAGGCTGCACTTTCCGCAAAGATACGAAGCGCTTAACATTGGTTTTGAAAACAGGCCGCTGGGCCCATGGCCCTAACGACTGATCCACGTGCGCATAGACACCGCCTGGAGTTACATCCCCAACAAGGTTTGCGGCAGCACCGCCGAGCGCGTCGACTAACAAGCTGGTAAAGACCCCAGCCCCATCTTCCTCGGTCGCATACTGTTCCGCAGTTGAGGCAGTGAGGATGGTCACTCCATCGCTGATCTCCGCTATGTTCTGCTGCAACGCGCTTCCTCCTGCGACACCGCTGTGGCAGCTATCCAGAATGATCACTCGATTCTGAATTTTCGACTGGTTGGCCATGGTCATAATCTCGGCTAATGGTACGCCATCGTTTCCGCTCTTCACATCGGAAGAGCAGAGGTAGCCACCCGTTGCTTCGATATGACCGTGCCCCGCAAAGAAAAGGACCGCCACTTCACCTTCATCAGCGAAGAGGCTTTCAATGGCCTGCCGAAGATCATCCCGCTCTACAGGATCGCTCGGCCCAGTGGCGGTTAGATGCTTCACACCGAAATTCACCGACCCATCGGCATGTCGATCAAGCATCGCCTTAACCGCAAAGGAGTCGTTCACACACCCATAGAGCGGCGAAACATTAGTGTAGTGGTCGATACCAACGATAAGTGCTTTGCGCATTAGAGGCTATCAATCCAGGCAGCAATATTGGGCCAAGTCCAAACCATTGTATTCACGCCGGCGAGATCCGTGCGATCTTCCTTGTATGCCCAGATGCCGCGAATTTTCTTCTTCTCTTCCTTGGCGCATTGAATCTCCCACTTCTGCCCGCTGGAACTGAGGGAGTTCTTGCTGACGATCACGAGAACGCCATCCGACCGAAGGATACGGGTCCGCACCTTCTTCTTCCATTCTTCATCATAGGCTTCTTTAACCGACATATCGACGTACTCGAAGGGCGAATCGGTATGCAAAGACTGCCCCTTGATCATGTCGCGGATCCGTACATCCTCGATTGCGAAGGCAACGAAGACGATTTTCGTATCGGCCATAAAAAACTCCTGCGGTTAAACCATAAATTTGATATCGGCTTCTGGCCATCAGCGGCTTTTACCAGACCCACCCTAACGCATCTAACCATATATGTCATATTGTGTCTAGATTAAGACATTTGAGACAATAACTGCTGTACCGACACAAGCTCACTACGTCACCCCGCCTATAGGTCCACTCATGAACGAACCCCTCTCCGAGGTCATCCGCATCCGGGTGACCTCGTCTCATGCTGCACGCCTGGGCGAAGCAGCCGCCCTTTCCGGGCTGTCCCTCTCTAACTATATAAGGCGGCGGCTGTCCGCTGACGACACGCTGCAGGAAGAATTGACGCTGCTGCGCCAGATCGTGGCCGACTTGGGGCAGTTGCGCGATACCCGACAGGCCACCATCGAAACCGCCCATCTCGTGCGGGCCATGGCCAAGCCTGAACAGATCGCCATCGCCCAACAGAATCTGCAGCGCCAACGCTAACCCATCCCCGGCCTGTTCCCTGGCCATCTGCTGTACCCCTTCCCCGGAGACACCTTCATGCAATCCTTTCCCGATCTGCGGGCTGGGGCGCTGGCGCTCGCCTGCGTCCTGGCTCCTGTCACCCATGCTGTCGCTGCCGATGGTCTACTCACCGGTATCCCTCGCCTAGCCTGCGAAGCAACGCTGTGCCTATCCTCCGGCTTGCGGCCCAACGAATGCAGCCCATCCCTGGATCACTACTTCGACATCAAAAAATACAGCAAACATGGCCTGGACTGGTCAGCAACCGTCGACGCCAGACGCTCCTTTCTATCCCAGTGCCCAGCATCAACCGATCAGGGCATGCCAGAACGCATTGACGCCATCTCACGCGGGGCCGGGAAATGCGACCCAGAATATTTGAACCAAGCCTATGCCGATACGGCCTACAAATGGCGTAAGCACGAGTACGGCGGCGACAGCGGGCAGACCGTTTACGAAGTCCATTCGCTTCCTACTGTCACACTCGATCAATTGCCCACGTATTGTGTCGTTTACAACGATCACTCCTGGACTCATGAGCTGTCTGTGCGCTACGTAGGGAGACCCACCATGGGCGGGCACTGGGTCAAAGTTGAAGATTACGAGACAGCGCAAGCCAAATGGGATGCCGACCATAACGGACTTTGGGCCAGCGGCTGGAATTTTTCGCTAACGGATCCCAGCCATAGGGCCGATCACTGATAGGGGCCATTCCATGATCGCTGAACTTGCCGCCCTGGCCCTTGCCTGCGCACCTAATATTCACCCGATAACGCTCCATGCATTGATCAGCCATGAGTCTCGCGCCCGTCAGTACGCCATCGGCGTAAACCGCAAGGGCAAGCACCTGCGGCAACAGCCTCGAACGTTAACAGAAGCCACCGAAGCAGCACAGGGCCTCATTGATCAAGGTATCGACTTCGATGCCGGTTTGGGGCAGATCAACGTACGAAACTGGGCCTGGCTAAACCTGGACACCAAAACCGTCTTCGATCCCTGCCGCAATCTGGCGGCTGCCCAGACGGTGCTTGCTGAGTGCTATGCCCGATCATTATCTCGGCACAAGGCCCCACAACAGGCTTTGCGTGCCGCACTGTCTTGCTACAACACCGGCAACTTCACGCGCGGCTTCACCAATGGGTATGTTGGCAAGGTCCTGGCCAAGGCCGACATCAAGGTGCCTGCATTAGCACCCCTGAAAACAGAAGCATCTGGCCCCACAAGGGATGGCGAATCGCCAAAACCACCGTCAACACAGAATCCCGACCAAGAAGCGCCTGCTCAAGTTGAAGGGACTCCAGACGGTTTCAGCGCGAACCCAGCGACCGACGGTTTTGTACAGAAGCACGAGGCAGAGTCAAAAGCTGACCAAGGCTCGGCGCTCTAACGCCTGCAGGGCTATACCCACACATTCCCTTTTTCTACTATCCCCTATGACCCCAACGCCACACAGCGCCCTGGGGCAGGAGCCTTTCCATGTCGCTACTGAAGCAACTCAAAATGGCAGCACCCTTCCTACGCATGATTAACAAACTGACTACTGCATGGCTACTGATAGGTATCCATCAGGCTGCACTTGCACAGTCCATCGGCGGCTTGTCCAGGGCGCAATCCACACTACAGACACTCAAGGACAATCTTGATGTGATTCTGCCTATTGCCGCCGTCATCATCGGTGTCATTATCTTCGTACTGTATTCCGCAGAGGTCATGCGCAAGGACGATGCCATCCGTTGGGGCATTGGTGTGCTGTTGGCGGGCTCTGCAGCAGAGCTCGTCATACTGCTCTGGAAGTAAGCGATGGCAGCCAACTCCTATCCCGTCTTCAAAGGGCTGGGCCGAAAGGCCACGTTTATGGGTATCCCCACCACGCTGTTGCTCGGAGCCTTCGCCTGCGTAGCGATCATCGCCATGATGGCTGGCTTGGCCTGGTGGGGATTGCTTTTCCTGGTCATACCCGCACTTGCCCTCCTCACCCGTGATGACGATAAGGCGCTGGACGTGCTCTGGCTTGAATTCAAAACACGGCGTCGCAACCGCAACCAGCGCTTCTGGCGCGGATCAAGCTATGCCCTTCAGGGCTATCACCGACACCGGCCCTGGCGCCACCTCATCAAATAAAGGAAAACTCCATGACTGCTGCTGCCACCTTGGCTGTGGACGAACGGCTGGTATCACGTTACCTGCCGTACTCTCACCACGTCACCGATCAGATTATTGCTTGCGACAACCACGAGTACCTGGCCGTCATCAAGGTGGCAGGCCGCACCCCAGACGCCTATGCGCAAGACGAACTAAAGGAATGGATAGAAGCGCTGCATAACGTATTGCGCGGGCTACCCATGGGAACACTTGGCCTGTACTCCCACGTCGTCCGTCGCCGGGTGACCGAATATCCCGACAGTACCTTTACCCAGCCATTTGCTGGTCGATTCGATGCTGCCTATCGGGCGACGTTTGATGCCTCTGGACTGATGATTAACGACCTGTACCTGACGATACTCATTCACCCGGTTCAGGACCCAATATTGGGCACCTTCGCCAGCCTAGAGAAGGCTGACGCCCAGCGCCTTACCCTCTGGCAGGCCGAATCCATCGAACGGCTGAACAATATCTTGCGAACCATGACTGCAGGCCTGTACCGCTACGATCCTCAGATTCTAGGGATTGTGGATCGCAAAGGCTTTGCTTTTAGCGAAGCCGCAGAGTTCCTGGGCTATCTGCTCTCTGGGGTTCATCGGTCAGTGCCCATCAGCCGGGAACGCTTGCGTGAAACCCTCCCCTTTGCCCGACCGATTTTTAGCCGTCGTGGGGAGCTCGGAGAACTGCGCAGTATCGCGGATTCCCGCATCTTCGGCATGATGGAGCTACGCGACTATCCCGAAACCACCAAACCCGGCCACCTGGATCGCTTGCTGAGCCTGCCCCATGAATTCGTGCTCACGCAATCCTGGGGCAGTCACACAGGGGCAGCCGCCAAAAAGCTGGTCAAGAAACACCACAAGCTGCTGGTTGATTCCGGCGATGACTCAACCAGCCAGGTTACCCAGCTGGCCGACGTCATGGACGATCTGACTTCAGCCCGCCTCGGCCTGGGGGACCACCACGCCACGATATTGGTTTATGGCGACACCGCAGAAGGGGTACGCCAGGCGCTGGCCCAAAGCGCCACGGCACTGGCCGAAGATGCCATTGGCTTCAGAACTCTGGACCGGGCGTTGGAAGCCGGTTTCTGGGCGCAACTGCCCGGCAACTGGCACTGGCGGCCACGCCCTGTACCGATTACATCGCTTAACTTTCTGTGCTTTTCCAGTCTGCACAATCAGCTAATCGGCAAGCCGGTCGGGAACCCCTGGGGACCGGCAGTTACTCTGCTCAAAACCCAAACAGGCAGCCCGTTCTTCTTCAACTTCCATGCCTCGACCGAAGATCTGGACGAGACCGGCAAACGACGTCCAGGCAACACCATGATTATCGGCATGACCGGCACGGGCAAGACCGTACTGCAGGGAATGCTGCTCACTCAGGCCCAGAAGTTTGGTGCGACATGCGTAGTCTGGGACAAGGATCAGGGCATGCAGGTACTGATCATGGCGCTTGGTGGCTGCTATTTCAACATCCGCCTTGGAGAAGCAACAGGTTGGAACCCATTTCAAATGGAGCCCACCAAAGGGAATATTGCGTTCATGGTGCGCCTGGTCGTATTCCTGGCCGAACGTAGGGGCGAAGCGCTCAACACACGCCAGCACGCTGATATCACACAGGCAGTCCAGCAGTTGGTCACCCTAATTGACCACAACGCCCGAACACTTTCCACCTTGAATACGTTGCTACCTAACCCGTACAGCGAGGATGAAACCACAAGCACTGTACATGCTCGTTTGGCCCCATGGTGCCAAGGCGGGGAGTACGGCTGGGTATTCGACAACCCTGCTGATGAGCTGAGCCTGGCCAATGAAGTAGGTAAGCCCCCTATCTTCGGCTTTGACCTCACCGAGTTGCTGGACGATGACGCGGTACGAGGCGCGGCAACGATGTATCTAAAGCACCGCATTGACGCCCTGCACGATGGTCGCCGCATCATCAATCTGTACGACGAGTGTCAGCACCCATTGAAAGACCAGCACTTTCAAGAGAGTATGCAAGATGCCAGCCGCACGATACGCAAGAAAAACGGCGTACTAGCCTTCGCCACCCAAGAGCCAGGAGCCATCACAGATAACCCGGTTGGACCCTCCCTGGTACAGCAAACAGCCACCTTAATCCTGTTGCCTAATCCAAAAGCAAAAGCTCG
Source organism: Paralcaligenes ginsengisoli (assembly GCF_054781135.1). Classification (NCBI taxonomy): domain Bacteria; kingdom Pseudomonadati; phylum Pseudomonadota; class Betaproteobacteria; order Burkholderiales; family Alcaligenaceae; genus Paralcaligenes; species Paralcaligenes ginsengisoli. The sequence goes on from NZ_BAAGUZ010000002.1 coordinate 78,428, forward strand.
CGACTATATTGAGGGCTTTGGCCTGACACCCGCCGAGTTCGAGCTGCTGAAAACACTGGGCGAGGCCAGCCGCAAGTTCCTCATCAAGCAGGGATCCAGCGTCACGGTCGCCCAGCTGGACTTGTCCGGTTGCGAAGATGAACTGCTGGTGTTCTCCGGTAGCCCTGATATGGCAGAAATTGCCGAGCAAGCGGTCGCTCAGGCTGGGAACGATCCGGCTGCCTGGCTGCCCGTGTACTTGGCTACCGTCAAACAAGGCCACAACTAAACCATCATCCCATAGGAAGAGACACCGTGAATCAAGATTTCTATGCTCGCATGGGCCTTTCCGGCCCTGAAACTGAAACCAGCGTCCCGGCGGACATTTTTGTTGTTTCCGTCCATTGTGAATGCTGGACGCATGAAGAACTCGAAGCAAGCGAAGCCGGCACCCGCAAGGTCGAGCTTGACCACGTCACAGCCGATGCTCATGATCTGGTGCTCCATGGCCGAGAATATGGTCTCTCCGAACCATCTTGCACCGATCCCCGGATGAGTTCGGACATTTGGTTCCGCTCCACTTATCCACGCGAAGATCGTGCTTATTTTGAACAAGGTGTACAAAAATATTACAGCCTGCACATCCATGACGTGAACGGACACCGGCCTGAGCCCGCCGATTATCAGCGGATAGCCAATTTGATCAGCGTACGCTTTGATCACGCTTTCAACTTACAAGAAGCAAAGCAGGAGGGCCCAGACCTATGTCTATAACGCCTTCCGTAGTTGAGCGGCCTGCGCTTGCACTGATGCTTTGAGCATGGCATTGAGGAACATTTTGAAACCTGAGCAACGGGCCTGCTGGCGTACAAAGACCGAACATGTCCGCAGCGTGTCCAGCATCTAGGCAGCCATCAAGCACTGCCAAGAATGCTTAGACAACCGTTAACCATAGGAAACCCAATGAATCGACGACATTTCATCACAGCCGCCAGTGCTACTGCCCTGGCAATTCTTGCTGGCTGCAAAACAGAGCCCTCTGGTGAAAAGTTCATTGGCTACTGGTTTTCAGATAATGGTCGCTATCCACCTACCCTGGTTCATATCGAGCGTAATGGCGATAGCTTTCTATTCACAGAAACCGCCTGGAATAATTTGGGCAAAGTTGGCTATCGCTCCAATTCGGTGCCCGCTACGGTCAAAGATTCGGAATACATCCTCGTGGTGGCCGACTCGGCACAGGTAGCCTACAAAGAAGCAGATGACCAGATCGTCTCCGACAGTTTGAAGGCCCGGCGCATCACAGAAGCCGAGTATCAGGCCGCCATTTCCCGCAAGTAGTCCCTTCTGCTCCTTCTGGAGCACGACCTTAAAACACGGCGAATCCCTTCGCCGTCCCCCAATCCTCCTGGAGTTCCCATGAAGCGCTACCAATTTTTGGCGGCGGGCATTGCCTTGTCCGTCGCATTCCTAAGTCCTGTTCGCGCCAGCGGCATTCCTACTGTGGACGCAGCTACCGTCGCCCAACTACAGCAACAGTTATTAACCGCTCGCGACCAGCTGAAGAATCTCACAGAGCAGTTGCAAACAGCAAAAAGTCAGCTAAACGCTTTCACTCAGTCGACTGGTTTCGGCAACGTGGTGGGCAACCCAGATATCCGAGACCAACTGCGCGCTGCGCTACCAACAAGCGCCCAAGACCTTCTGGATCGCTCTGGCAGCTCGGGTCTTAATGGAGATGTCGCACGGATAACAGACGATGTGATGGCACCCGTCAATTTCGGAGATGATCGTCAGCAGCTCTCAAAACGCGCACTGAATATCGAGGCAACCGCAAAGGCCATGAGTGAACGTGCCTATGACTCCATGACCCGGCGTCTAGCCAATGTCGATGCCCTGCAAGACAAGATCAATCAAACCACCAACCCCAAAGAAATCGCCGAACTGCAAGCTCGCATCCAAATCGAACACGCCAATATTGCTGCGGAGCAGACACGCACTCAGCTGGCTTCCCAGCAACTTGAGGCTGAGCGGCATCTGCTACAGGCCAGGGCGGAACGGGTATATGGCGGCTGGTTTGGAAGCAGTTCGGTATCTGGCAATAACGCCGATGCCACAGAATAGGCTCCAGCACCATGGCCGACCTAAATCCTCCCCTCGCACCTCCCTCGGCACCCAGCGAAATTGCCCAATGGGTCATGAGCCAGACTGAAAGTGTCCTGAGCAGTGCCATCAACAACCCCATGCAAGCACTGTTTGAAGCACTTATGCCTGTGATTGTGGTGGGACTCACCCTTCAGTTTGTCGTCTACGCTTTCGCCCTCATGCACGGACAGAGCAACATGACCGTGACTGAGTTCTTTCGCAAGGCGATTCTGGTCGCCATTGTCTCCATGATTTTTGGTGTGGGCGGCCTGTATCAAGGCGATATCGCCCAGGCCATGATTGAGCTGCCCGATGACATTACGCAATTGGCGCTGGGCACAGGCGATGTCGCTCTAGAGGTGGACAAACTGCAGAGCGAAACCAGCGAGGCATCGAATGCCATGTTGGGCTCAAGTGATCGCCCTTGGTACAACTTCATGCCTTCAACAAAGGAGGTGCTCGTCAGCATCCTGGCTACCCTATTGCGCATTAATGCCGCCGTGGTGGGCAGCATCATCATGGTGATTGTCGTGGTCTGCAAAGTGGGGATGGCGTTAGTTGTCGCAGCAGGCCCGATCTTCATTGCTGCCACTTTGTTTGAGCCCACCAAGCCCCTCTTTAACAGCTGGGTGTCTCAAGCACTGAATTTCATATTCCTGGCCTTACTTGCCGGTCTCGTGTTCGGTCTCATTCTTCAGCTCAACATTCAGCTGATCCGTATGATCGCCGACCAGATTGAGACTGGCATGGCAGACGTGCTCTCTCTGTTCGGAGCACAGGTACTAGTCGGTGTAGCCAGCCTCGTAGTCATGGTGATGATCCCAGGCCTGGCTGCCGGTCTATCCAATGGTTTCGGTGCTCAACTGGGCGTCGGAACTGCAGCCAAAGGCGCTTTCTCCATCCTGCGGCTGCGCAGCATGTTACGCCTGCGCGCTAAGTAAGCAAAACCTCGCTACCTGCCAACTTCAGGTCGATCAAACCTCTTTATATTTCCCATCCACCTGCCAGTCGAGCGGGTTAGGAATCCTTTACTCATGAAAAATATCATCGCCGCCCTGGCGCTGGCCGGGCTACTGGTTGGCTGCGCCTTTCATGCACCCCAGCCACCGCAGCCAACCGACACGCCACGTGTACCGGTAAATGCTACGCCGCCCTTGTTAAAAGGAGTCTGATTCATGTCCGACCCTCTCAAGTCCGAAGACATTGCTGCCTACCTGGAGCAGTCGCGCGGCCTGGAGCGCGATCACCTTGGCGAGCTCATCAACAGCCGAAAACGCGCCTGGCAGGTAGCCATGGCATCAGGCCTCATTGCTTTCGCTTCCGTTGCCGCTGTTGCCGGTCTCACACCGCTCAAGCAGCCGCCCGAAATGTATGTGGTGCGGGTGGATAACGCGACTGGAACCATCGAGCATGTCAGCAGTCTTGGCCAGCCCATGGAAGATTATGGCCAGCGTATCGCCAAGTATTTTCTGAATACCTATGTGCTGAACTGCGAAGGCTATAGCTGGCAAACCATTCAGGAGCAATTCGACACCTGCGCCCTGCTTTCCTCCGCACCCACTCAGATCCAATACGGCAAACGATTCGAAGGCCCAGATGCCGTCACGACACGCCTTGGTGCACACAGCACCGTGGATGTGCAAGTTCATTCAATCACTCTAGGGGCCAACCAGGCCGCCATTGTCCGCTTCACCAAGACGGAGCGGGAAGTCACTACTGGCAATATCACCAAGGTCCGACATCTGATTGCCACCATGGCCTATCAATACACCGACGTCCCACTCACCGAGGAAGTCGCCCGCCTAAACCCGCTGGGCTTTCAGGTCATGCGCTATGACTTGGCTGCTGACCTATCTCGCTGACACCTGCAAGGCTTAGAAGGAATCCTTATGTTTGAACATTTCCCCAGTCGGCAGGCGCTGGCTTTGTTTCTCTGCCTGGCCGTACCTACCAGCGTTTTGGCGCTGGAGACACCTCGCAACTCACGGCTCGACCATCGAGTGCGCTATGTGAACTACAACACGGCCAATGTCATCCAGCTCGATGCCGTCATCGGCGTGGCCTCTCACATTGTGCTGGAGCCCGGTGAGCACTACGTCTATCACGTCTTTGGCGATAGCCAGGCCTATGCGTTTACGCACAAGGACAATCATCTGTTCTTCAAACCAACCGCAGAAGATGCCAACACCAATCTGATCGTGATCACTAACCGTCGCGACTACAGCTTTAGGCTCTCATATAGCAGCAGCCACAGCTCACCGGCCCTTTACAAGCTCGTGATCCGTTACCCAGAGGCTGAAGCCAGACAGCGAACCAAGGCCACACAGAAGGCCGCCCTTGAACGATCCTTGCAGGCCACTGGCGCAGCTTTGCACTGGCAGGCCTACACCCGCAGCGGCGATGCAGACATCGCACCGGTACATGCCTGGGATGATGGCCGTCAAACCTGGCTGCAGTTCGCCACACAGGCCGACATCCCGACTGTGTACCGTGTCACACCAGACGGCCAGGAAATCATTACGAATTACCACATGGCAGATGAACGCACCATGGTGCTGCATCGCACTTCTGCGCTATGGCATCTTCGCCTGGGCGAGCAAGTGTTGGCCATCTACAACAACGCCTACGGCGCGACAGCCGTACCAGCACATACCGGAACCACATCGCCAGCTGTGAAGCGCCGTGTCAAAGGCGCTGCCGCCGAACAACCCGCCGCTGTAGCACCCGTACCCACCATACGGATACGCGAAGTCACGCAATGAAGGAACACCCCATGACGGAAACCGAACAAGGCTCAGATCCAGCAGCAGCCAGGCATCAAGATGATGATTTAACCCACGATCACCCATCAAACCAACCGGATAGTGGCCTGGAACGGGAGACGGCCGATTTGGACACAACCGGGCACAGCACACCTCGTGGTGCTCGGGCCTTCCTCTGGCTCACGATATTAATCGCACTGGCTGTCGCAGTCGGCGTGCTCGTAAAGACCTGGAGCCGTGAGACCCGGGAAAAGGCGGATACCGGGTTGGAGGTCGATCAAAGTGGCATCACCAATCGCCTTAAAGCCCCAAAGGTCGAACGCCCCGCGCCACCACCATCCGTGCCTCAACCGGCCGCTGAACCCGAGGCTGCGCGAAGCTATTACGTTCCGCCACCAATGCCAAATGCGCCAGCGCCCGTCAATGAGGTCGCCCAGCGACGACTGGCCAGCCCACTGCAAGCAGGCGGCACCGAGCAGAGCGGAGCGACGACAGATCAAGCTAGTGGCAAGCAAGGCCCGTATAGCGATGCTGGCCCCTTAGCTGACAAACTGCGACCGCTAGAGCTCTCCCCGTCAGTGGCAGGCCAGCTGGGCGACCGAAACTTTCTGCTGACACAAGGCACCATGATTGACTGCACCCTGCAAACCAAGCTCGTCAGCACCCAGGCCGGTCTTCTGACCTGCTTGGCCACGCACGACGTCATGAGCGCCAACGGTAAGGTCAAACTGATTGATGCTGGCACCAAATTCACGGGCTATCAGTCTGGGGGCATACAGCAGGGCCAAGCCCGCGCCTTCGTGACCTGGAACCGCCTGGAAACGCCCACCGGTGTCATCGTGAATCTGAGCTCGCCCGGAACGGGGCCCCTGGGCGAAGCAGGGCTAGACGGCCATATCGACAACCACTTCTGGGACCGCTTTGGTAACGCCATCCTGCTTTCACTGATCGGTGACCTCGGCAACTGGGCTTCCGACCAAGGGCAATCCGGCAGCAACAACATCCGTTTTGAGAACACCAGCGAAGGCGGCCAGGAAGCTGTTTCCAAGATTCTGGAAAAGTCCCTGAATATACCCCCCACCCTTTACAAAAACCAGGGCGAGCGCATCGGCATCATGGTCGCCCGCGATCTGGATTTCAGCAAAGTCTATGAGCTCGAACCCATCCCCTGAACCTATTCCCTTTGATCGGGCCATCGCTGTTCGTACGTTTCTACGCCCACTGGCCGCCCATCTGCAGGACCCCGCCGTGACTGAAATCGCCATCGTGCGCCCTGGTGAACTCTACACCCGCACACGCGGGGCCTGGCAGTTGCACGAACGCGCCCAGCTTTCCTACCCACACCTGGAAGCCCTGGCTACAGCCTTGGCCGCCTACAACCACATGGCACGTAGTCCCATTCAATCGGTCGTCCTGCCCGACGGCGAACGCGGCCAGATCGTGCAGCCTCCGGCCTGCATCGACAGCACGCTGGCCATCAATATCCGAAAGCACGCCCAAGTGGCCCTCTCCCTGGAGGAACTGCAAGCGCAAGGTGCTTTTGAAGCCACCCACGACACTGCCGCCGACTGCGCAATAGGCGGCCTCTCGAAGACCGACCAGACACTCTTGGCCCTGAAGGCTGCTGGCGACATTCCCCAATTCCTTCATGCCGCAGTACAGGCACGCAAGAACCTGGTCATTTCCGGGGCGACAGGATCTGGCAAAACCACCTTTGCCCGATCTCTCATCGACCGGGTGTCCATTGATGAACGCCTAGTCACGATTGAAGATGTTCATGAACTCATCCTGCCAAGGCATAGAAACCGTGTTCACCTGATGTATGGCGGAACGCGGGGCCGTGTCTCGGCAACGGAGAGCCTGGCAGCCTGCATGCGCCTGTCGCCCGACAGGATATTCCTGGCCGAGCTGCGCGGCCCCGAAACCTGGGATTACCTGGCAGCATTGAACACCGGCCACCCAGGGTCGGTCACCACTACCCATGCCAATGGGGCGGCTGATACGTTTCATCGCTTGGCAGTGCTTATCAAGCAATCGCCTACCGGCGGCAACCTCGACTTGGCAACGATCCAAGCATTTCTGCGCCAGACAGTAGACATCGTGCTGTATTTCGAGCGGTTTCAGCTGAAAGAACTTTGGTTTGAACCCAGCAGGCAAGTCAGCCGATAACGACGCCCTAACGGGTATTTATCCCAATCCCTTTGACCTGGCTTCCTTTTGCCCGGTCACCCTACCCCTGAACCCGTGTGAGGCACTGCACACGCTCCGGGCAGGCCTTGTATGGGCTCGTCTGGAGTGTTACCCATGACCTCATCCACTCGCCTGCCCTTTCACCGAGACAACAATTTGCTGCGTCTGTCGGCTGCCATGCAGCGCGCCCAGGAAAAGGCCAACCAGGCCGTGGCCGCTGCCGCAGAAAAGCAGGCAGTCACCCCTGCCCCGTTCATACTGCCTGGCATCAATGAAACGGCCCGAGCCATTCCCAACTATATCGCCCGAAGCGCCATCTTTGCGCCGGTTCGCCGGGGATGGCGCACCCTACACGACGAGACCGTGTTTCTGGAAGGCAGCAACATCCTACTTAAAGGATCCGGCAAGCAGTTAAGCGAAGACCACGCCGACATCTGGATGCATGCCATGTACTTGCAGACCACGGCCCTGTTGGGCGAAGCGCCAATCATTAACCGGGCAGATTTCCTGCGCGGCATGGGTAGACCCACAGGCGGCAGCGCCTATGAATGGCTGCATGATGGCATGAAAGACTTGGCCCGTTTCACCCTCTGCATCGAGGCCCGCAGAAAGGATGGCTCAGTCAAATACAGCTACGGCAACCATCCATCGACCCGCGTACTGGCGATGATCGGCGGCTTCGATTATGACGAAACCTCCGGCAGCTACACGATCTACGCTGATCCTCGCTGGGCACAGATTTTTAGCAATCGGGAGTACGCCCTGGTGGACTGGACCAAACGCCTGTTGATGCGACATGACCTCTCCAAAAGCCTGCAACGCCTGATTGGGACCTCCGCCGACATCCAGCAAAAGTACAGCCTAGACATCCTGAAGCAACGCGCTCAATACACCGGTCGCATGCGTGATTTTCGGACAAGTCTGGAGCGCAGCCTGACAGAACTGGAAACCTTGAAAGTAATCGCAGAACCACGTATAGAAACCGCCACCAGGGGCCACCAACAAGCGGTCTGGATACGGTTGGATCGTTAAATTCTCCATCGTAATAGCATCGCGCAGATGTTCCAGAAAGCTGATTTTCAGAACCTTTTCTAGGCTGTGGATAAGTGCCTTTTACCGTCGTCATAGCATCGCGCCTGCGTCGTCATAAGATCGCGGCTTATCGTCATAACATCGCGTTTTCTCGTCATAGCATCGCGCATAATTTCTGGAAACCCGCATAAACAGGCCGCTTCCAGCCATCGAAACGCCTTCTACCTTACTTCTACCTTATCTCTATCACAAAAGCGTGTGGATAAGTCCGATCTCCACTCGACCTGAGTGCAACATCCTGCCTACATAACCCACGCCATTTTGAATTCTCACGCTGAGCAGCCGCACAGCGGCTGCATCGGTCTGCAGTTGGCCACATCCGCCCCTTCGGGCAAATCTCACCCTCATCCCCCATCACTGCCCTTCAAGCTGCACGGCAAAGGAGTCCTCATGCACACAACCATAGACACCCGGATATTGCACATCGCGCAACAAGCCGCCCACTACGGCATTGGCACCATGAGCCTGGGCGAAGCACTGACCGCCGCCCTGGTACTAGATCGCAGCGACTGGCTGGACGAGCGAGGCTACAGCATCGCCGAGGCCCTGGATCGCATCGGCCCGCACTGGGCTGCCCGCCTGGCCGAAGTCGCCCGAAAATTTCACACCGAAGTGACACAGGCCCGACTACGGTTCTCCTTCGAAATCGTCCCTCACCACTCCGATACCGGCGGCTACACCCTGCGCCTGCTAAGTGATGGTCAGGAGATCGGCGGCGGACAGTTCTGCCCACGCGGCAAGTCGGTCCAGTTCGCCGACGAACAGTCTGCCTACGACGAAGCGCTGGCTGCAGGTTGCTCCTGGCTGGCTGACAAGCAGACCGAGATCTTTCCTGAGCTGTCCCACTAAGCGACACCGTATTCAACCCAACTCTTGGAAACCCATGAACTCACCCCAACCCGTGTCACGCTATCGGGCTGCGCTTTCTGCCCTTGACCCACGCATCAGCCTTTCAGCCCAACTGCGCGCGCTATTTCCCATGATCGAAGCTGAGCTGGCTGCTGGCGTCCCGCACGCTGCCGTACTGGACGATCTGGCCGCTGCGGGCCTAACCGTGCAACGCAGCACCTACGCCATCACGCTGTACCGCTGGCGCAAAGCCCAGCGAACAGCAGCCTGCCCTTCGACTTCCGCAGTGAAGCCGTCCCCACCTCCTCCGGCACTCGATGCCATTCAGGGCCGACCGCGCAACATCCAGACGCCTGGCGATCTACGCAAGATTCGCGACATGCAGATAGACCTGGAAGCCCTGCGTCGTGAAGGCTTGGCCAGTCGTACCCAATCTACCAACAACAACCCCACGAAAAGGAATGAACCATGAAAGTCGCCGTTCTCAACTACACCGGCTCCGTTGGCAAAACAGTGGCAGCCTCCCACCTTCTGGCACCACGTATGAACGGTGCCCAGATTTTTGCAGTGGAATCCACCAATGAAACTGGCGCCGACCTCGGTCTGAATGTCGATCAGCTGCGCGGCGAACATTTTGGGCGACTGTTTCGAGAGCTGCTCACCCGCGAAGATGCAATTGTCGATGTGGGTGCCAGCAACATCGAGGATTTTTTGACGCACATGATGCGCTACGAAGACGCTCACGAAGAAATGAGCTACTTCGTGCTGCCAGTGATTAACACCGGCAAAGCTCAGCGGGAAACCATCAAGACCGTGGCTGCCCTGTCTGAACTGGGCGTTGATCCAGAACGGGTGCGGATCCTTTTCAATCGTGTCGATAGCAGCGTACAGGATGAGTTCCCTTCCATCCTGGCCTATGCCGCCAAAACAGGCGAAGTGCAGGCCAGCCCCAACGCCGCCATCTACGAAAACGAAGTCTTTGAACTGCTGGCAGACCAACGAACGACCATTGCCGACGTATTGGCCGACCAGACGGATTACCGCGCACTGCTTCGGACTGCCGATCCTGAGGACCATGTGCGTATTTCACACCTAAGCAACCGGCACGCCCTACGCGCCCTGGCCAAGCCGGTAGACAGGCAGATGAACGCAGCTTTCACTGCCCTCTTTTCCTGAGCTGGGCCACCATGGAATCACACCCGAATCCCAGTGGCGCACGTACCAAGCTGGATTTGCTGTACTACGAGGTGCTGGGTGAAGTAGCTGGCCTCGTAGATAGGCTAGAAAACGCAACCCAAACCCTGGATGCTGTGCAAAAGCACATGCAGACCATGGCCAACGCGCAACAAGTCCTACCTGATCAACTCAGCCGCCACCTGACCGCCACGATGGAAGCGACAGCCAAGCCCATCAACCAGCACACGCAACACGCCATTCAGGCCATGCTGAATGACACAAGCAATCGCCTGGACACACTTACCCGAGATGCCGCCCAGTACGCCAGCATCGCCCACCAGTCCGCACGACGTATGGCACTGACGGCACTGGTAGTGGGCGGCGCAGCAGGCATTCTGGGGGGCTTACTGGCAGGCCTGGGATTGGGCCAGATTCTGATCTCTTGAGGACCGATACTCATGTCCACCCTGATATCCCCCATTACGCGGCGGCGCATTGCCGCGTTCTCTTTGGCCATCTTTCCAACGGGCACCTGGATGGCCGCTGCCACCTGGGGCAGCCACATGCACTGGCGAGACTGGAATGCCAAAACATTCCAGCATTTCGTACTGCTCACACCTCAGTACCCCTTGCTCTACTACGCATTGGGCGCTGGCCTGATGCTGGCGCTGACATTGATTCTGTTTGTCGGACGCACTGCCAAGACCGAAGGGTTTGAAGGTGCCGCCTACACCCGCTTCATTCGCGGCACCCGTACCACCTCAGCCAAAAGCCTGGCTCACCTGTGCGAAGAAAGGGGCAAGCAGCAAATCGACGTGGGCGGTATCCCCATGCCGACCGCCAATGAAAACCTGCACCTGCTGATTAGCGGCGCGACGGGTTCCGGTAAATCGGTGCTACTACGAAACATGGCCGCCTCCGTGCTGAATCGTTCACAACACAGCATGAAAACCATCCTGCCAAGCCAGTCCCCCAGTCGCAATGACCGCACCATCGTCATCGACCCCAACGGCGATCTACTCAGCAAATTTTGGCAACCGGGCGACGTAATCCTGAACCCCTATGATGCCCGCAGCCAGGGTTGGGCATTCTTCAATGAAGTCCGTGCCGACTACGACTGGAAGCGGCTGGCCCACTCCATGGTTCCCATGAGCCAGGACAAAAACGCTGAAGAATGGAACGACTTCGGTCGCCTGCTATTACGCGAGACGGCCAAGAAACTTCATCAGTTGCAGGGCAACGAGGCTAGCGTCATGGATCTCTTTCGCCTATGCACTATCGAAGACCCCAAGGTCTTGAAGCAGTTCCTGGAAGGCACCTTGGCCGAATCCCTTTTTGTTGGTTCCAGCGAAGCCAGCAAGGCGCTGTCTTCCGCCCGCTTCGTGCTTTCGAACAAGCTGTCCGAGCACACCGGCATGAAGCCTGGGCGGTTCTCCATCCGAGACTGGCTGGCCAAGCCCGACGGTGGGAATCTGTACATCAACTGGCGCGAAGACATGATGAGCTCCATGAAGCCGCTGGTGTCGTCATGGGCTGACGTGTTCATCACGTCCATCTTATCCATGCCTGAAGGCACCCACCGACGCTGGTGGTTGTTCATTGATGAGCTGGCTAGCCTGGAAGCCCTGCCGTCACTGGAAGCGGGCCTAACCAAGGGCCGGAAAAATGGCCTGCGTATTGTGGCGGGGTTGCAGAGCACATCCCAGTTGGAACACATCTACGGTCGCACCATGGCCACTACTATTCGGGCGAGTTTTCGCAACCTGGCTGTACTGGGCGGCTCCCGCACCGACCCGCAGACGGCGAAAGATATGAGCGAAAGCCTGGGCAAACATGAAGTTGAACGCCCCAAGTACAGCATCAGCCGGAGTGTGGACCATCGCAACACCTCGGATAATATGGATCGGACGACGGAAGACGTGGTGACGGCAGCACAGATACAGGCGCTGCCCGCGCTGGGCGGGTATGTGGCCTTGGCGGGGGATTTTCCAATTGCGAGAGTAAGCTTGCCGTTCAGGGAGTTTGCGGTGGCTGCGGCGGCGTTTCAGGAAAGCGCGTAATACTACTGAAGCCACGGTGACACCATCTGACGGATAGAATATCCAGAAGGCCCGTTGACTAGCGCCCTTAAATCACATCACTAAAGCGCATTGATAGCTTTGATTAGCTCTCTACCCAAAACTTGGGTGTTGTGCGGATTGCCCTGCTTGTTTGCCGTGGAAACGTTAAGCTCGCCTGCCAGGCGTCGAAGTTCGGGCAAGACAGGTTCTATGGGGAGGCCATCACGCTCTAGCTTGATAGGGCCCGTGCTAAACCGCGTGATTACATAGTCTTTGTAGGAAGCCTCTGTAGTGCCTGTGATCGCGGGCTCGAAGTCGATTTGTCGCCCATTGGGGTTCAAGCTAGTGATGGCTTCGATTGCCTCTATGGTACGGTCGCCCCACATTTTAGTAAGGGCGAAGGTCTTTTCATTGAGATGAAAAAGATCTTTATCGTCCGTATAGCATCGGTCTATTTGGTATTTCGGGAGCAGCTTAATAAAACTCGACTTATCAAGCGTGCCATCGGCTTGAGCGAACATCGAGCTACTTTTCCACGGTACGACGGTCGCCATCTGTTCAGGTGTGACGCCACGGCTAATCACTTCAGCGGTGATTTCATACATCAACCGGCGTTTAGGCAAGTTGGTAAATACATGGTCACCTATTGTTAAGTCGTAGCGTGTCATGTCCCGATTGTTGGACCTGGCAACCACGCGTTCATTCGTTTTCTCGCGCAGGGCTACTTGGTAGCTGGTGGCCTCCGGTAACGGGATGATCTGCTGGATGTCTACGAGCACGCGCCCATCTACATCATGGGGTCGTAGCTGTACGCACCGAATATCTAGGCCTTGCTCGTTAAGCCAGAGTACCGTGGTGGTGACTTCAGAGTTGAACTCTGAAGCTGCTAGGACAATTCTTACTTTTTCAGAAAAGGCTACGGGTCCGTCCTCGACTCCTAGGAATTCGCGGATGGACTGCTCGGCATCACCTTCTGAGCCGATAGACTCTAAATACTTGGCATGGGCCTGGACAGCTTGATCAAAGCGCATGGTGGAAATCATGGCTGCATAGCGCAGCGCCTGGAGTTCCATGTGTGTGGCACTTTCTCGTTTAAGCTCGACCACCACCAAGTTGGCGTTTTCGTCCAAGCACAGCAGGTCAATGCGTCGGTTGGCACCTACCCAATCCCCGAATTCTTCAGCCAGAACCATAGTTTTAACGTCTGGGTCGGGCGTAATGGCATCGATTGAGGCGCGTATCGCCCGCTGTAGGTTCTGGCGTTCCGTCAGGCCAAAATCGGTGAAGGTACGGCCACTTACCGGGGACAGGTTCTCACCGGTCATTTCATAAAGAGGCATGATTTAACCTTATTTTGCTGTGTGTTGCATGTCATCAGGGCGAATGCCTCATTCAGGGACACCCATAATAAAACGCTCATTGATGTATAACATTTTTTACTAAGTCGGTATCCTAGCGTTTCTTAGTACTGCGCACCGATATTCTCTAGCTCAAGAGTCGCAAATCCCTGCCAAGAGCAGTCGATCGGCCCTGCAAGTTGCATGACCGTTTGAGACTGGGTGCGGTCATCCGGTATTGCTGACCGAACGACTGCTGTCGTGGATGCCAGTCATCGCACGATACTTGCGACGGAGAGTTCCGGCTGAGGAGCCGTCAACGATGCCTAGCGCCTGCTAAACTGACCCCAAATAAGTTCGAAAAAACTCGGGGAGAATACGTGGATCGATACGATATCGGTGACCTTCTGACCAAGGTTCCGCTAGAGGACGTGGTCAGGCGACTGGGCATCGAGACCGAGCGACGCGGCTCACAGACCCGGGCGCTTTGCGCGTTTCACCAAGACACCCGACCTTCACTGAATCTGTATCCGGCAGATGGCGCTTCCCCTGCGCACTTTCACTGCTTTGCTTGTGGTGCCCATGGAACTGCCATCGACCTAGTTAAGCAGGTTGAGGGACTGGAATTCCTGCCAGCTGTGAAATGGCTGGCTCAGCAATTCGGCCTAAAGGCCCCACGCCATCAATCTGCGAAAAAGGGTGAACGCAGGGCTGCAAGTGAAACCGCACTCAACTTTGCGCTTCGCACCTTTGACGCACAGCACGACGATGAGCGGTTCAAGTTCTGGTGCGCAGAACGGGAATTTAACGACGAGTTTCTGTATGGTCAGGGGCTGCGTTGCATTGCCCGTGGCGTTTTGGTGGAGGCCTTGCAGAGTAAAGACTTGGGCGAGCGCGCCGAACTGATCGATGGGCTGGAGAGTCTGGGACTGATCAAGCGCCTGCGTTCCCAATCCCCGGCCGAGCAATGGAAACTGGATTTGCTCGACCAGTTTCGAGACAGCTTCCACGACGGCCGCGTCATCATCCCCATTCGCAGCGCTGATGCCAAATATCCTGCAGTGGTCGGTTTTGCGGGCCGTGCGCTACAGGCTGTGCCTCCAGAAGGGGTTGCGAAGTACCTGCTCACGTCGGGCTTCGATAAGAGCAATTATCTATTTAATGCAACCGATGCCTTCAAGGCTGTTGAACAGGCATTGAAGAACGGCCAGCCGGCCAAGCTCTATTTGGTGGAGGGTTTCCTCGACGCGCTGCGGTTGCAGTCCCTAGGGCAGACTGCCGTTGCGCTGATGGGCATCAGCCTGAGCAATGGCCAGCTGGAACTGCTGAAGGCACTGGCTGAGAACACCTCTGGAACGGGCGAGTTGGTGTACAGCGTTTTTCTCGACAGCGACTCCGCCGGCTTTGGCGGCGGCAATCGCTTGGTGCGCAGACTCCTTGACCTTCAAGGCATGGATTTGCGCTGGGTGGGCCTACCTTGGCGCACTGAGCCCGCGCTGGGCAAAGACCCTGACACTTGCCTGCGTGGTTTTGCGTCGCCCGAGCAAGCCGCTGCCTGGTTACAGCGCTTCGAGCTGCCAGCCGAAGGGATACTCCTTGCGGGAGAACTTGGAAGTCAAGACGCATCCGAGCTTCAGGTGCCTCGCTGGAATCAGCTAGCTCCGACCGTTCGCGAACGGGCACTGTTCAGAACTGCCATGACAGTCAAGCGCCTATACGGTCCCAGATTGATTGAAGTGCCTGCGATGAGGCTCAATGACAGCCCATGGCCGTGGACTCAGCGGCTGCAAGCGATCTTGGTGGGCTCCTCTGGTCCCAAGCCACCTATTGAACGCAGTCTCTACCTGGAGGAAGATCTCCCGCGCGCTGCTCAGGCTCGAAGGCTTGCTTACCACGGTTCGCGCCGTGGCGAACTTCCTTGCGATGAAGGTGCCTGGGAAATTTTAAATAGCAATGAGTTCCTGTTTGACCAGACAGCTCTGGATCGCCTAAAAGCCACTATTCAGGGAGACCAGTGGCACCAAGCTGCGCCCTTCGACGCCGTGCATCTGCCACGCAAGCTGACGGCAGACAAGAACGTGCTTGACGACCCACGCCGCAAGGTCATGCCCCACCCGGCCGACCTGCATGCGCAGCAATTGTTCCTTAATGAATTACTCACCCAAAGGCACGATCGCCTGAGCGCAAGTGGCCAAGCGTTCTCGGCGTGCATCCCAGCAGTGCGTTGGTATGCGTCACGGCAGGAGGTGGTGGTTACCGGCATGTATCAGGACCTCAACGAGCCCGATCTCGAGTTAGATGAGCCCAAGACCTTGAGCTTCGGCTACCAGATCGACATGGATGTTCTGGAGGGCGACCAGACCCCGTCGGATCAGGGCATGTTCCGACCTTTCGGCCAATGCTGGCGTGATTTCATGGCTAGCCTGACGCAGCAGTGCCATGCTATCGGCCCGCGGGTGCACGTGCTACGCCTGGACGCCAAGCGCTACTACGACTCGATCCAGCGCTACGTGGTGAGGGAGGAACTGCTGAAGCCGTTGTCTGCCGCGTTGCGAGACCACAACCCAGAGGGCTTCAGTAGCATGTTCGGTCTGGTTGCTGATTCGCCGGAACTGGATGGTACGCTGGAGCGACTTCTAGCCGGGCTGATATTCGGCCACGAGTACCAAGATCCCGAGGTAATGGGGAGAACCCGGCGCAGTGAAGAAGTGACAGGCATTCCACAGGGGCCGGTCCTGTCAGCCTACATCGGCACCATTGCGCTGTTTCCGGTGGACGATGCTGCCCGCAAGTTTATCCGTCGCACCCGTACGGAAGAACCTAGCTCCAATGGAAAACGGCGCCCGCGAGTTGGTTACGCGCGCTACGTGGACGACGTCGTGCTCTTCGCAGACAGCGAGGCACTATTGAAGGAACTGCGCGAAGTGCTGCAAGCCAAAGCAGCCGAACATTCAATTGCCTTAATCCACAAGGGTGAACGTGTGCGCTCCGGCACGGCCTCTCAGGTGATGTACCAGCTTAATGACGGGCGAGGCCTCGCGGCGTCCGTGCCGGCATGGGAGCCTCCCATCGTGGGTGACGGCGAGTCCGATTGGAGCCTGGGTGACGACCTGCCCAAGGTGGATCGCCAGTGTGCCCTGCAGATGCTGCGGCATCCCGCGTTAATGGATCGGCCTGAGGACATTGCCGATCAAGTGAAGGCGGCGATGACCGCGCCCGATCTGCGGGCTAATGACCTAGGCTTATGTGCGCGGTGGCTATGGTGGTATGTCGCCGTCGTACATCAACCGGCTGATCCTGTGGCTGCATGGGCGCATTTTTGGACTCAATGGAATGAAGTTTGTGAGGGCCACGACTGGGCTGCAGCCTTCAAGGAACGTGGTTACGACGTACTCTTTGCGGTCGAAGGGCTGGATAAATTGCTCGATCCCAATCCCTGGCAAGCGAATGGTCAGTTCCTGACCGAGCGTGACAAGAGCCGCAAGAACCGCATTGCTTTGGCGCGCTTGGTCTACAGGCACGACTTCTTCGAGTGCGTCAGACCCGTCACGAACAGCGACCACATAAAGCGGCGGGAGTGGTTGGTAGCCCGTAAAGCTTGGCGCTTGATTGGTGACGAATCGGCTCCACCGCCACCGGTAGTGGCACCACAAGTCAGCAGTGAGCTAACGACTATCGAATGGTTATGTCTGGCAGGTACGGTACTGATTAACGCGTTAAGCGAGAATCCCTTGGCTGCGCTTATAGGCCGCGAGCCTGTTCAACATGATGGACTGGAGCTCGCACAATGCGTCGTTGATCAATTGATGAGGAAAGAAGATAGGAGCACAACCGGTGCACACGTTGGTCTTGCCATCGACTTTATCGTGAGAAGTGCACGGCGCAATGAGCGACTGACCGCGCTGTCCAGATTCCCTAAACTGCTTTCAAGGATCGGAGGCGACCAAAAGCGGCGTCTGATTCCGCATCTGCCTGTTCTCAATTATGGGGCTGCATCGATTTATGAAATCGATGCGGAAGCGAGGACTGACGGCAGATATCTGTACCGTTGCTCGCTCCGGAGTGAGGCATCTGATATGCCCGAAGTGGTGTCTCAGTTCGTGCAAGTGACAATGCTTGCGGGGCAGCCCTGCGCGGCTAAAATGAGGCAAGCGCACTTCAAATTGATTGAAACCAATACCTCTACGATTCACCGAGGCGAGAGCGTGCTCCCTCAGGTGTGGGACGACTTACATGCCGCTGCCGCAACAGGTCCGGAAGCCAAAACCCATTTGGCAGCGCGCCTGTTTTTAGCTTTGCTGGCGATGCATCAGTTGCAAGGGGACGACGAAGCGCAAACGACCTATGTTCCCTTCCGGCCTCAATTGTTCCAAGAAGGCGAGGAAGATCAGCCGACGCTTCATCTGTTGGCCGATCCGGTTCCGCGCAATTTGTTGGGCGTGAGTGCTTGGTACCACGACCGCGATGGACGGGTTCAGTCGGAAAACGTACCGCTGACAGGTGCAAATATGTGGCGCGTGGGCTGGGCTGTTGCCGATGTGCTCGGTGTAGCATCAGACATGGCGGGTGAGACTGGCGAGCGCGACGAGCGACTCAACGACAGCGACGAGTCGGACGAAGAAGCACATGCCAAGCAGGCGCTGGAAGGCTACGTGCTACGCCAGCAACTGCGCAAGCTCCAGGGAACCTACCTGGCTTCAGCGCACATTGAGATAGCAGGCGACACAGCCTCTTCGTTGCCGGGTACGGTGACGCGGGCGCTTAAGTGGTTGCAGGACTTCCCTGCCGACCAATGCCTGGACGCGCAGGTGCGGCATGTAATTCTGATGGAGGCCGAGAGCCGAGCCATGGCCATGCGGATGAAAACACGCGGCGGCGATGACTTGCGACATACTCTGCATCGGGCGTTCCCAGATGTATTGGCGCGATTGCCATTGTGGGCCGTGGCAGGACTTAAGTTACGGCGCCCAATCGGCAAAACGGGCCCATTGCGCCCCGAACCAGCGCTGATGTTGGCCCTGTACCACTCGCTGTATCCCGTACCAGCCAAAACTGAGACTGAAACCCTGGCGTCATCGCTGCAAATGGCGCTGGCGCTGGCGGCCGTAGGCATTGGCCTGCGCGGCAGCGTGGCGGCACTTTGGGGCTATGCTGCGAACTTGGGCTCGCGCCGCATGGCCGAAAGCCTGAACCTACCGGCCAATTGGGCAATGCCCGACATGGCCCGTCTGGATCCCCAGGGCGATTACCGGGTCATACGAAAAACCCTGTTCGATGGCGATTGGCCCGAACTGTGCAAGGCCAGCCCGTGGCAATGGATGCTGGCCTTGATCGGCTTGCTCGATGCCAGCTTCGCGCAGGCCTTCAATCTGCGTTCGTTGAAAGAGCTATTCAAGGCCCTCAGCGCCTGGCAGACCAAGCCTGCCCGCGCCGGTGATGCTAAAGCGGCCGAAGAACCTTGGCCCTTCGATGCTTTGCCGAGACTCACACTGCAGCAATGCGAAGCCTTAATGCAGGCACTACCCGAGGCGCTGTGCGCTCTTGATCGTGAGCGAGGTATGCGCGTCGTGTGCGTTCATGGCAGAACGTTTGGTCGTAGCCGCGACACAAACGAGTTCACGGACTCCACGGGGGCCGGCTGGCAAATGAGTAAGACGCAGTACACCAGCCTGTACGCCAACTCCATCGAAGAACACCGCCCTCATGAGGACGGCCGGATACTCAAAGTTTGGACCGAAACGCGCCGTATTGCTGACGATGACCTACTCGCCTTGCACACTCTAGACACCAAGCTAGGTAAGTGGCTGCCGTCTCCACGGGATGCGATCAACGAGGTTGAAGCGGGCACGGCAGTTTCGTTTCCACCCGCTGTGCTGGACGGGTCAAAGATGTTTGTGAATGAAGCAGTCGACAGCCCGGCGGTGTCTGCGAATCCGCAACCAAAAGTTGCAGAGGAGAATCTTTCAGTCGGCCAGCAAACTGATGCACTGATTGAAGAGACCATAGTGCAGTCTCAACACGCCGCAACGGATGGCGTTGGAGTGACGGTTTCATTACCCTCTAGTGGACCGAATGATTCGTGGGAGCGTTCAGATGAGGCAACCGATCACACTGTGGTGGCACCGAATCCACAGTCAGAGGTTGCAGACAAGAAGTCCCCTGGAACCCAGCATCCTGACACGCAGGCCGAAAACTCCTCAGCTTCTCTGATTCTCGATCGGCTCAATGAATGGCAAAGTGAGTCGTGGAAAAAGCGTATCGGAGGCGAGACTAGCCTCGACCAAGAAGCACGAATTAGCTCCCACTTTCGCGTCGCGCTGTTCCAGTTTCGGGTGGACGAAAGTTACGCTCATCCGATAGCCGAAGTTGGCCTGGGTGGCTTGCCTCTAGCCAAGTCATCGCAAGAGGCGCTCCGTGCTCGATTGAAGGATGATGGCTACCTAAAAGCCGTGGGCAAGGCAACTCAGCGAGGTTGTGAATTTTCTTGGCAGGATGATCAAAAGGTCATCTCGTGGCCCGAGCATCGGCGCCGGGCGTTGCTAAGCCAAGCACTGAAGGCATGTCGAGACCTAAAAGTGGAACTGTTAGTCTTGCCCGAGGTGTCGGTTCGGCCAGATACGGTCGCGTGGTTGAAGAAGCAGCTTACAAATCACCCTGGGTTGGCCGTACTGGCGGGTACCTATAGGCAGTTCGAGGCAACCGACGGCAGCGATCACTTGAGGGAGAATCTGACCCTGCTGTGGCAGCCCGACAAAGCCCTGGAAGTACCGTTTGGTTTGGAAGGTGACACGGAAGTCATTGAGTTGCAGCGTGGCAAGAAGTACCGTGCCGTGGCTGCCCATGAACTGTTCCGGCCTGACACCGACAAGTTGCAGCCGCTGTACACCGAAGAAAAGTTGCTGGAGGAATTGCGTCGCATACGACGTCGAGCGAAGAAGGACGAATGGTCAGCCGATCAACTGATTCCGCTGTTTCAGGCGCTGATCCATGGTCCTCAGAGGCTGCGTTATTGCATGGAGCTGATTTGCTCTGAGCTGTTTATGCTGACAAGCCCAGCCAACCGGCAGCCGCTGGAGCAGGATTTGGCCAAGATGTTGCAACTGTTTGGCAGAGATCCCTCTGACGCCAAAGAGCTTGTTAACCATGACGTTATTGCGCTTGGCGAACTACTGACTTTCGCGCAACGGCAGCGTGAGAGGCGGTCCGTGCTGCTGGTTCCCGCCTGTACAAGCCGGAGTAACGACTATTGGCATGCCGGCCAGGCCAGTGTCCTGGCGTCGGGCACTGCCACCGTATTCTGTAATGCCGCCAACAAGAAGATCAGCGTCGGCGGTAGCTGTTTTATCGGGATCGACTCGGTAAGCAGCGCCAAATCTGAACACACAGGCATCGTACGCCTACTGACCCCGTACCACGGTTGGAGCAAGGGCATCCTGCAGCCTGACTGCAAAGGGGCCTTGTCCGCAGCCGATCAGGCCTTGGTGGTAGTGGATCTCGACCCGGTTCATGTGGTCAGTGGCAAGCCACGCCCACAATTGCTGCCCGAACCTATGTCTCTGGTGGCGTATTTACCCGTTGTGGAAGTGATAGACAAGGCTAAAAACGCTGCCGGACTGGCAAACACATTGAGCAACGAATTGACGCGGGAGGGATGTGACAGCCTGCACAAGATGTTGACGAATGAGGTGTTCCCGGAAGCATGTGGCCAATTACATATCCGCAATCAATTCACCGATGCGTTGAGTGCGCTGCTCGACGACAAGGAGAACGGCACGCTAAATCCAGAGACGGGTGGAGACAAAGTGGAAATATTTAAAGATTTCTTCGGGGATCCACGCGCCATCCGCGAGCGCATCTTGGTCTGGCTCAAGGACCGTCATCAGCAACCGGCACCAAAGGCAGGCGAACGGCGTCTGGAGCCGGCTTGGCTTGACTTCCTGGTCGTGGATCTGACATGGATGCATAGCGACGACAAGCGTCCTGAAATCCAGGTTCCGCCATGGCTGGGCGAGTCGGTGCTTGATCTAACCAAGAGCTAAGCTGGGGTCGACTAATCGTCGCTGCACTGGTGGTTATGCCAACGACCACCATTGTTCGATCAGCGTGACTTCAGCCCATTGCGACGAATGACCCCGACCGCTGCGGAACAGACGTTGGCTGGCAAAAATCGAATGGCAACAACGGGGCGCTATGTAGAGCTTTGCGTAGCGCCCCTATACGCAGATCCCAACTATGCCCAGGTGGTCGGACGCGGATGACTCTGGCCCCTACGGTGGCAAACACTGAGATGCAGCGAATTCTGCGCATAGTTACAGCTTCTGCAGGAACCTCAGCAGGTCGTTGTTGGCGCGGAAGCGCTTGGGCTTGTGTCGGGCGTATCCAGACGCATGATAGCTATACCCTTTTATCTCCCGGCCAGAAGATTTGGATCGAGAAGAACGCTTGATGCTCATGACAATCTCCAATTGTGGAGATGCCAGTACACTTTGACGTGAAAACTATGCATAGATGCACCCGGCATCAAGCCCGCAGTGGCCGCGTCTTCGTTGATAACTAGGCATTTTGCGGACGGTAACTAAGTATAGTTGTTGCGACCTACGCATAGGGGTCGTTAGCCACCGCCCAGTCATCCACAGAACCTGTGGATAAACGTGTGTAAATCCACTGCCCTTCCCCTCAAACGCTAGCACTGGCGCATCCAAGCTCTCGCTAGCTAATCTCTCACCACCCGTCCCTCTCTCCCGGAGCCTCCATGATCTCGCACAGCCAGATCTACCGCGCCCGCGCGTCCTTTGCCACCCATTACTACGCCGACCAAGCCGATGACTACTACAGCCGCGACGGTAGTGCCGCCACCTGGCAGGGCGACGGCGCACGCCGTCTAGGTGCTGTCAGCCAAATCGATCCAGCACGCTTCAAAGCTATGTTGCAGGGCGACTTTGGTCGTGGCATAGCAGCGGGCCGGTCAATCCGCAAGGATGCGAAGGCGCGTGCCGCCCTTGATCTCACCTTCGGCGCGCCCAAAAGCATCACCATGCAGGCCTTGATCGGTGGCGACGAACGCCTAATCCAGGCCAATGATAAAGCGGTCGCAGCCGCTCTTGCTTATGTTGAGCAGCATCTGACCATGGGACGCCACAAAGAAAACGGCAAGTCACGGGTAGAACACACAGGCAACCTTATCATTGCCAAATTCCGGCACGAAACCGCACGCCCGACCGAAGGCGCTGCCCCTGACCCGCACCTACACGTCCACGCCTTGTTGATGAATCTGACCCAGCGGGCCGACGGCAGCTGGGTGGCCTTGTCCAATGAAGAAATCTTCAAGCTACTGCGCGTGACGGATTCGATCTACCAAGCACAGCTGGAACGCAATGTCCGGGCGCTCGGATACGCGGTCCGCCATGAAAAGAGCCATATCGAACTGGCCCATATCAGCCGCGAGCAGATTGAGTTTTTCAGTAAACGCAGCGCCGGTATTGCTGCTGAGCTGTCAGCACGCGGCACCAGTCGTGAAGAAGCTCCTCACGCCCTGCGCCAAGGCATCACCCTGGCCCACCGCCAGGCGAAGACTCAGGAACTCAGCCGCACAGAGCTGCATCGCCAATGGCGTGACGCCGCTACCTCCATCGGAATACAGTTTGATCAGGCCAGAGAGCAAGCAGACATCCAACCGATACAGATATTAGGGCAGCCATCTGACCTGGTGGCTCAAGCCTCACTGAACTGGGCAATCCAACATCTGGCTGAAAGGGAATCCGTCATGCCTTTGGCGGATTTACTGCAAAACGCTGTTCGCCATGCCGGTGGCCATACGGACATCACAGCCATTCAGGCAGTGATCCAGGTCCGTGTAGAGTCCGGCGCACTGATCCAGGAAGCACCGCACTACCGCAGCACCCAGGACAGGACGGCCCTTCCCATGACGCGCGAAGGCTGGGCGACAGAGGTCATACGCCTGCGCGGCCTGACCCAGGGCAACGCCCGGCAACTCGTTGACCAAGCCACTGGCGAAGGACGCCTGCTGATGGAAAGCCCACGCTATGCGACTCGGAAGGCCTTTGAGGCCGAATCCAGGATACTGGTCGCCGAACAAGCTGGCCGCAGTGCCTGGCAGGCCACGATCGCCAATACCAGCGCCGAAAGCAGCTTGGACACACGCCTGACACCAGGCCAGCGCGAAGCTGTCATGCTAATCACGACTGGTCCCGATCAGATCGCCGGGATCCAGGGCCTAGCTGGCACCGGCAAATCTTTCGCTCTGCAAAACGCCCAAGCCATCCTGCAGCAGCAGGGACACACCATGACGGCCCTGGCCCCATACGGAAACATGGTTCGCAATCTGCGCGAAGACGACATACAGGCCAACACCATTACATCGGTGCTCGCCGCCTCTGACAAACGCCCCTTCATCCACACACTAGGACCAAAAACCGTCGTAGTAATTGACGAAGCCGGAGTCGTACCGGTGCGGCAGATGGACAAGCTGCTGGCCCTCATTCAGCCGACGGGCGCAAAAGTCGTGTTACTGGGCGACACCGCCCAGACCAAGGCCATAGAGGCTGGCCGCGCGTTTGCCATGCTGCAGGAAAACGGCATGAGAACCGTATTGATGGCAGACATCCAGCGCCAACGCTCTGAACGGCTGCGCCAGGCAGTGCAATTGGCCGCCGAAGGCCAAGCCAGCCGATCCCTGCCGCTTCTGGATCAGATACGCACCATCCCGGACCAGTTCACTACCGACGAGCATGGCCACGAAAGCCGCGACAGCTCCGCCCGATATGAGGGCATCGCACAAACCTATACGCGGCTCTCAGCGGCAAACCAAGCGGGCACCATCGTGGTCACCGGCACCAACGCTTCGCGTGTAGCCATCAATGAACGGATCCACGCCCTGCTCGGCTTGGAAGGCAAAGGACATCAATGCCAACTGCTAGCTCGCCATGACACCACCCGTGCAGAACGCAGCGTAGCGCGGTATTACACCGTGGGCGACATTGTCGTTCCTGAACGGGACTACCAGTGCGGCCTGAAACGTGGCGAACAGTACCGCGTGACCGGCAGTACACGCCATGACCGCATCACGGTCGAACCGATCCAGCCCGGCCCATCGCAAACTCAACCCATGGAAATCATCCCGAAAACTATGAGCAAGCTATCGGTCTACCACCTGAGCCAGGCAGAGCTGTCTGTAGGTGACCATGTCCGCGTCACACGCAACGATGCCCATAATGACCTGGTCAACGGTCAACTGGCGAAGGTCGCGGCGATTGATGCAAGTAGCGTCACCATCGAAACCAATGGCCGCCACGTGCAGCTGCCCACAGATCGACCGTTAAACATGGACTATGCCTACACTACCACCGCACATAGCGCCCAAGGGCTGACCTGCGATCGAGTCCTTTACAACGCCGAAAGCTTCAGCCGCACAACCGCCCAGGACACTTACTATGTCAGTATCTCGCGCGAACGGCACGAGGTTGTTGTGTTCACAGACGATGCGAAAAAACTGCCTGAGCGGGTGGACCAGCTGACGTACAAGGGACTGGCACATGACCTGCAGCCAGTGGTGGCCAAAGACCTGACGCACGGTCAGAACGAACTCGGCACCCTTTCCCTACGCCCAGAATCTGAGCTAGAAATAGGATGATCTAGTTTTGGTAGGCGTGTTGCAGCAGTCCTGTCACTACGCAGCAGCCTGTATGCTGTCATCGCGCAGCTCCCATGCTGTCTTGATGCTGTCTCGATGCAGCCAAAGTGCAGATGGAAAGCCGTCGGTGTGCAGTCATTATGTTGAGCGTGCAGGCCGGCCGCAGCGTCTACACGCGGTAAGGCGACACCTGTGGCCGAAAGTACACCCAAGAAATCAACGCTTTACGCTTCTTTGTCGCCCTGTCTGTCCTACAGCAAGGGATATAACTGTTTGCTCACAAGCGATTGAAAAGCAAGCGCTTTTCCTACCCCGTCAGGGGTGCGTCTTGTGTGGCACTTTTAAGGCCACAAATGAGCGGCAGCGAATTGGGGGATTTATAAGTGCCAGCCAGATCGAAGATCTGGCAACGTCATCAGTCAGGGCCCCATCGAAGATGGGGGAATTGCCGAGACAACTCTTATGACAGACTGAAAGCGACCCATAGCAGACAGCAACTAACTCAGCTTGACCGCGCGTACGGAGTTTCGAACGTTTTCCGCGAAGCCCGGCATTGCTCCGCACTCGATGGCAAGCTTGAAGAACTCCTCGCCAGCCTGATGCGGGTCTAAACGGTTCTGTCGCACGCACGATCGCGCATAGGGAGTGAGGTCGTTGACATCACTTCCGGTCAGGTGGCCAGAAAAGGAGGATTCGCTTTTGAACCTATTGATTGCGTCTGCGGGCAAGTCTGGGCCGCAGATAAAGTACTCAAGATGTTTGAGGAAATGAGGGTGTCTCAGTATTTCGTCGCCAGACGTTCCGTTTCTCTCAAATACTTCTTGACGAGACTTGCCTCTGCCGCCCGGGTTGCAGTCAGGGTCAGTGAAATAAGCGAGCCGAACTTGAGGGACGACGCCTCGCCCCAGAATGCTTGATGCGAGAGCCTCCATTGGTTCAAGTGAGTCTCTCAGCTCGTCATGGTTTTTCCAGTCGAAATGGATCTTTGAGAGCAATGCGAGTTCTTCTGGAGTTAGTGGGATGTCTGGATGTCTCATGTGAGCCCTAGCGCCTGAATTAGACCGCATTACCATGCTCCATCCACTCTTGGTGCAACTATTCTGAGAGGCTCGACCTTGCCGTAGTTGTCCAGCAATGCCATTTCCGCCAAGGGGGCTGGGTGCGGCTTGTACCAAGCGTCTATAGCCAAAAGTAGATCAACGTGATTGGGCCGGTCCATTAACGCATTGATGAAATGCTCGCTAAGGTCTGGATCTGGAAAAGTGTAGAAATCTCCAGGCGACGAAAGATCATCTATTGATGGACTTTCGCTCTCTTGCCTGCGCTGAAACATCCGGCGAGGAACAACAAGCCTAGCTTGCACAGACTCTAGGAATATGGGCGCAATAAAATCAATTATGTGATGCTCTGTTTGAACCCACATGTGAAAGTTGTTTTGGTCCCAACCAATCGTATTTCCCTCGTTCTTGCCGATGCTAAGTACAGACGGAGTTGGATCAACACACAATAGGAATGCGCCAGCGACAGGCCGTGCGGCGATCCCGTGGTGCTTGTTGAGGATAAAGGACCCGGCAATCGCAAAGAACATGCACGCGTGGGGCGTGTTCGCGCGATCTTCAAGAACTGCATGAATGACTTGGTAGATCCGCTCGTACTCTTGTGCGGTTAACGGGTTTTGGCTCTGAGTCTCGGCAGTTTTTGGCATGCGGTCTAACGCCTGAATTAAGCCGAGCCGCGAAGAGGCTTCAGCGTGAATGAATTATTATGCCGCAACCATTGCGCCAGCTGCTAATGAAGCTCTGAGATCAATGATGGACTCCATGGACCCAACTTTGTACGTGTATGAAACGGGCTTCTCTCTGGCAGTATCAATCAATTCGATAAGAGATTCAGTCGCTCTTAGTGCTTCGACTGGCAGGTCTTGAGGCTCTAAGCTGCTCAGGATGCCGGGCTTCATATGCGCAATCTGTTCATGCCGAATCTTAACGACGGGTTCCGCAAGCGAAAGGAATTTTTCCGCCGCAGATTTAATGCTAGCTTTGGATGCCGTGAAGATGCCTCGTTTCAAAAGAAGCGAAACAGATCTAGCGTCCTTTCGCTTGTCCGCTAGGCGGGCTATGCGAATCACCAGAATTTCACCCAGTGCATTTAGGGCTACAAGTTGGTTGGCAAGGTCATATCTTGTGGCGCTCTTAGGCAGAGCCTCCATCAGTCGCTGATGGGTATATATTGATGTGAGGATGTGCCAAGCCTCAGCTTGGATTTCATCGAGAACTGTCATGGATGCCCCATTGCGGCATGACTAGATTTAGGCGAAAAATCATACGCGATTGTCGGTTGAATAAAAAGGCTTTAGCCACAGCAATGATAGTAAACAAGCGAAAAATAGCTTTTTAGGCAAACCTAAAAAGTTCAAGAACGCAGTCTTAGATGAGCGCAGAAGACCAATGATCGAGTGACTGCTTATGGCAGCCGTTACCAGCCTCTTACTTTACCGCATTTAACAATACGTACCTAAATGCGCCTAAAGCAAACTCCGTACCACCTCAGACACTGTCAGCCCGTCGTTCCAAGCTGACGCCAACACGTCATTACCCTGTACTTCCTGTGCTTCTATCATCGCCTGAGCATCTGACCATGTCATGTCGCCCTGCTCACTCAACAAGTCATATACAGCGCTTTCCCAATCGTTTCGTGGTTCAGATGGCATTCTGCTCTCCCGTCTTAATTGATGCCCCGGCTACAGCCGGGGCAGACCTTCTTACATGCACAGCCAACTGCGTCCCGCACCTGCCAGATTGAACGGTATATCATCCGCCACGACAGCACCGCCACTCGTGGGGGCAGGAGCAGCAGCTGCCTTACGCGCTACAGGTTTAGCTGACAACACCTGGCCCTCTGCACCACGGCCCCCGAGCATCTGCATCTGCTCAGCGACGATCTCGGTGCTGTAACGATCAGCGCCTGTTTCCTTATCCTGCCATTTTCTAGTCTTCAAACGCCCTTCTACATAGACCGCACTACCCTGGCGCAGGTATTCCCCGGCGATTTCTGCCAAGCGGTTATAGAACACAATCCGATGCCATTCGGTTTCCTCTCGCTTTTCTCCGGTGGCCTTGTCTTTCCAGCTTGTCGATGTGGCCACGGAAACGGCGCAGATTCCGGCTCCATCCGCGCTATAGCGGATCTCTGGATCGCGACCTAAGTTGCCGATAATGATGACTTTGTTGACTGATGCCATGTTGTTGCTCCTAGTAGTGGTTCGGCGTGCTGGCCGACAAATGTCCCAGGCCGATAAAGCGGCCTGGGGGTTCGGTTTAGTTATCGGTCGAGCCGTTCAAAAGGTGCATCACGACTTTTGCCTGCCATATGGCGGCGTTGTTCAATTGACGCACCCACGCGCCACGGGTTGGGCTCCACCGAAAACCATGACGTTTTAGAATTTCGCGGGTGGCTTTTTCCGGTTTACCTTCGAACATAAACATCACACGGTTCTCTTCCACGTCCTCAGCGTATGCATACCCCGTCCCCTGTATGCGGATTGGTGCGCGCTCCTGGTTGGCCTGTAATTGTTTGATTCGTTGCTCAATACGGCGAATGTTCGCGTTATTGTTGGTCAAGGCATAAGACGGGAAGCCTACACGCCCGGCATAGTCCGGCGTGATCAGCTTCTGTGCGCTTTCTTCCGAGCATCCAAGCCCAAGCAAAGCACGCCGTTGGCCCTCTGCATCTCCCTTATGCTTACGGATCACCTGATTGATCTTCTTCATATGTTCCTGATTCGCTGTCAGTTGCTCTACCTGGCCCAGGAGTTTTGCTATTGCATCCGGGTCATCGCTGGATACTCCCCCATCGCCTACTGCAGCCGCCTTCTGCACATAGTGGTCAGCCTTCTTTTGCAGATCAAAAGCCTTGCCAAACGTGTTATGTATCCGCTGCCGGTAGTTGCGGTCCCGGCCTTCGCTGTGGTGGCCCACTAGAATCGGCTGTCCGAATGGAATCGCTTCACCCATTTGCTTCGCGCGGTCATAGGTCGTTGCAGCCTGTGCCTCGGCCTGCACTGCCCTGGCCTCTAGTCTGGCCTTGCGGTCTGCCTGCTTTGCTTCGTAGTGGTTCATGTCGCTTTCCTTCAAAAAAGTGCGCGGTGGCACGGTGGTGATTTCATTGCTGACCAGGCCTGAAGATTCTTGAGCCCGTTGGTAGGTTTTTGCTGCCGAGTTGTGCGCTGGACCTATCGCGTTCTGCCGCCAGTCCTGTGAGTTCCATCGCCCTTGCCGTGCTGAATCAGGCAGTGACTAGCGGAAAGGGGGAAGATTTGTAAAAGTCGCGCAGCGGGTTTTATGAACACCTCCTTGAAGCGCCGGAACGTAGTGATACAGTCGGCGTTTTAGGGCGATGGAACCCTCCGGACCAGGCTTGCGGTGTCACAACGCACAACCCGGCAGCAGCCCGCGCGGCGAGCGCCACCATCACCGAACCGGTGATCAAACTTGAAGGTAGTTACGCAGCTGTATCCAGCTTGCGCCAGCAAGCCGCTATGCCCGTCCTGGTGCACCGGGACGGGCTGCTTTTGTTGAGAAGGAAGAAAACGGATAACACTTGTGCGGCAGCACAAGTCCAACTTGCGCCGCAGCGCGCAGCGTCTACCTGTGCAGGCGGGCTCTCACCCGCCCTGCTTTAGGTTTACACCTGACCTCGTTCCGCTAGCGAAGTCGTGTTCTGCCCTGTAACGATGATGTGATCCAGCAAACGAACATCAACCAGCGCCAAAGCATGTTTTAAGTGCCGCGTCAGTGCCAGATCAGCCTCGCTGGGCTCAGGTATACCGCTGGGATGGTTATGCGACATGATGATGGCGGCCGCATCCAGACGAAGCGCCGTTTTTACGATTTCGCGCGGGTATACGCTGGCCTGCGTCAGCGTGCCATGGCTCATTTCCATGTAACGGATCACCTTAAATTGGCTGTTCAGGTACAGCACAGCGGCTACTTCATGTCCCATGCCCGACAGTTTCGCCTGAAAATACCGTTTTACGGCGTTCGGGTTTCCCATGTCAGCCCGATCACCGATCAAACTTTCAGCGGCGACCCTGGCTGCGGCCAGTACGTGCGAATCAGTCGCTGCATGATACCGACCCGATGGACTGCGCACATAAAGCGTCTGCCCTGCATTCATGTTGTCATAGCCCAAAGCTGCATTGTGGTTAACGTGTTCCATTTTCCTGTTCCTTCAAAAGCCGGTTAGTTTTCCTGCTGACCGGGGCCGAAGATTCCAAGCCCGATCGTAGGTTTTCGGCGTTCGCAGTAATACGGTTCCTGCGGGGTTGCCGCCGTTGCCGTGAGTTCGTCGCCTTGCCGTGCTGAACTGCTGGCCGGGGAGGATGAACAGGATCGTGGAATATATGGAGGGGACCCGCCTGGCGGGGAGGACGCCGTTTATGCCGCGAAAGCCAGGGCAGCGGCAACGGATGGCGGTACAGTCGGCGTTTTGGGCGGCGCACTCATGGCAATGGAAACGACAGCCCGATATGCACTGATTGCGAATGCTGGCCCGCGCGGCGAGCGCCACCATCGCCCGATGGGCGATCTAACTTAATGCTGTGTTATTGGCTAATCAGTTCCAATAATCACGTTTGTGATTTAAATAGCGAATCCCATATAACTTCAACTTGCGTAACTTTGCTACGTTACCGTGGTCGCCTCACGGTATCGCTACGTCCATAAAACGGTCGTTTTTCATACTGACTTGTGTTTGCATGTCGTCCATGATTGGTCTCTATCGAGCTTTAGCAAATTAAGACTACGAATGGCTGTCTGCATAAAGTCACCCTGCACCACTCTTATCATGTCCACCTTGGCGAGCCACATGACAAAAATGTAATGCGCCAGAAGGCAGGTTAATGCCTTGAAACGCATGGGTATATGGCATTATGGAATTTGTCCTGTCGCGTTCTCCCTGAGCGTTGAGAATATCTGCTCGTACACGGCTGGACTCGCCCTCACTCTTCGAAAGGTGCTTATCGCCATGGCGCAGATCAAGTCTGAACATCCTCACCAACACAACGTGAAACACGCGGACTCGGGCTCCCAACTCACCGATCCCGTGTGCGGTATGCAGGTAACAGAAGACTCTCCTCACCACCTTGAACGTGAGGGCAAATCTTTCTATTTTTGCAGTGCAAAGTGCTTGGAAGCATTCGGGCATGATCCTGAAAAATTCACCGCCCAGCAAAACGAGAACGAAGCGGCCATCGAGCAGGCAGCTCCTGGCACGATTTATACCTGTCCGATGCACCCTGAGATTCGACAAGATCATCCTGGAAGCTGTCCGAAGTGTGGCATGGCGCTCGAACCGCTCATGCCTAGCCTAGAGGATGACAATCCCGAGCTGAAAGATTTCACGCGCAGATTCTGGTGGACACTGCCATTTACCATCATTGTCACAGTGTTGGCCATGTTCGGTCACCAGTTGGGCTGGTTCAGCATGACTGCCCAAACTTGGATTGAGCTGGTGTTATCGATACCCGTAGTGCTGTGGGCCGGTCAGCCCTTTTTTGTACGGGGCTGGCAGTCGGTGATCAACCGCAGCCCCAATATGTGGACGCTCATCGGTCTGGGTACAGCCGCTGCATTCATCTATAGCGTCGTCGCCACAGTGGCGCCAGGGATTTTTCCTGAAACGTTCATGTCCATGGGCCGGATCGCCGTCTACTTTGAAGCCGCAGTGGTCATCATCTCGTTGACCCTGTTTGGTCAAATTCTCGAGCTTCGGGCCCGTTCGCAGACGTCGGCTGCTATCAAATCGCTGCTTGGGCTGGCACCCAAAACAGCCCGCCGTATCAACAAGGACGGTACAGAGGAAGATGTGCCGCTGACGCATGTCCATGAAGGTGATCGCTTGCGTGTGCGCCCCGGCGAGAAAGTGCCTGTCGATGGGGTTGTGGAAGACGGTGCCAGTTCCCTGGATGAATCCATGCTCACGGGCGAACCTCTGCCTGTGAGCAAGCGCCCTGGCGACAAAGTGATCGGCGCGACGATGAATACATCCGGCTCGCTTGTGATTAGAGCTGAAAAGGTCGGCTCGGCCACAGTGCTCTCGCAAATCGTCCAGCTCGTCGCGCAAGCGCAACGCTCTCGCGCGCCGATGCAACGCATGGCAGATCAAGTGGCGGGTTATTTTGTCATGGCGGTCGTCGCCATTGCCATCATCACCCTATTCGTCTGGGGTACTTTTGGTCCGCAACCGAGCTGGGTATATGGTTTGATTAATGCGGTGGCCGTGTTGATCATCGCCTGCCCCTGCGCATTGGGATTAGCCACGCCCATGTCAATCATGGTGGCAACCGGTCGTGGTGCCACGCAAGGTGTGCTGTTTCGCGATGCGGCAGCCATTGAGAATTTTCGCAAAATCGATACCCTCATCGTTGATAAGACGGGGACTTTGACTGAGGGACGCCCGGCGTTCGAGCAAGCTATCCCCGCTGGCGACACAGAGGCCGACGAAGTGCTGCGTCTGGCGGCAAGCCTTGATCAAGGCAGCGAGCATCCGCTAGCAGACGCCATTGTCAGCGCAGCGCGTGAGCGGGGCTTGAGCCTCAGTGCCGTCACCGACTTCGAATCGGGTAGCGGTATTGGCGTGCGTGGCCAGGTCGAGGATAAACGCCTTGCCCTCGGCAACACCGCCCTAATGGACCAGGAAAATGTTGACGTTACGATCATGGCCAGCACCGCCGAATCGTTGCGCACCAAGGGTGCGAGCGTCATGTATTTAGCAACAGACGGTCAATTAGCAGGCTTGCTGGCCGTCTCTGACCCAATCAAGAAAAGTACGCCGGAAGCCGTCAAAGATCTCAAGGCGGCTGGAATTCGCGTCATCATGGCAACAGGCGACGGCGTTTCGACTGCTAAGGCGGTAGCGGAGCGTCTCGGAATCGACGAGGTTCATGGTGAAGTGAAGCCGGCTGACAAGCTTGATCTTGTCAGCAAACTCCAAGCGGAAGGCCGAATTGTTGCGATGGCCGGCGACGGCATTAATGACGCCCCTGCTTTAGCCAAAGCCGATGTCGGCATCGCAATGGGCACCGGTACGGACGTGGCCATGAACAGCGCGCAAGTCACATTGGTAAAGGGAGACTTACGCGGTATCTCCATTGCGCGCCACTTATCGGACCAAACAATCGCCAATATGAAGCAAAACTTAGGTTTCGCATTCATTTACAACGCTCTGGGCGTGCCCCTGGCTGCGGGTGTCTTGTACCCATTTGTGGGCCTATTGCTCTCGCCAATGTTTGCCGCATTAGCGATGAGCCTGAGTTCAGCATCAGTCGTTTTTAATGCCCTCAGGCTTCGCAAATCCACGTGAATGCAGTTTGTCCCGTGGTTGGCCGTCCCCGACCTCTGGGCAAGAGTCTAAGCTGGCGTGTTTTGTAGCGCAAAGGCATACAAGTAAACGCCACGTAGCTTACTCTGTCCGTCTTTCTGTGCAGCTTTAATCCCTGGAAAACGGCCTGCCGGTAAAGTCAACAGTAACCAGATTGCCGTCAAGCTTTCCCATACCTGGCGCGTTCAAAGGCATCCCTGGCGCCGACACGCCCTTCACTGAACGGTCGTCGAGCAATTTGTTGACAACGCTTGCCGGTACGTGCCCTTCTATGATTTGGCCGGTGGCCTCGACTACGCCAGTGTGACATGAGCTAAGCTGCGACGGCACACCGAGTTTCTCCTTGACCGAAGCCATGTCGGCCGTCTTTATCGCCGTAACATCAAAGCCGGACTCCCGCATATGCTCGACCCAGCCCGAGCAGCAGCCGCAATTGGGATCCTGGTAGACCGTGATGGCCGTGCTGGCCGCATGTGCAAAGGAGGATGCGGCCGTTAAGGCAACCGCTGCTAGCCATAATTTCATGAAACCCTCTCCAGGGAAAACGTAAAACTTGAATTTTTCATAGTAAAGATAAAGGACCCACGCTCGAGTAGCTTAATTCTGGCGTTGCAAAGTGACTTCTTTTTGCGCCTCCAGAACCTTTGGGGGCCAGGTACTCTTGATATAAGTGAGTACGGCAATAATCTCGTCGTCGGACAAGATGCCGCCATAAGCAGGCATGTCGCTTACATAACCCGCAGGCGCTGTCTTCCCTGGGACCAGGCCGTTCCTCACCATATCGACCAACATCGCGTCGGGATGATGCCAGGTATGGCCGGTCTTGTCGTGCGGCGGTGCGGACAATTTCCCATTGGGCATGCGCTCACGCCAGTTCGGTTGCCCTTGCAGCGATTCGCCATGGCACGCGGCGCAGTTGTTCGTGTAAATGGCTTTGCCCTGCATCACAAGAGTTTGATTCGCAGGGTCAATGAATGCCGGGCCTGATTGCCGCATCGTACTGTAAAGGATGGCGGCGACACCCATTATGGCGACGCCGACCACGCCAAAGATCAGTGTTCTCTGTGACATTTCTATGCGACAGGTCAGCTGACCTTGACCTTACCGATCATTCCAGCCTCCATATGACCAGGGATCAAGCAAGCGAAATCGACGGTGCCCGCTTGGTCGAACTTCCACACCAGGCCGCCAATCTTACCCGGTGCCAATGTGATCATATTCGGCTCCGCATGCTGCATCCCTGGCATTTTTTGCATTTCGACCGCATGCGCCTTCAGTTCGGCAATGGAGCCGATCACCATTTCATGCGGGATCTTCCCCGTGTTCTTTATAAAGAAGCGAACGGTCTCGCCGGCACTAACCTGGATTTCACCAGGCGTAAACCGCATGGTGTCGTCCATCGTCAATTCGATGGTACGTGTCACTTTAGCTGGGTCACCAGGCTGGCCAGTTAGCGACGGTGCGTTCGACATCGTGGACATGTCGTGGCCAGGCATGCCGTGCGCCGGCGCACCATGCCCCCCGGCATGGTTACCCGCAGCCAATGCGAGGGCTGGCAACACGCTCAAAGCCAGAATAGAAAGGGTTTTTTTCATCATAAATACTCTCATGAGATTTGTTTGGGCGGGCAGCCGCTTCACGCTGCCCATAGGAAAAGGCAACATCAAAAGCGAAAACTTAAACCAGCTACGAAACGGGTTTCCTGCTTGGAGTCGCCCGCTGCGCGCGCGTAATCCGCCGTTTTTCCAAATTTGCTGGCCCATTCAACGCCAATGTAGGGAACAAACTGACGGGTGACTTCGTACTTGAGGCGCAAGCCTGCGGTACCGTCGGTCAAGCCGCTGCCGATACCCCAACGTTCATCGTCCTTGCCATAGAAATTCACTTCGACGCTCGGTTGAAGATAGAGCCTCTGGGTCAGCAAAATGTCGTATTCGGCCTTCAGCCCCAGAGCGGTGCGTCCGCTGGGCCCGACATAGGCAGTGGCATCCACCTCAAACCAGTAAGGCGCTAGTCCTTTAACGCCAAATGCCAGCCATTCCCGGTTCGGTGCGTCTTGGCCGTGATCGAATCGAACGCCAAGTTCCGTATCCCAGAATGTCGAAACCGCATGACGCCAAAGCAGTTGCGTCTCGGATTCCTGCAGTTTTCCGCTTGCTATTTCGCCTTCCACCTTGATCACGGCGCGGTTATAGGTGCTGCCATACCAGGCTTCCCCTTCATAGGCCGCCCATTCCTCGCCTCGAGCTCTGACGTACTCGAGTCGGTCAAAATTGACGGAACCGAAGTTGTGCATGTCCGACATGATTAGCGCATCGGATGGTGGCAGTGCATACTTGCCCGCATTACGCACGTAGCCATCGGAGTAGGCATCCGGATCGCGAGCATCCGGTGGGGCCGAGCCGCCTTGCATCTGCATATCGCCATGATCCATTTCGCCGTCGCCATCGTCCATCGCACCCATATTGTGGTCAGGGGCTGGCGCACTAGAGCCCGACTGGCCGTGCTTCATCCCCGGCATAGCGGAGGTACTTTTGCCGGGGTCGGTCTGCTTCATAGGCATCTTCATGGGGTCATGACCCTGGGCTGGCGCTTTCCCCGCTCCATGGTTCATACCGGACATGTCCGTCGAACCGTGATTCATACCTGACATGTCCATAGAACCATGGTCCATGCCTGAGGTTTTCGGCTGTGTGCTGGTTTCTGACGGCGCGGAGGTGTGGCCGGCGTGACCCGCATGCGTCTGCGCATAGGCAAACACGGGCATCACCCCCACTGTAGCGATTACCGCCGAAAGGAGTTTCTTTTTCAATTGATTGTTCATGACCAGGATGCCTAACGTATCGTTCAATGTCTTCATGCCACCACCACTTCGCGAAACATCCCCGCATCCATATGCAGCATCAGGTGGCAATGCCAGGCCCAGCGCCCAAGCGCATCGGCGGTTACAAGAAAGCTGATACGCTGAGCCGGTTGCACGGGAATTGTGTGGCGTCGGGCTTGAAACTTCCCGTCCGGCGCTTCCAGCTCACTCCACATGCCGTGCAAGTGCATGGGATGCGTCATCATGGTGTCGTTGTGCAATATGACCCGAACCCGTTCGCCGTAACGGAAGTGAACTGGTGTGGATTTTCCGAACTCCACACCGTCGAACGACCACGTATAGCGTTCCATATTGCCGGTCAGATGAAGCTCGATTTCACGCTCTGCGCCGCGCGGATCCATCGCACCGCCTACGGTGTGCAAGTCCGAGAGTGTGAGCACGCGCCGGCCGTTATTACGCAGACCGATGCCGGGATCGTCTAGGTTGGTACGCGGCATGTCTACCCGCATATCGGTGCTAGCGGCGTACTCGGTTCTGGCATGGCGCACCTGGGCACTAGCGCCAGCTGCGGACATCGCGCCGTGGTCCATGCCAGCCATGCCTGCGTGATTCATGCCCTGCATGCTGCCATGGTTCATCCCTGCCATACCGCCATGGTCCATGCCGCCCATCGAAGATTGGCTGGCCGCGCCATGGCTCATTCCTGCCATGCCCCCACCCATTGAACCCATCATGTCCGCCATGGTTAGCCATTGCGCTGGGTCAAGCGCGGGCACAGGCGCTTCGAGCCCGGCACGTGTAGCCAGCGTCCCGCGTGCATATCCCGTGCGATCCATGGCTTGCGCATAAACGGTGTAAGCATCGTCTTTGGGCTGCACCAAAACATCATAGGTTTCCCCGGGCCCGAACCGGAACTCATCGACGGTCACTGGCTCGACATTTACACCATCGGCTTGAACCACGGTCAACTGAAGGCCCGGAATGCGTACATCGTAGAAGGTGTTGGCGGCACCGTTGATAAAACGCAGCCGAACACGTTCACCTGGTCGAAATAATCCCGTCCAGTTGCCTGCAGGCGTGGTGCCGTTCATCAGATAGGTCAGGACGTTCGCGGACAGGTCGGCCAGATCGGTCGGGCTCATGCGCATCTCATTCCACATTTTGCGCTTGTCGATGGCCGCTTTCAGGCCCATCTGCGACGCATCTTGGAAGAAATCCACGGCGGTGGGCTGGTTATAGTTGTAGTAGTCGCCTTGCATCTTGAGCTTGGCTAAGACCCGCATCGGATCTTCGTCGGTCCAGTCAGAGAGTTGAACGACGTACTCGCGATCGGCCCGTATGGGGTCGGCTTGCGCCGGATCAATAATGATCGCCCCATAGACACCCGTGGCCTCCTGCATGCCCGAGTGCGAGTGATACCAGTAGGTGCCGCTTTGCTGCACTTTGAACCGATACGTGAACGTTTCACCAGGCGGAATTCCTGTAAAACTAATCCCCGGCACACCATCCATCTGAAACGGCAGGATGATGCCGTGCCAATGGATCGAGGTGGTTTCATTCAAGCGGTTCTTGACGCGAATGGTGACCGTATCGCCTTCGCGCCAACGCAAGGTCGGTGCCGGTAGCGAGCCATTGACTGTCGTCGCCATGCGAGCGTTGCCAGTGAAATTGACGGGCGATTCACCGATCTCCAGATCGAACTCAGTGCCACTCAGCACTGCCGCTGAGCCGGTACTCGTTCCATCCGGTCGCACTCCAGCAGCACGAGCAAATGGCGACAGACCAAGCAGCACGCCACCGGCCGCAAGGCCTTGAACAAATCGGCGTCGCGGCATGGTCGGGATGGGAACGGCTAGCGTAGTTGGGCGTTTCACGAGTGCATATCCTGTTAATTACGTAATTTTGTCGCCCAGCCTGGTAACTGCATTACCGAAACATTGAGCGATTATTCGCACTTTACCGAAGTGCATCTGTCGCACCGATGACCTGGAAATTACATTTTTGTAATGTGGTGGACATTGGTTCTAATTGGTCGAAGAAGCAGCAGCCAACGCCCTAATACTCGTGGATCTGGCCGTACTTCTAAATTTCTCACTTCAACTACTCATCATCCAGATCATCATGACGCCCATAAAAACGAACGCCAATACAGCCAGCAGCCCAATTACGGCCAGCGCTAGAACAGCTATTCGTGTGGATTTGATTCCCATGGCCTACTCAAGCTTCAAAGCGCTTTCTTGTACTCCAGTAGACGTGGGTGGACCTCGGTATTAGCCCTTTCCGGCATTGGCATTTGTGCGGATTCACCCTTCTCTGGACCATTATCGTTGTGGCACGACTGCATGCCTTTCATCATGAAAACCATCATCAGCGGACAGATCAAGAAGAATAAGAACGGGCTTACTGCAGTAATCCACTCACGGGCAGCAGGCAACGTTGCATAGGCCACAGCAATCAGCACGACTAGCCCAAGACCGGCTTTGAGCATCGTCTTCATATCGCATTTCATTTTCGGCTCTCCTTGTACTTAACGCTAGCTAGCGCTCCATGCGAAATTCTAGCGATGAGCCTACTGTACCGATTCCTTGCTGTCAGGCTGATTGCGTGGGCATTACATCTCTGTCATCTGTGGAAAAAGAGCTCGGGAAGCAAGAGATTTGTTGCCATATGTACAAAGCGCTCGCATTGCTTCACTGGCGCTATCCTGCCTGAGACAAAGCGTTTTTTATTTACAACGTCCAGCAAAAACCACCGTATCGGTTGACATTGCCACTATGGGAACGTTTAAGCTGCAGTATTCGATTTGATGAGTAACGAAGAGAGGAAAGCAATGCTTCAGTTTGAAGTGAACGACATGACCTGTGGGCACTGCGTCGGTGCTGTCACTGCGGCCGTCAAGAGGGTCGCGCCCGAAGCTGTTGTTGCTATTGACTTGCCCCAGCATTGCGTGCACGTGGAAGGCGTTTGCGACGCAGGGGCCGTAGAACTGGCGATCCGCGAGGCGGGCTACAGTCCATCGCGCAAAGCTTAAAATGTCATTTTCAGAAGGCGATAGCACGAATTATCAAAAGTCGGCCGCACGGTTTTTTCTGACGGTTGACGTCACCTCAGAAAACGGAAAATAAAGCACGCTTAGGCGTAGTTCCCTTGGCTACACCGCGTCGGTACTGCGCGGTTCTTTCTTCCCTTGCAGTGAAGCAATCAGCGGGCAAGAAACATTCCCCTGCCGCAGGTGGCAGGCACACACAAGTTCGGAAAGCACCGACTCCATACGCGCCAAGTCAGTCATTTTTTCGCGCACGTCCTTGAGCTTGTGCTCGGCCAGACTACTGGCTTCCTCGCAATGGGTGCCATCCTCCAGCCGCAGCAGTTCGGCTATTTCATCCAGACTGAAGCCCAGCCGCTGGGCTGATTTCACGAACCGCACCCGCGTTACATCCGCCTCGCCATAGCGGCGGATGCTGCCGTAAGGCTTGTCCGGCTCCGGCAACAAGCCCTTGCGCTGATAGAACCGGATGGTCTCTACGTTGACCCCGGCCGCCTTGGCGAAAACGCCGATGGTCAGATTTTCCAAATTGTTTTCCATATTGCTTGACTCCGTACATGACTACGGAAGTAAGGTTACGCTATCCAATTTAAATTCGAAAGGACACGCGCATGTCTGAACCACAAAACGGGCGCGGGGCGCTCTTCGCCGGCGGGCTGGCTGCCATCCTCGCCTCGGCCTGCTGCCTGGGGCCGCTGGTTCTGGTCACCTTGGGGTTCAGCGGCGCTTGGATCGGCAACCTGACGGTATTGGAGCCGTATCGGCCGATCTTCATCGGCGCGGCGCTGGTTGCACTGTTCTTTGCCTGGCGGCGCATCGTCCGACCGACCGCAGCCTGCAAGCCGGGCGAGGTGTGCGCGATTCCGCAAGTGCGCACCACCTACAAGCTCATTTTCTGGTTCGTCGCCGTGTTGGTCTTGGTCGCGCTTGGTTTTCCCTACGTCATGCCATTTTTCTACTAATCAGGAGTTCATCATGAAAAAGCTGTTTGCCTCCCTCGCTCTCGCCGCTTTCGTTGCCCCCGTGTTCGCCGCCACTCAGACCGTCACGCTGTCCGTGCCTGGCATGACCTGCGCCTCTTGCCCGATCACTGTCAAGCACGCGCTTTCCAAGGTTGAGGGCGTGAGCAAGACCGACGTAAGTTTCGACAAGCGCCAGGCCGTCGTCACCTTCGACGATGCCAAGACCAACGTCCAGAAGTTGACCAAGGCGACCGAGGACGCGGGCTATCCGTCCAGCCTCAAACGCTGATCCGTTAACCGAACTCGGGAGCGACACATGGGACTCATCACGCGCATCGCTGGCAAAACCGGCGCGCTCGGCAGCGTCGTTTCCGCGATGGGCTGCGCCGCCTGTTTTCCTGCCATCGCCAGCTTTGGCGCGGCCATCGGACTGGGCTTCTTGAGCCAGTACGAGGGGCTATTCATTGGCATCCTGCTGCCGATGTTCGCCGGCATCGCGTTACTCGCCAATGCTATCGCTTGGCTCAATCATCGACAGTGGCGACGCACGGCGCTCGGCACGATAGGCCCGATCTTGGTGCTGGCAGCGGTGTTTTTAATGCGGGCTTACGGCTGGCAGAGCGGTGGACTGCTCTATGTCGGCCTGGCCTTGATGGTTGGGGTGTCGGTCTGGGATTTCATCTCGCCAGCACATCGCCGCTGCGGGCCGGACAGCTGTGAATTGCCAGAACAACGTGGCTGACGGCAACAGCCGTAGCCACCACAGAAAAGGAAAAATACATGACCACCCTGAAAATCACCGGGATGACCTGCGACTCGTGCGCGGCTCACGTCAAGGAAGCCTTGGAGAAAGTGCCCGGCGTGCAATCGGCGCTGGTGTCCTATCCGAAGGGCACAGCGCAACTCGCCATTGAGGCGGGCACGTCATCGGATGCGCTGACTACCGCCGTGGCCGGACTGGGCTACGAGGCAACGCTTGCCGATGCGCCACCGACGGACAACCGCGCCGGCCTGCTCGACAAGATGCGCGGCTGGATAGGGGCCGCTGATAAGCCCAGTGGCAACGAACGCCCGTTGCAGGTCGTCGTCATTGGTAGCGGTGGCGCGGCAATGGCGGCAGCACTGAAGGCCGTCGAGCAAGGCGCGCACGTCTCGCTGATCGAGCGCGGCACCATCGGCGGCACCTGCGTCAACGTCGGCTGCGTGCCGTCCAAGATCATGATTCGCGCCGCCCACATCGCCCATTTACGTCGGGAAAGTCCGTTCGACGGCGGTATCGCGGCGACTGTGCCTGCGATTGACCGCAGCAAACTACTGGCCCAGCAGCAGGCGCGCGTCGAAGAACTGCGCCATGCCAAGTACGAAGGCATTCTGGACGGCAACCCGGCCATCACCGTTGTACATGGTGAGGCGCGTTTCAAGGATGAGCAGAGCCTGGTCGTCCGTTTAAACGATGGTGGCGAGCGCGTGGTAGCTTTCGACCGCTGCTTAGTCGCCACGGGTGCCAGCCCGGCCGTGCCGCCGATTCCGGGCCTGAAAGAGTCACCCTACTGGACTTCGACCGAGGCCCTGGTCAGCGACACCCTTCCCGAACGCCTAGCCGTGATCGGCTCGTCGGTGGTCGCGCTGGAACTGGCGCAAGCCTTCGCCCGGCTGGGCAGCCAGGTCACGATCCTAGCTCGCAACACGCTGTTCTTCCGCGACGACCCGTCCATCGGCGAGGCCGTCACAGCGGCCTTCCGTGCCGAAGGGATCAAGGTACTGGAACACACGCAAGCCAGCCAGGTCGCGCATGTGAACGGCGAATTCGTGCTGACCACGGGACACGGTGAAGTACGTGCCGACAAGCTGCTGGTCGCTACCGGACGGACACCGAACACGCGCAGCCTGGCACTCGACGCGGCGGGAGTCACCGTCAATGCGCAGGGTGCCATCGTCATCGACAAGGGCATGCGCACCAGCACGCCACACATTTACGCGGCCGGCGACTGCACGGACCAGCCACAATTCGTCTATGTGGCGGCAGCGGCCGGCACCCGTGCCGCGATCAACATGACCGGAGGGGATGCTGCCATCAATCTAACCGCGATGCCGGCCGTGGTGTTCACCGATCCGCAAGTAGCAACCGTGGGCTACAGCGAAGCGGAAGCGCATCACGACGGGATCGAAACCGACAGTCGCACGCTCACGCTCGACAACGTGCCGCGTGCGCTTGCCAACTTCGACACACGCGGCTTTATCAAGCTGGTCATCGAGGAAGGTAGCGGACGGCTCATCGGCGTGCAGGTCGTCGCCCCGGAAGCCGGCGAATTGATCCAGACGGCTGTTCTCGCCATTCGCAACCGCATGACGGTGCAGGAACTGGCCGACCAGTTGTTCCCCTACCTGACGATGGTCGAGGGGTTGAAGCTCGCGGCGCAGACCTTCAGCAAGGACGTGAAGCAGCTTTCGTGTTGTGCCGGATGAGGAAAAGGAGGTGTTCGATGAACGCCTACACGGTGTCCCGGTTGGCCTTTGATGCCGGGGTGAGTGTGCATATCGTGCGCGATTACCTGCTGCGTGGATTGCTGCGGCCAGTCGCCTGCACCACGGGTGGCTACGGCCTGTTCGATGACGCCGCCTTGCAGCGACTGTGCTTCGTGCGGGCCGCCTTCGAGGCGGGCATCGGCCTCGGCGCATTGGCGCGGCTGTGCCGGGCGCTGGATGCGGCGAACTGCGATGAAACTGCCGCGCAGCTTGCTGTGCTGCGTCAGTTCGTCGAACGCCGGCGCGAAGCGTTGGCCAATCTGGAAGTGCAGTTGGCCGCCATGCCGACCGCGCCGGCACAGCATGCGGAGAGTTTGCCATGAACAGCCCCGAGCGCATGCCGGCCGAGACGCACAAACCGTTCACCGGCTACCTGTGGGGCACGCTGGCCGTGCTGACTTGCCCCTGCCACCTGTCCATCCTCGCTGCCGTGCTGGCCGGCACAACCGCCGGTGCATTCCTTGTCGAGTATTGGGTCATCACGGCGCTCGGTTTGACCGGCCTGTTTCTTCTGTCACTGGCGCGGGCGTTGCGGGCATTCAGGGAAAGATCATGAGCGCTTCCCGGCCGGATGGATGGACTACGGCGGAGGGCCCAAGCGTTCGAGCGCGGGCAAGGCTTTCTGTTCGCAAAGCCGATGCCGGCGGCGGCATTCGCCGTCTTCGTCAGTCAATGGAGGGGTGCCACCATGAATGCAAATGATCCGACCGCCACCAGTTGCTGCGTGTGCTGCAAGGAAATTCCGCTCGATGCCGCCTTCACACCGGAAGGCGCGGAGTACGTCGAGCACTTCTGCGGGCTGGAGTGTTATCAACGTTTCCAGGCGCGGGCCAGCACTGCGACCGAAACGAGCGGCGAACCGAACGCTTGCGGTTCGCCGCCGTCAAATTGAGACAAACCACGCTTTCGCTACGTCGCCTCATGTCGGCATCAAATTCGGCTGAGTAGCTTCTCGCCATCTGGACGTAGCTCGCCCTTGGGTGAAATATGCCGATACAGGGTCTGCCGCGTGATGCCAAGTTCCTGGCACAGGTCGCCGACCTTGGTCTCTGACTGCCCCATTGCCGCCATCGCCAGCCGCAGCTTGGCGGCGGTCATCTTGAACGGCCGGCCGCCTTTCCGGCCGCGTGCCCGTGCTGAGGCCAGGCCCGCCACGGTGCGCTCGGCGATCAACTCGCGCTCGAACTCGGCCAGCGCGG
This sequence comes from Paralcaligenes ginsengisoli, assembly GCF_054781135.1. NCBI lineage: Bacteria > Pseudomonadati > Pseudomonadota > Betaproteobacteria > Burkholderiales > Alcaligenaceae > Paralcaligenes > Paralcaligenes ginsengisoli. Next base: position 122,604 of record NZ_BAAGUZ010000002.1, read on the forward strand.
CGAAGATACCGAAGACCAGCTTGCCGGCGGCGGTCGTGGTGTCAATGGCCGCGCCGTGCCCGGTCAGCACCTTGAGGCCGATGCCGCGTCCGGTCAGGTCATGGACGGTATTGATCAGATGGCGCAGGTCGCGCCCGAGCCGATCCAGTTTCCAAACGACCAACGTGTCGCCTGGCCGTAGTGCCTTCAGACAGCTCGCCAGACCGGGACGATCCTCGCGTTTTCCGGACGCTTGGTCTTCATAGAGATGCGCCGGATCAACACCGGCCGCGACCAGCGCATCGCGCTGCAAGTCCGTCGCCTGGGAGCCATCCGCCTTCGATACTCGCATGTAGCCAATCAGCATCTTGTACCTGTCACATATACGTTCGATTATGTGACAGTTTGCATCGGGAAGCTCTGCACGTCAAAATTTGTCACTTAACCCGTCATTCTGTCTAAGGCATGCAAAGGGTAGGCTAGGCTCATAATGTGACAGAAATTCCGGGGGGATGCCTTCCTTCGCGAAGGTGGCGCGCAACTGTTCCAAGGAAGCGGGGTCGCGCCGACCATAGGAAGCCAACGCGAACAGCGAGCGTGCCGTCTCGGGGTTGTGTCGTGCTTCAATGATGGCCTCATCAATGGCCTGGATTGCACGCTGCCAGTGATCGACGGGTTCGGGCTTCGGCGCTTTCGCCGGCAGGCCACTGGTGAACCCGGTTTGGGGCTCGGACCAGAATAGCTTTGCGTGCTCGCCTGGCGGGCTTATATCCCTCACCTCAATCAAGCTGATTGCCGTTGCCGCCGCCTCCAGCATCTGCAACCGTACTGCCGGGTTCAGGGTTTCATACGGTCGCCACAGACTTTGCCCAGCACGCAGCGGATGCCCGCAGCATTCCCAGATTTGGCGGAGATACCCCGCGTAGGTGCCGCACGTCGAAAGCGGGGTGTTCAGCTCATCGAGCAGCGTGCGTAGCAGCCTAAACCACAATCCGGCGTGGATGCGTCGGCGCGGCAACTCCACGTGGCCGGTCGTCAGTGCCTGCCAGGTACGCTGGTCCATCGCCGCAATCGCGTCGCTGGCAGTGCGCGGTTCGGCGTCGGCGTTCTCCCAGCCGAGAAACCGCCCTGGCACGCCCCAATAGGATTCCAGCCAGCAGCCATGCAGTGGGCAGCTCAGCATCAGGGGCAGCTTCCACGCGAGCAGTACGGCTTGGTTCTCCGGATCGTTCAGGCAGAGCGGACAGGCGCGGTGTATCGGTTGGGTGGGCAGCCAGGCACGCCAGCTCGTGATGGATCGCGTCTTACGGCGGAGTCTCGGCAGCAGTACCGAGAGCTGGAACGCATAGGTTTCCAATGCGGCTGGAATCTGATCATCAAGGCTGTCCAGTAGCCAAGGCACCCAGCCGGCGAAACTCATGCAGCGCAGCCGATCCAGCTCGATACCGCTCCGCTGGGAGAGCATCGCCAGCAGCGCCAGTGGTGGCGCGGTGTCCAGGTCATCAACCTGGCCGTGACCAAGATCGTGCTCCAGCAGCTCGGACACTTCCATGTGATAGCAAAGGGCCACGCGGTTGAGCCACGAAGACAGGGCTTCGGCTTCCCTGGGTGCCGGATGCAGTGGCCAGCGTGGCGCTGGCTTCACATCAGTTCCCGCTCGAATTGCCGCCGCCGCTCGCTGGGACCGGTGTAATCGGCCATGCTGAGCGTGCGGTGGTTGATCGCTTCCTCACCACTCTCCACGGCGGCCACGGCCGCCGCCATCAATAGGTGCGCCAGCTCGCCAATAGTGCCCTCGCTGCGCGTGAGCAGGTAGCGAGCCATGTCCAGCGTGGCAATCGACGAAGGTCGCCGCAGCGGGAGCGAAGCCGCGAAGCTGGCCAGCAGTGAACAGCAATCGTCGTTGGCCTCCCACACCGGCAGCATCATCGGCTCGAAGCGATTTTCCAACTGGTCATCCGAGCGGATGGCCAGGTAGGCGTCGCGTGTGCCCACACCGACCAGCGGGATGCGCAATTCGTTGCCGAGGAAGCGCAGCAGGTTGAGGAATTCCCGGCGGTTGACGCTGTTGCCGGCCAGGACGTTGTGCAGCTCGTCGATCACCAGCAAACGCACACCGAGCTTGCGCAGCAGTGTCAGCGCCAGTTGCTCTATTTCCGGCAGCCGTGGGCGCGGTCGCAATGGTGCTCCCATCGCCGCGAGCAGCGCGACGTAGAAGCGGATCACCGATGGCTCGGACGGCATCTGCACGACCAATACCGGGATGTGCTCCTGGTCGGCGTCGGAGCTGGCCGGGTGGGCGCGGCGGAACTTCTCGACGATCATCGACTTGCCGTTGTTGGTTGGACCGACCAACAGCAGGTTGGGCATGCGTTGTTTGTTTGGCCACGTATACAGGGCTTCCAGCCGGTTCAACGCCTCGACTGCTCGCGGATAGCCGATCCAGCGGTCGGCGCGAAGGCGATGGATGCGCTCGTCCGCCGGGAGACGGGCCAAGCCCTGGGCCGCCGGCAGCAGGTGGGACAGGTCGATGATGGGATATTCGTCCACGGCTACCACTCCTCAATCTGGTCGAACGGTTTGGCAGGTGGCTGGTTGTCCGCCTGCGGGTCTGCCATGTCCGTGTCCGCTGGTGGCGTGGTTTTGACAGGTTGTTCCGTTGACTTGAGATGCTGGCGTCGATCCGCGTCGCGCCGCGCCTTGCGCGTGGCTTTCTGCGCAGTGGTCACGATTTCGCGCATCTGCCCGATCATGCGGAACAGCGCCGACTCATCCACCTGTTCGCGCCCTTGCTGCCGCAATTTCGCCAGCGCCTGCCGTTGTTCCCAGAGGGTGACAGCCGGGTGCGACAAGGTACGGTATGGAATTTCCAGATAGTGCTGCCCCTCCGGCTCCAGCACCCAAATGCGGCTGATGTCGCGTGGGTCGCGCCGGATCAGGAACGCAGGCAGGCGGTCGCGCCGAGCTATCCACGGCTTGAGCGCATCGGCGTAGTAGTGGATGTGGTCGATGACGAAGCCAGTGCGGGTCAGGGTGCGGCGGAGGACGGGCAGGAAATCGACCAGAAAAGCCGTGGTGCGAGTGATGACGGTTGGAACGCCGGTACGCGCGACAGCTTCGGCCCAGCGTGCGGCCGGCGGTTGGAGCAGGCCGTTGTGCACGGAGCCGTGATAGGTGCCAACCGCCAATGCGAGCCAGCGTTCCAGCTCGCGCAGTGTCAGGGCGGCCATCTTCTCGGAGGCGTATTCCCCGCGCTGGTCAGGGTTGGAGAAGGTCGTCCCCGGCAATTCGTCGTGGATCATTTGCATCGCCGTGCCGATGATCCGTTCCACGATGCCGCCATAGTGCGGCTGCCCGAGAGGCCGATAGTCCAACCGGATGCCATGCTGCTCGCAGCCACGGCGTAGCGCCTCGCTCTTGAATTCGGCCGCGTTGTCCAGGTAGAGCAGCGCGGGCTTGCCGCTCATCGGCCAGTCCATTTCCACGTCCAACCTTTCCAACCAAGGGCGCTTGTCGCAACCGGCGTGTGCGAGGCACAGGCCGACCGAGACGGCAGATGGCGCTTCTAACGTGACCACCATGCCAACCACGCAGCGGGTGAACACGTCGATGGCGAGGGTCAGGTACGGACGGCCAATCGGTTGCCGGTCGCGCTCGTCCACCACGATCAGGTCGATGACTGTGTGGTCGATCTGTACCTGCTCCAGCGGTGCGGAGACTGGCGGAGGAACACCGCCAACACCTTGCAGGATGCGGGACGCATCCTGGCCTTCCCGAAGTCGAGTGGTCTTGAGTGGATCAAGGCTGGCGATCCGCAACGCGACCGTGTTGCGCGCCGGCATCCGCAGCTTTTGCAGCTTGCACACCCGCGCAACTTCACGGTGGAACGCCGCCAAGCTGCGCTTCTGCTTGGTCAGGAAGCGCTTTTGCAGTAGCTCGCGGATGATTCGTTCGACCGACTCCGGCAAGCGGCCTTTACCTTTGCCACCGCTCGACTGTCCAAGAGCCAAATCAGTGACCAGCCCCGAACCTTGCCGGGCACGGCGGATCAGGACGTAGACCTGCCGCCGGGACAGACCCAGCGCCTGGGCTGCTGCGTCGGCCGCTTCATGCCCGACCGTCTCCGACTGCGCCAACGGCCCAATGATCTCCGCGCAGCAGCGAGCACGCTCCCATGCCTGTTCTGACAGGGTGGCTACGCCGCGCTCGGCAATCGGTACGGTATCGGTCGCCATGCTCGCCTCGCTTTGGTGCACACGAGTATTGAGCATAGACGAGTTTCGTGCAGAGGAGTCCTGATATCGGGCTGTCAGGAGCCGTATGCACAGCAGGCTTCATGTCTCGTTGATTGGTGCAGTCGTCTTCTGAAAATGACATAAAAGGCCAGGTGCAGTGGTACACGCTGGCCCTGATTGATCGTTTGCCCACTTTATAGAGCAGCAGTTCTGTAGTGCGGGTCGCTTAGGCCATTTGCGCCATCCGCCTGCACTCTTCGGCACACTTGCGGCAAGCCTCGGCGCAGCGCTGGCAGTGATCCATTTGATGCTTGGCGCATTCATCTCCGCACGCTTGGCAAACATCAGCGCACAGGCGACAAAGCGCCTGGGCGAATTCACTGCCCCTGGCCATATAACTGGCCGCCAAGCGGCAAATTTGTGCGCAATCCATATCCAGCTTTATGCAGCGCGCCATGCTTTTGACGTCTTGTTCCGCAAGGCACGAAGCAGCACAGTGGTCGCACTCTGTGGCGCAGGCATAGCAAGCGTCGATGCACGATTGAAACTTTTCATGAGGCATATTGGATCTCCAACGAGGTTGAGGTGTGGTTGTTACGTGGCTTGCTTTGCGAAACCACAACCTTTACTTAGCAATTCGAATGCCGTAAACGCAGCAGTTTGCTCCTAAAAGTCTCGATTTTCGTGCGATCTGCGTTTTATACGCGATGACTCCGGACTAACATTACAATTTTGTAATCCTAGCGTCATGTTCGTGTCAGCACCATCGCACTACAGTTTAATAATTGAGATCAGGTTGAAGAGGCCATTCTTTTTATTGCGGTCCTAAGAGGCTTACAGGAATAACCCCATGAAATTGCTCGTGGTCGAAGATGAAATCAAAACGGGTGATTACGTGCGCCAAGGGCTCGTGGAGTCCGGCTTCGTCGTGGATCTCGCGCGCACCGGATTGGATGGCCACCACCTTGCCCTGACGGGTTCGTACGATCTAATTATCCTTGACGTCATGCTGCCAGACGTGGATGGCTGGCGAATCGTGCAAGCATTGCGCGATGCCAAGTCGTCTACGCCGGTGCTCTTTTTAACTGCCCGGGATAGCGTAGAAGATCGGGTCAAGGGGCTGGAGCTGGGCGCCGACGATTACTTGGTAAAACCCTTCGCTTTTTCAGAACTTCTGGCACGGGTCCGCACTTTGTTGCGACGAGGCTCCGCCCCTGCCTTTCAAGACCAACTACAGATAGCCGATCTCGTGCTCGATATTCCACGGCGTCGGGCTCAGCGGCAGAATGTGCGCATTAATCTGACAAACAAGGAGTTCGCCCTGTTGGAGCTCTTGGTACGCCGGCAAGGCGAAGTGCTGCCACGTTCATTGATCGCCTCCCAGGTATGGGATATGAACTTTGACAGCGACACCAATGTCATCGATGTGGCAATCCGGCGCCTACGTGCCAAAATTGATGACGACTATGACCCTAAGCTTATCCATACGGTGCGCGGCATGGGCTATATGCTCGATGTGACCCTTCCCGAATAGTTAATGAAAACTCGGCCGGCATCTCTAGCTGTACGTCTTACCGTTTCCATTGGGGCGGTCATAACAGTCGTACTACTCACATTCGGCTGGATCGTTGAACGATCGATCAACGATCATTTCGTCCAACAAGACGTGGACGAACTCAATGCCGTCGTCCAGGCATTGAAACATACACTGGCAACGCTACCGCCCAACATAGCGCCTGGAGAGTTGAACGAGCGGTTTGCCAATGCCGTGTCAGGCCACCATAACGCTGAATATCGCATCTCTTCGGAAGATGGCGTCCAGATTTATGCTTCGCCAGGATCGAACCTGGATAGGTTTGCCAGAATTGCTCGACCTGTAGAAAACATCACAATTGAAACAGTTGGCATATGGAAAGATCAAGGAGCGACATTTCGAGGGGCCGTACTACGAACCTCAGCTGACAACTTGCCCGGGTCGAGCAAACTGACCATCGCTGTGGCGACCGGCATTAACTTCCACCTGCATTATTTGGAAAGCTTCCGAACCTACCTTCGAATCATCACGGTCGCCGCCTGCCTGATCGCGATTCTGGCCACTTGGCTCGCAGTGCATCAAGGCCATGCACCGATACGGCGTATCAGTCGCGAAATCCGGAAAATCAGGTCCGATCAACTGCATATAAGGTTGCAGCCAGAAGCCGTTCCTGCTGAACTGATAGAGCTCGCCACTTCTTTCAATGGAATGCTTGATCGACTTGAGGCTGTCTTTCGTCGTTTGTCCGATTTTTCAGGCGATATTGCGCACGAGCTCCGTACCCCCATTACAAACCTAAAAACTCAGACCGAGGTGGCGTTGTCCCAGTCCAGGACTATGGAACAGTACCGCGAAATTCTGTACTCCAACCTGGAAGAGTATGAGCGCATGGCCAAAATGGTCAGCGATATGCTGTTTCTGGCGCAAGCGGACAACAACTTGCTTAAACCGGAACTCGTCAAGATCGAGCTCGAGTCCGAGATACGTATCCTTTTCGACTACTTTGGTGCTTGGGCCGAAGAGCGCCAGGTGGACTTAGACATCATCGGCGAGCAGATTTGCATCCTAGGGGACAGGCTGATGGTCCGCCGAGCATTGAGCAATTTATTATCGAACGCTATTCGCTATACGCCGGTTGGGAATGCAGTCAGCGTCACACTTCAGGCAGGGCCGAACACAGCGACAGTACGGGTCGAGAATCCTGGACCCATTATTCCCGCCGAACACATAGATCGTATCTTTGAAAGGTTCTATCGAACTGACGCCTCACGTCAACGCAGCGGAGAGGGAGCTGGTCTTGGCTTGGCGATAGCAAGGTCGATTGTCGAGGCTCATGGCGGCACGATCCACGCCAGTTCCACTATTCAAGCAAATGTTTTCGAGATTAACTTACCATCGATCCACTGCTGAGAAATCGATACCTTCCTACGACGCGCACTGGACCTAACCACTAATCTCGCATGCGAGGAAGTAAACCGAAAGCTGCTGATGTTTTCGGCAGATTAACTATTCCGGATTCAACCGACAACTCGATTGGACGGAAACTGTCAAACAATCGTCAACCGCATAGTGAACTAAACCACCTTTACAGCGCAACTAACGGAACATAAGTGCTTGATTGCTAAGATAGAGCGCATGTAAAGCGACTTCATAATAAGGAATCGCAATCCGAAAGCCTCTGTGGCTCCTGCTTTTTTGCGCCACTTACTCTGCCCAAACGTGACATTGGTTGCGTGTGCTGAGCCAGATATCCGGCATCCGGGTGAGCTACTTTCTGACCATCAATGGTCTCCATCTCCTACTTCCTGAGCATGGAAAACAGAGGTTTTCTGAACAGATGTAAGTGGTGCACTCTCCCTTCGTGAAAGCCGCCTACAGGTGTTAAGATAGTCGTCAATCTTTCAATGTCCTGGATGCGTCCATGAATCAACGCATAGGGTACGCGCGCGTATCGACCGACGATCAGCACCTAGAGCTGCAGCGCGACGCGCTCCAGCAGGCTGGGTGCGGCGTGATCTACGAAGAAGCAGCCAGCGGCAAAAATACAGCGCGGCCGGAGCTTGAGCAGTGCCGCAAGGCACTGCGGGCAGGGGATACCCTGGTGGTGTGGCGGCTGGATCGACTCGGGCGCAGCCTGCCCGACTTGGTGCAGATCGTGGCCGACCTTGAGCAGCGCGGCATCGGCTTCGAAAGTATGACAGAAAAGATTGAAACAGACAGTGCAGCGGGCAAACTGGTTTTTCATGTGTTCGCGGCATTGGCGGAATTTGAACGTGGCTTGATCCGGGAGCGCACGCATGCTGGTTTGGCTGCAGCGCGTGCCCGAGGCCGGGCGGGTGGTCGCAAGCCGAAGCTGGACGAGAAGCAGGTTAGAGAGATCAAAGCCCTGCTGCGCGATCCCGATATCCAAGTCGCGGACGTGGCGCGCCGCTATGGCGTATCTCGAACCACCATTTACAAGCATTGCGGCGTAGTACAACCGCGTCATCAATAGTGCAGATACAAAAGAGAGAAAGAATTCCGTGTCCAGACTGACTGATTTAATTGCCAAGGCAAAAGCCAAAGACCCGGCGTTAGGGGCCGAGTTGGATCGAGAGTTCAAGTTCCTATCGTCGCGTCTTCCCTTCGGGCTGAACTTCGAACGGCATAGCCCCGAAGCGGTCGAGCTGCCCTTGCGGCCGGTGCGCAAGGGCGACAAGGTGCGCGTGCTGCCGGAGCGTGGCTCTACCAAGAAGGGTGACCAGCGGCTTTGGCAGGTGAAGATCATTCACAAAACCAAGAGGACGGCTGTCTTGGAGTTGCTGGGTGGGGCAGAGGCCGAAACGCAGACCGTGGCGCTGGATGATCTGGTGGTGGTGGCTGAGTTTCGCGACACCATCTATCCGGGTCTGGTCAGCACCGGTAAGGTACTGCGTGGTGGTGACAAGCCGTGCCACACCGTCATTAATGGTGAGAATTACCATGTTCTGAAGGCGTTGACCTACACGCACAGGGGTAAGGTGGATGCCATCTATATTGATCCGCCTTACAACACTGGCGCGAAAGACTGGAAATACAATAACGATTACGTAGAAGCCGATGACCTCTACCGCCATAGCAAGTGGCTAGCGATGATGGAGCGGCGCTTGCTAATCGCGAGGCAACTGCTGAATCCGGCGAATTCTGTCCTAATTATTACCATTGATGAGAAGGAATATCTGAGGCTGGGACTACTGCTGGAACAGGTATTTCCTGAAACTCGGATTCAGATGGTGTCGATCACCACGAACCCCAAAGGAGCGTCTCGCCCTGATATGTTCGCCAGAGTGGATGAGTTCGCATATTTTGTTCTGATCGGAGAATCCACTGTTTCTGGAATAGCTGTGAGTGACTCACAGGGGCTGCCCGTTCGTTGGCCTTATTTGCGGCGATCAGATGAGCAATCGACTCGGGGGCATCGCCCTCGACAGTTTTATCCGGTTTTTGTCGATTCGATCACCTCGAAGATAAAGAGCGTTGGCGAGCCTTTAGCCCACGATGTGCCGCGTGAGAGTATTACCGCGCCTCTAGGGCTTGTTGCGGTTTTTCCTGTCCGCGATGATGGGGTCGAGATGGAGTGGGGGCTCACGGGACCCAGCCTCATGCGCGCGGTACGTGGTGGTTTCGCTCGGGCAAGTCGCACGAACTCGCTCCAGCCATATGCAATCTCCTACCTTACCGCGCCAGCGATTAGCAAGGTTGAATCTGGAGAGTACATCGTATCGGGTATTCGAGAAGATGGAACCAAGATTGTCATCGCGCCTAGCGGAAAAACTACGCGGCCAACTACGGTGTGGACAGAAAGCAGGCATAGTGCTCCTGATCACGGAAAGAAAGTTTTAGGAGCGCTACTGCCAACAAGATCCTTCCCTTTTCCAAAGTCTTTATACGCAGTGGAAGACTCGTTGCTGCTATTCATAGCAAACAACAAGAGTGCAACCATTCTTGATTTTTTCTCGGGCTCAGGCACGACCGCGCATGCGGTGATGCGACTCAATAAGCAGGACGGGGGAAATCGCCAGTGTATTTGCGTTACCAATAACGAAGTTGGAGCTGATGAACAAAAGACACTGCGTGAAAAAAACTTGCGTCCTGGTGATGCGGAATGGGAAAAGTACGGGATCTGCGATTACATCACCAAGCCGCGTGTAGCTGCGGCTATCACCGGCAAGACGCCAGACCATACTCCGATCATGGGTGATTACAAATTCACTGACGAGTTCCCGATGGCCGAAGGTTTTGAGGCGAACGCCGAGTTTTTCACTCTGACCTATGAAACGCCGGTGTCGGTCAGTTACAACCTGGCGTTCAACCGGATTGCGCCGTTGCTGTGGCTGCGAGCTGGGGCGCGGGGCAGTCGTATAAACGAGCTGCCAAGCGACGGTTGGGCGGTGGCTGATGCCTACGGCTTGCTAAGCAATGTGGATGCAGCAACACCCTTTATCAAGGCGCTGGCCAAGGTCGATGGAATGCGTATTGCCTATATCGTCACCGACGACGACCGCCGCTTCCAGGCCATTGCCAAGCGTTTACCTGATGACGTTGAGCCGGTGCGCCTGTACGAATCGTATCTCACTAATTTCAGCTTCACTAACGGGGAATAACGGATGAAGTTCACGCTCAAAGACTACCAGCGCGACGCCGTCCGCGAATCCTTGAACAACCTGGGCAAGGCTCGGCGCCTGTGGCACGGCGAGGCAGACGGGACGGCTTTCTCACTGACTGCGGTAACCGGCGCGGGCAAGACCGTGATGGCCGCTGCCACGTTCGAGGCGTTGTTTCACGGTGACGACGAGTTCAGTTTTGATGCTGACCCCGGCGCGGTGGTGATCTGGTTCAGCGATGATCCTTCGTTAAATGAGCAGACCCGGTTTCGCTTCATCGAGGCGAGTGACCGTATTAACTACAACGACCTGGTGGTAGTGGAAAACACATTTAACAGGCCTAAGTTCCAGGCGGGGAAAATCTACTTCTTAAATACTCAGAAGCTGAGCAAGAACAGCTTGCTGGTGCGTGGCCATGACCCTGAAGAAATGGCGGCCAAGGTGGATGGAACGTTCCCTGATATGCGTCCTGACCTGCGGGCTTACACGATTTGGGACACCATCCAGAACACCATTGAAGACCCGGATTTGACGCTCTATCTAGTGCTGGATGAGGCGCACCGTGGTATGGGGCAGCAGACGACAGCCAGTCAGAACGCCAAGAGTACTATCGTCCAGCGGCTCATCAATGGCGTGGGCAGTGTGCCCGGTATCCCGGCCGTATGGGGTATTTCGGCCACCGTGGAGCGATTCAACAAGGCGATTGAGTCGGCAGGTAAGCACATCAAACTGCCAAATGTGGTCGTTGATGCGTCCAAGGTGCAGGAGTCCGGCCTTATCAAGGACACCATCCTGTTGGATATTCCTGATAATGTTGGCGATTTCGATACCGTGCTGGTGCGGCGTGCGACGGATAAATTGAAGGAATCCAGCCTTGCCTGGGGGGCTTATTCCAAGCAGCAGCAGGAAGCCCATGTTGTCGTGCCGTTGATGGTTTTGCAGGTTCCCAACACGCCTGGCCCCGATGAAATCGGACGGGCATTAGATACCATTTTCGAGCGCTACCCTGAATTGCCATCTGCCAGCGTGGCGCACGTTTTCGGGGATCACACCACGCAGCGCTTCGGCAGCCGCGACGTGCCCTACATCGAGCCGCAGCGGGTTGAAGAATCGACGTGGGTGCGGGTGCTGATCGCCAAAGATGCTATTAGCACAGGTTGGGATTGCCCGCGTGCCGAGGTTATGATTTCTTTCCGCGCGGCCAGCGACAAGACCCACATCACACAGTTGTTGGGCCGTCTGGTGCGTTCGCCGCTGGCTCGCCGCATTCCTGGTAACGACCGCCTGAACGCGGTCGACTGCTTGCTGCCTAGGTTCAATCGCAAGGCTGTGGAGCAGGTGGTCGATGAGTTGACGACAGGCAGTGAGGCGGCAACGCCTGGGCGCGTGTTGATCGACTACATTGAGGTGCGGCCTAATCCTGCTGTTGCGCCGGCCGTGTGGGAGGCATTCGAGGCATTGCCGTCACAAACGCGCCCACAACTTGGTGCTAAGCCTGCGGTCAGGTTGACTGCGTTGGCACATGAGTTGGCGTCCGACGATATTCTGTCCGGCGCAGGCAGGCTGGCACACGCCGAGATGCACGCAGCCCTGGATGCGTTTCAGGCCGAGAACGAAGCCAAGATCAAGACCAAGCGGCAGTCCGTGTTAGTTGTGGACGGCAAGACCGTGAAAGCAGACATGCTGGGCCAGGGCCGGAGTCTGGAACAGTTCTGGGAAGATGCTGACGTGGCGGTAATCGACGATGCCTACCGCCGTGCGGCGCGCATCTTCAGCCCGGCGATTGCCCATTCATATGTTGATCATCTGGCGAGCAAGGAAGTCGACCGCGAAGATGACCCGGAGACATTTCTGGAGGCTATTGTCGAAGCCCGTGTCACCGTTGCTGGTTTGGGACAGGTGATGGAGGCGCAGGCTTATTTCGATGTCGAGGCCGATAAGCTGGCTAAGGACTGGCTGGCTAAGTATGGTGCGCAGATCAAGACGTTAAGCGATGATCGAAGGGAGTCCTATAGGCAGATTATCGAAATGAGTACGGAGCCGCAGGACGTGGGCTTGCTGAAGCCTGAGGCGCGTTATGAGGCGACCAAGGCGAACGAAAACGGCAAGGTGAGAGTGCTCACGGTCTGGGATAGTCACTTGCTGTGCGAACAAGCTGGCAAGTACCCGGCTGAGCTGAATGACTGGGAGCGGACGGTTGTCGAGACTGAATCGGCGAGGCCGGGGTTCTTTTACTGGTATCGCAACCCGCAGCAGCCAGGGCAATCTTCGCTCGGTATCGCCTATGAGAAGGCCGGTCAGTATGGGATTGTTCGCCCAGACTTTCTGTTCTTTGCCGAGCAGGATGGCTCCCTTGTAGTCGACCTGGTTGATCCGCATGGGCTGCATTTGAGCGATGCGCTTGCCAAGCTGCAAGGTTTGGCGCTGTACGCCGCAAATCACCCTGATGTTTATCGCCGGATGGAGTCCATCGCCCAGGTGAAAGCAAACGGCAAACTGCGCGTGCTCGACTTGAAACGCCAGGAAGTGCGGAATGCGATTGCCGTCGCCGAAGATGCGGAAGGGTTGTTCAGCAGCGGCCTGGCTGGTGACTACTCGTGATCTGGCAAGTGGAGTTGGCTAATCAGCTCAGCGGCTATTGGTGCCACTGCATATGAAACTGCATAACGAAACCGAACCGTTTTTCATCACTGAGAGCGTGGCGGCCGAGATGATAGCCGCCAGCTACGAATTCGAGCCGCCGAGCCATGCCCTGAGGCCCCTCCTCTCCTGAATCAGTAGGCAGGTGTGATAGACCGGGGTAATGGAGTTCTCATAAGGCAACGACTTGAGACAACTCCATGGATTGGCGAACGGGATCATCACAGGCCTGCATCATGTGTCAATTTGCAGAATGTTTCCTACCCCACAACAAAAAACCTTCGTGCCGGCTTGAGGAGTCGCCCCTCGCCCTCCGAAGATCCGGCCATACTAGATACCAGCCGTCCGACTGCAACTGCTTTCGTGTGGATAGACTCGTTCTTAACAATTATTTCCTCTCACTCCGTGCCATTAAGTGCCACAATAGCCCAATCTGATTACTTATCTAATAAGACACCTCTCAATTTTCATTAGTTAAGTACTGTTTTTTAATTACATATATACTTACAACTTACTCTTAATGAATCCGCCAATTGAAAAATACCATGACGCCGAGCCCTATAAACAGCATTGGCGAACGCTTACTTATCGCACGTAAGAAACGCCGCCTTTCCCAGGAAGCATTGGCCAACCTGCTCGATCCCCCGCTGAGCCAAAGCGCTATCGCCCATATTGAAAACGGCCGCAATGAGTCCTCGCGTCACATCGTTTGGATTGCTGCAGCCCTTCACGTCCGTGCTGAATGGCTTGTCACTGGCAAGGGAGAGATGTTTGAGGTGGAATGGCCATGGCCGGATACCCCTAGATATACAGTGGTGGAACTGCCTGCCCCCGTTCTGGAAGATATCGGTGACTACATCAAGATGAAGATCGGCCAACAAGCCAAAAACACCAAAGATGACCATTAAGCATCAACTAGCTAATCTGTTGGATTAAGCCCTCAGCGGCCGCGCAGATACAAAAGAAAACAATAAAAAATACCCGAAGCGCCCTGCGTTCCACAGTGAACCAGGGCGTTTCTTTTTGTCTCAATTCAAACCATATTTTTTGACTTTCCGACGTTTTTACTCTTCTATATGACCAATTCTAATTACTTATGTATTGACTCTGTTTAGTAGATACGTAATGATTACAACAACCCTGCTCTTTAACAACACAACACCGATAAATACCGCGTCCTGCCCGACAACGGGCGGTGCGAGTGCGCGGCTACCCGTGTCGTCAGCATCATGCGGGGCGACAAGCACCTGGGTAGGAGTAAAGCAGGTGAAAAATCATTTCTCTCTTGGGCTGGTAGCGACTGGCATAAACCGAGAGAAGTAATGACGATCCGTGACAACGGACGCCGGTGCTGCCAAAGGCAGGCCACATTCGATGGATGGCGCGTAATCCATTGATGACAGCGGCAAAGACCGCAGTTTTCAGCATCCCGACGAACCACAATAGTGGGCCAGCGGCGGGCTCTACCGAAAATGATCCAAGCAACTGGTTCCCATCGCGGCATCTTGGCGAACCAATCACGAAGGCGCTGGCCGCGCCTGCTTTGGAAAGCATCTTGGGTCATACCATCCAGGGTGCTTCCCAAGGTTTAACGGAGGAAAAAATGCAGCAACATTCCCAGCAACAGCCTTCTGACCATTCAGTAGGCAGAAACGAAGTCTCGCAGCCGTCCGACCAAGCACTTCTCTACCGAATACGTACTGCCGAAGCCAAACTCGGGGTTTCCAGGTCCACGATCTATCGACTCGTGAACGAAGGCCAGCTGGTACTAATCAAGATTGGAAAGCGATCCAGCGGTATCACCGCCGCAAGTGTGCATGCTCTCATCGAGCGCAATAAGGCTCTCGCCTACTGAGTCTTGCGTCCAGAACCCTCAGGATATACCCATGCCTCACCGGCGCAATGCGCTCGTGAGCCAGTTTTCTTCACTGTGCTGCTAGGCAGCAAATCACTCCCAGCAGATATTGCAACGCAGGGAGAAATAACCAGGAGTCATTCGATGACAACCGAAGAGCAATTGATTGAACGGTATGGACCGCTATTGTCGTTGGTCGAGTTATCTGAACTGCTGAAACGTAGCCCTGATGGGCTGCGGATCTCGTTACGAAGCCAATCCGAATTCGCCGAGCAATGGAATGCCGCACGGCGGAAAGTTGGCCGACGGGTGTACTTTCGTGCAAGCGTCGTCGCCGACTTGATTGACGCCGCATAGCGCTTATTTGCAAGTACTGAACTCCCGCCATAAGCAACTATCCGGAAATTCCGGATAGTTCAAAGACGGTTCCTCACTTCCGAAAGAGCTTACCCGGCTTTGAAAATCCAACAGCCTGATCGGATTTCGTTCTGTTTTTCACCTATAGCAAGAAATTCTGGACATTATCTAATCAAACGACTGCAATTTGACTTTGCACGTGAGGCCCAGTCAAGGGCCCAGTCGGAGGTCACTTTCCGATTGTTATTGATGCGACGGGCCAAGGTTTGTCTAAACCGAGAATCGCAGAAATCCCGACCGGCGTGCGCCTGGCTGGGCAGGCTATGACCATCGTCGCAGAAGCCTGCTAGCAGCACTCAGCCAGGGGCGAGGCTAGAGTCACGGCTAGAGTCACAGCTAGAGTCACAGCCAGAGTCGAAGCTAATTGTTCCATCTGAAATTAGACGACAAACTCCAGACAAACTTGCCTTGTCCGAAAAAATACACAGATATCGGACGGAAGTGCTCTATGAATGATATAAAACTCAGAGATTGATCCCGTTTGAACTCTTAGGAAATTCCGTATAGTTCAAAAAAATAAATGCACCATCGTCTCCTAGCGCACTACGCACGCGCTCACAAGCGGCTCTCATATCGAAAGTTGACGACAAGGCGAAAACACCCCACAATCACCGCATGAATTACGGAGATTACATCTGGCAATCACCGCATTGGCCTAACTGGGAATACGATCTCGCTTCCCTGGCAGAGCCCTTGGCAGCGGTGAGCCGTGGTCAGGGACTACTCCTTGGTCGCTTGGCGGACGTAGGCCTGGCCTTGCGTGATGAGGCCAGCCTCTCTGCATTAACTGAAGATGTCGTCCAGACCAGTGCCATCGAAGGCGAATCACTGAATGTAGCCTCAGTCCGATCCTCGGTCGCTCGTCGCCTGGGCGTAGACATCGGCGCTCTGGCCCCTGTGGATCGTCACATAGAGGGCGTAGTGGATATGGTACTGGACGCAACCAGCAAGGCGACCACCCCGCTAATTGCTGAGCGCCTGTTCGGCTGGCACGCCGCATTGTTTCCCACTGGCTACTCTGGCATAAGCCACATTCACATGGGCACCTGGCGTGACGACTCCACTGGCCCCGTGCAAGTGATTTCTGGCTCTATTGGCCGTGAGAAAGTTCATTTTGCAGCGCCTCCGGCCAATCGCCTGCCTGCAGAGATGGATCGCTTCCTGACCTGGCTGAATGACACCAATCCCAAAGAACCCACCCTACTGCGTGCGGGCTTGGGACACTTATGGTTCGTCACGCTACACCCATTTGATGACGGCAATGGACGGGTTGCCCGTGCCATAGGCGATCTGCTTCTGGCCCGCGCGGATGGAAGCACACAGCGGTTCTATAGCCTCTCCGCGCAAATTCAGCGAGAACGCAAAGCCTATTACGACATTCTTGAACGCACGCAAAAGGGCGACATGGATGTGACTGGCTGGCTGGAGTGGTTCCTGGCAACTTTGCTAAAAGCTGTCGAACAAGCACATGGCACCTTGGATCAAGTGCTGGCCAAGGCGAAGTTCTGGCAACAGGCCGCAACGATCCCCATGAATAAGCGCCAGATCAAGGTACTGAATCGGCTGCTGGACGGATTTGAAGGAAATCTGACAACGAGTAAATGGGCTGCGATTGCCAAGTGTTCGCAAGACACGGCACTTCGCGACATTACTGAGTTAGTACAGTACGAAGTGCTCCGAAAAACTGCAGCCGGTGGTCGAAGCACACACTACGAAGTACGTCATTATGGTTCTAAGCGATGAAAACGCACATCTGGAAAAGCATGTTTCTAGATAATGAACTATCGGGAAATTCAGTTATTCGGAAATTTCGAATAACTGCTGCCGATGGCAAGAGTTATAACACCCAGCACTACAATCTGGCGGCAATCATTGCGGCCGGATAGTCCCTGAGGCAGCTGTCAAGGAATCCTTGACAGCTCAGTCTGAGGATGGTCGGCAGGTCAAGCGGAAGATTAGCGTAGCGTATCGCGTAGGCAAAAAAACCCACCAATTATGCGCATCACCTGTCAGACAGGGCTAAGCGTGGTGGGTGTGTTGCATACATTGTATGTGTTTACTTGTAGCAGCCAAAAACCCCAAAATGGGCATGATAAAACCCAATATGGGTACAACAACCTGAGCGGCCCAGGCAAGCCATTGCAGGCTGCCCACACTTGCAGAAAACGTCCTCTGGCTCAGGCGAGCATAAACCGAATACGTCCTCAAACTGTAACAACACCCCTTATCATCCCATAAATGGTATATTTACGTGACGCCTTCCTATATGAAACCACTGCTCTGGCTAGGTAGCAGTAAGAAAGACTTGCTAGCTCTACCAGTTGATGTACGTAAATTCTTCGGCCATGCGCTTGACGCCGCCCAACGTGGTGAACAACCCGAAGCGGCGAAAGTATTGAAAGGATTTGGCAGTGCAGGCATATTGGAAATAGTCGAAGATGACGCTGGCGGCACTTACCGAACCGTCTACACCGTGCGTTTCGCTCAAGCTATCTTTGTCTTGCACGTCTTTCAAAAAAAGAGCAAACGCGGTATTGAAACACCTAAGCCAGACATGGATATCATCCGTCAGCGCTTGAAGGCCGCGGCGATTGTCGCGCAGGAGTTGGAAAATGAATAAACGTATTGTTGAAGGAGTCGAAGTCGAGGTCAGTTCAGGTAATGTATTCGCCGACCTGGGCCTGCCCGATGCCGACAAGCTTCAGATCAAATCAGGGCTAACCGTTGAAATCGCCAAGGCTATTCGTGAGCGAGGATTCACCCAGGTCGAAGCAGCAGAGCGCATGGGCCTCACCCAACCCAAGGTTTCGAGTCTACTGCGCGGTGAGTTCTCGAACTTCTCCGAACGTAAGCTTATGGATTGCCTGAATCGTTTGGGCTACGACATTGAGATCCGTGTACGAAAAACGCCGGAACCAGTCGGCCATTTGCTGCTGATGCACGCCTAAGACGAAATCGAGCTGGCCGTGTCTAAAAGCTACTCTCGCTGTACCGAACTGTACTGCCGTACCTTATTTCGGTACAGTACAGGTACACACATCAGTTCTTTCGATTTTTACGAAATTACGCTAACCTACTGATTTATAATAAACTTTAACCATACAAATCTACGCTCACTTTCACCCCACTTCCCTACGAAAACACCTTCGCACGCGAACTCAAAATCCCCCGCCGCAAGGCGTGCCGATTCGATTCCGGCCCCCGCACCAGCTTAAAATCAAGGCTCTACCCAACGCCTCTCAGGGGCGTTCAAGGTGTGTTGGCTGGGCGGGCGCTAACCATCGATCAGATCCTCGACCTCCTTGGCTGACATCGAGCCTTCGACCAAGCCATCCGGAAATTGATCAGGCAGCTTGGCCAGCCACGCTTCGCGGGCGGCCGCCTGGGCCGCAATCGATGGTTTTTCTGTTTCGCGGGCATATCCATGATCCTTTTTCCTCATGATATGCCCTGCCCACAAAATTCCAGACACTCTCATTCAAACCGGCGCCGGTTGGTGTAGCGCCTTGGCCTGCTCGGCCAGTTCTTGGGCGTGCATTTGTAACATGGTCTGCAAATGCAGGCATGCATTCAGCAAGCGATCCACGGCTACGCAACAAGGATCAATCAAGCGCCCAAGCTCCGAATCGCTCAGGTACTGCTGCACGATCTCGCTAAGACGGAGATATAGTTTCTCGCCCCAATCAGCCACTTCCAGGCTTTGTGCGCTCAATAACCCCTTGCCCATACGGCTTTCCAGTCCGCTCGCCTGCAAAATCAGCATGGGCTGCCAAGACGCCAGTTGCTTCGTCAACTGTGCTTGCAAGGCACTATCCAACGCCTGTGACAGCTGTGCGCACACTGTTTGAACCTTATCACGCCTGGATTGTGCTTGCTGGTCGTTACGCGTTTGAGCGTCGATCAAGTCGGGCAACAAGGACATGACGCTACGCCAAACGGCGTTACCTGCATTGGTTGGGCAGGCATGCATTCGAGCGCGTTCCGCGTGCAACGTGTTCTGCAGCGCCGCCAGCTCTACCAACAGTCGCTGCTCAAGTGGGGTTTGCACATGCTCTTGCAGGTGGTGCAGCAGCACTTCAGCAGGCTTGCGTTGCTTGTACGCCAGCGCTGACGCAGCAAGTTCCTCGAGCGCCGTGAACAATCGATCAAAGCCCGCCGCCCGCAGGCCGGCTTCATCGTTCTGGTCCAGGGCCATGTGCACCGATACCGAAAGTGCAGGCCGCAGCAGCATGGCATTCACACCGAGTTGCTTGAGCTTGGTGTGTGCCCGCGCGCCTACATCACACTCTTGCAATCCGCGATTATCGGCAGTCTTGTTACGTAGAATTTTGCATATCTCGCCACCGATTTCGTCTTCGTCGAAGACGTCGCTCCGTGTAATCACTGGCAACAAAGGTTTGTGACGTTGCAGCTCGCGCGCAAGCTCATCGAGTTCCTGCACCTGGCCGGGCGAGGTGGAACTACTTAACCACAGCACGGCATCGGCACAGTCGGTAAAGCGCAGCGTCAGCTCAGTGTTCTCGGCGGTCATCGAGTGCAAGCCTGGCGTATCCAGCAGAACAAGGCGGTCACCTATCTCCACGCCTCGCACACAGGCCGTCGTTTCGGTTGCGCCTTCGGCAAAGCCGAAGCCGGTGTGAACGATGCGCCCGTGTTCAAGCTGGAAGTGCCTAACATTCCAGCCATGGATCGCCAGCCTCTCGGCCAAGAAGTTGCATAATGAACTCTTGCCGGCATTGAACTTGCCAAAAACCAGCAGCATCAACTTATCATCAAAGCGTTCAGCAACCGACCTCGCAAGCTGCAATCTGTCCCACTGCGCCGCCCTTTCGTCGATGATCTCCCGCGCCACTGCCCGCAAGGCCCGCAATTGCACGGCTAGCGCACTATCGTCACGCAGCTCGCCTGTGTCTGGCATCCACTCGTCCAGGATGGTCTGCAGTTGCGACAGCCAGTTCCACATCCCGTGCACTATGCGCTCAAGATCGATTGCGGGCTCAGATGAGCCCGCCAACACGCGCATTAAGCGCTGTTCACCAGCCATGGCGCGAGGCCTATTCATAGCTCAGGTTTCCAGACTCTCAGTACAGCCAGCGCCTCCCCGCAAGCGGCGAGGCCTGCTTCGCGCTGTGTAATCCGGTTTGCCAAAGCGCACTGTTCCTCCGAGAGTGTGAAATAGCGGCCGAATTCGCGTTGCAGACGTGCCCTCCCAGCCTCTTCGGCAAAAATCTTGCGCAAATCTTCCCGGTATTTCACCGAAATACCCATGACCGCCACCACCAAGCTGTTGAGGCTTTGCACTTCGACACGCTGAGCTTTCGGCAGGCTGGTTACACCGTGCTTGATCAGCACACCACCAATCTCGATGCAAGCACGAGAATAAGCAATCTGTAGCCGTGCGCGCTCACGCTTGCCGGCGCTGACCTTGAACATAGTGGCAAAAGAATCCGGCTCTAGCGCACAATCCGGGCCACTGCTGATCAGTATTTCTCGCAGACCCTCGCTCACCTTGTCCAGCACTGCCGCAAGATCTTCCTCGAAGGCCTTGCGCTGCTGGCGCTGGTTAGCCTGGCATTCTGCCAGAGCATTGGATGCCGTCTTTTCACACGACTCGCATTCGTTCTTTAGTTCGGCATGTAGTAGGGCGTGCTCATGACGTCGTGCCGCCGGCACCGCTGCCACGACCTGAGCAATCGCCGCTTGCAGTTCAGGAATACCGCTTCTTGCCACGAGTAAACGCTTACCCTCCTGTACCCCCCGTCGGTACCGTGTAGCCGAAACAGCATACGTCGCCAACACCTCTCCCTGTCCCAGCGCCTGGAGCTGCGTCTGCAGTACATCTTGAATGCCCTGCAATTGCGCTTCATCGGCCAACTGATCCACCTGAGTCATAACGAAGAGAGTCGTGCGGCGGCTACGCCCGGCATCGTGACAAAGCTCATCGAGCCACCGTCGTTCAGCCGCATCCAACTCGCCTTCCTTCGCGGCATGTACGAATAGTCGCACGTCTGAGAATAACCACACCGCCTGTTCGGCCAGCATATCGTCAGCGCTGTCGACATCGGCGTCCAGGCCGGGCGCATCCAGCCAACGCACGTCCTCGCAACAGCAAGCCGAGAGTGTAATTGTCTCGCGCCGATCCGCCACAACGAAAGCATCGTCCCCCAACAGCTCGTTGAGCAAGCGGCTCTTGCCATGGTTATATTTGCCGACCACGGTCACCACCGGCGCGTCGCACCACCCTGCCGGATCCGACAACCTGGCCAGTCTTGCGATCTCGCGGCCCTGGTTTGGCAATACTGCCAACACGGCTTGTTGCCCAGCCCCCGACAAAGTTTGAATTCCGGCCTCGCCGATGACCATGACTCAGATTGCCGATGGATGCTTGGCCAAAGGCGTAACCTTGATTTGCATATATGGGAACAGCGGCAACTGGCTTAACAACGTGTGCAACTCGTCATTGCTCTCCGCATCGAACACGCTGTAGTTGGCATATTCGCCCACTACGCGCCAAATATGTGGCCATTTCCCCAGCCGTTGTAGATCTTGAGAATACCGCTTCTCACACAGCTTGATGCGATTGGCCTCATCTTCAGAGATATCGGCGGGAATGTTGACGATCATGTGAACGAGAAAGAGCATAATTCAGCCCTTGAGTAAGTTTGTGTTGAAAATGAGAGCACCACCTCGAAAGCATGCGGCGCCTCCAGGTTCGAAAGATGCGAGGCCGCTATCGTTGTCAATCTCGCCCCGACAATCGCTTGCTGCATGGCTTTCGCACCCACCAGGCCAGTCGCTCCGCCAGGAACATCGGCCAATGCCTAGGCTACCCTGTTGACGCTCTTGTCAATCATATTCAAGCCGCCAGGCGCGGGCGGAGCACGACCTGGTTGTCCTCGCCACCGACCAGAGCCGTGAGCTCAAAGTCGAACACGATCTCAGTAAATGGACCTTCCATCCCGTTGGCCTTGATGCTGGCCTCGTCGGTATGCTCCACCAGTGGTGGCACCAGACCTTCGCGCGTGGCGTAAGCGAAGTCATCATAGACCAAGGGATCGCCATCGATGTTGATCTGCGTGGTTAATTTGCGGTGGTTATCCGCTGTCACGAAGAAGTGTATATGTGCCGGGCGGTTGCCATGGCGGCCGAGCTGGTTCAGCAGCGCCTGTGTAGGGCCATCGGGCGGACAGCCGTAACCCTTGGGGAGGACGCTCTGGAACTTGTAGTGGCCCTGATCATCGGCAATGATGGTGCGGCGCATGTTGAAAGGCTGCTGCTCGCCAGTGGGGTCGAAGTGCGAGTAAAAGCCTTTGGTGTTGCAATGCCAGACCTCGACCTTGGCGCCAGGAACTGGCTTGCCATCAGCACCAAACACCGTACCTTGCATAATGAGCGGATGACCATCTTTGTCGGTGCCATCATCAAGTCGGGCAAATCCTTGTTCCACTGGAGCGCCTTCCACATACAGCGGACCTTCAATGGTGCGCGGAGTCTTGCTTTGGACGCCACGTTGCTCGTCCTCTGCATCCATGCGCATGTCAAGGAAGCGGTCAAAGCCCAGGCCGGGGGACAACAGCCCCGCTTCGCCGCGCGCGCCCAAGGTATTCAGATAGGCAATACCGGCCCAGTATTCATCCGGAGTGATGTTCAGGTCGTCGATGGCCTTGAACAAATCGGAGATAATGCGGTGCACGATCTCTTTGGCTCGCGGGCTGCCTCCTTCGTTGGGCAGGCCTGCGGCAGTGCGCAGAAAATCCTGTACTTCCTGGGTATTAAAAATCTTGACGCTCATGATCTTCTCCTTTTGCTTGTCGGAATAAAGATGCTGCACTGAATGGCAGCGAGAATGGAAAACAGTGTGGGAATTGTGTAGGCCCTGGTCAGAGTGCCGTCACAGCCACTGCCGGCACGCTTACGCTGACGCCCTGAGTGCGATCACGCCTGAAGCGTTGCACGCGCTCTTCGTCCAATGTGATACCTAGTCCTGGGCCTTGCGGCACAATAAGATGAAAATCCTTGTACTCCAGCGGCTGCTGCAGGATTTCTTCTGTCAACAACAAAGGACCAAATAATTCAGTACCCCATTGCAAGTTGGTGAAGGTGGAAAACACATGTGCCGAAGCAATAGTACCAACGGGGCCTTCCAGCATCGTACCGCCGTACAACTCAATTTGCCCGGCATCACCAATTGCAGCGACCTGTTGGGCAGCCTGTAAGCCGCCGGATTGCTCGATCTTGATCGCGAACACATCGGCTGCCTCGGCGCGCGCCAGCGCCAACGCCGAGGCTGGACCGGTCAGGGATTCATCCGCCATCACAGCAATCGGGTAGCGTCCGCGCAGCCGCGCCAATGCCTCGGCAGTAGCCACAGGTTGCTCGACCAACTCGCAACCTGCATCGGCTAGCGCCGCCAGACCTTGGCGCGCCTGGAGTTCGGACCAAGCCATGTTCACATCCACGCGCACGCTGCCGCGATCCCCCAAAGCCTGCTTGATGGCAGCCACATGGGCCACGTCCTGTTGTATGCTGCGGCGACCGATCTTGAGCTTGAAGATCTGATGGCGGCGCTGAGTCAACATTTGTTCCGCCTCTTCGATGTCGCGACCAGTATCGCCAGAGGCAAGCGTCCAAGCCACAGGCAACCGATCGCGCTGGCGCCCACCCAGTAGCTGGGACAGCGGCAAACCGAGCCGGTGCCCAAGTGCGTCGTACAAGGCCGTTTCCACCGCGCATTTGGCAAAACGATTGTCGCGAATAGCATTACCAATATGGGCCATCACCGCCGGTACCGCATCGGCATCAGCGCCTATCAGCAAAGGGGCGAAATAAGTATCGATAGCCAGCTTCATGCCTTCGGGCGATTCTGCGCCATAGGCCAAGCCGCCAATTGTTGTGCCTTCGCCCACGCCGATACTACCATCCGAGCAGTGGATGCGCACCAGCATCAAAGTCTGGCTCTGCATGATAGTCATCGAAAGCTGATGGGGCCGGATCGTCGGTAAATCCAGCAGCAGAGTTTCAACCCGCTCAATAACTGTCGAGCCTGTTGTCGGGGAAATAGTATTTTGCAGCATGATGTCCTTAATACCCAACATGCACTTAGCGAGCATGTTGGTGATATTCGAGCAGGTTATTCTGTAACCCGTCTCGACTTGGATAGGTCCGAGCCATTTGTGTCAGCACGTCCCGCCAGATCGAGATATGGGAATGGGTAGACAATTACAACTAAGCAGTGGCTTCCTCCAGAACAACCTTGGTACTTCCGCATTCGTAAAGAACTTCTTCGTTCTCGGGCGTCACGCCACGACGCTTTTGCCAGTTGGCGAGCCAAGCGACGAAGAAAGGAAGCACGAATGCGGTGACCACGACTGCAGCGGCAATCTGAGCAGTCGCAGCGTCTTTAACGGCAAGATAACTAGGATCAAGCGCAGCCACCACCGCCGGTGTTGCAATGGCGTTTCCTGCCACGCTCGCCTCGGAGGCAGCGCTGACCAGGTTTCTTGATGGTGCGGGATGACGCCGAACAACGTGCCACACGTAAAGCGATGCAATGGCAGCTCCGCCTGAAAATATAGCCGTTGCCAGACCAAGGAGAATTCCAACAGAACCTTCGCCAACGAGCACTTGCAAGTTGATGCTGGCGCCGATGGCAAATGCGGCAAATGGAATAATGAGTTTTTCGCCAGCCTCAAGAAATTTTCGCGCAATGGAACTGATATTCCCAAGGATAAATCCAAAAATCATTGGAAAAATAGCGGAAAAAAGAGCCATCAACGGGAAAGCCGCCAAGCCCGCAACCCCAAGAGCCACCAACGTCAGAAACGGGCCGTCATTGATCGAAAGAATCGAGATTGCGCCTTTGTCGGTCCTGTTTCCGAATTGGCTGGTCAGCGCTACGTATAAAGAACCATTTGAGTTTGACATCCCAGCGATGATGGCCAGGGGGAGCATCCCCAGGAACGTGCCATCAGTGGCAAAGAAAGCGACAGACAGGCCAAACAATACAGCGACGCCAAACTTCGCCAATAACAGCACCAGCCCTTTCTCCACGGACGGAAGCGCAGCTTTGAAACTGATCTGAGAGCCCACCGCAAGAAAAAACAGTCCGATCAGAACTGCGAGTCCATTCTTGAACAATGCAGTGGTAAAACTACCTATCATCAGTGCTTCTGGGGCCACGGTGTTGACCACTACCCCCAGAAAGAGTGGCACGATCATCAGGGCCCCTGGGATTTTTCCAACTTGCAGCAAGAACCGATCGAATGGAGTGTATTCGTTCATTTTGTCTCATCCATAAAAAAATTTAATTAGTACGAGGATCATGGGGACGTCACCCTTGATCCCCCCCTCCCGCAGGTAAGACTGATCCAGTGATATAGGAAGCTTCATCGGAAGCAAGAAATAGCAATGGCGCAACCATTTCGTCTATCGTTCCGTATCTGCCAAGGTATGTGCTTTCCCTGGTTTGATCGATAATTTCCTGGTACCACGCCTGATCTTGATCCGGGAGGTCAAACGGATTTCCAAGTGGATTGCGGGGGACTCTCCTCACAGGAGCCTCAGTTCCACCAACAGCGACAGCCACGACACGGACACCCTTCGAGGCAACTTCCTTGGCAAGTGATGCAGTCAATGCGTTGACTCCGCCCTTTGCCGCAGCATATGGAACTCGGTAAATGCTTCTGGTTGCTATGGATGAAACATTGACCACCACGCCTTTTGCGCGTTCCACCATGAACGGCAGAACGGCCCTACTGCACCACAATGTTGGAAAGAGCGATCGTCTGATCTCGTCCTCAATGTGTGATGGATCGTACTTTTCAAACGGCCTCGTCCATATTGTTCCGCCAACATTGTTGAACAACACGTCAATCTGGCCGTAAGCGTTTATTGCATGAAGCGCCATCTCCTCGGCGCCGCTGTAGGTTTCCAGATCCACCTCAACTGCAGATGCCGTGCCACCGGATTCCTCAATTCTTTGTGCTACTTCTCGGACTAAAGAGGAACGGTCCGCAAGCACGACGGCTCCCCCCTCTTGTGCAAATTTTTCGGCTAGAACTGCGCCAATTCCTTGGGCGCTACCTGTAACGATAGCCACCTTCCCTTTAAATCGATTGCTCATTTTGAATATCCTGTGAGTGGATGATCGACTTTTTTAAATTTGAAATCTTTAGTCCACTCAGGTGGCGACAGACGGCGAACTGATACTGGACATGTGCGTCATTAAAGCGCAGCGCTATCCTGGCCTCCAATGCTGTTTCAGTATTATTTGATAC
This sequence comes from Paralcaligenes ginsengisoli, assembly GCF_054781135.1. NCBI lineage: Bacteria > Pseudomonadati > Pseudomonadota > Betaproteobacteria > Burkholderiales > Alcaligenaceae > Paralcaligenes > Paralcaligenes ginsengisoli. The sequence continues at coordinate 149,162 of NZ_BAAGUZ010000002.1, forward strand.
CAAAAAGGTATTATTATTTGAATCCATCACAGATATCAATGCATTAGAATTGCTTGAAATGAATAAGCTATCGTTTTCCCCAATAGCGCCGGCGTCCATTTAAATGGAAATCCATGCAACCGAAAGCCATGAGTGATGTCGAGGTCAACGACCAGCGCTGATTTGTTCTGTCTTGTAGGAAGCGCTCCGGAGACTGCAAGGAATGCTGGCAAGACGCTATTGGCTCAATGGTTCAATTCAGTATCATGGACTTCAAAAGCGACTTTTCAGATACTCGCTAAGCACTTCAAAATCTACCTAAACCAAGGATCTCGCATGGAACTGCGTCAACTGCGTTATTTTGTTGCTGTCGCTGAATGCCGCAACTTCACCCTTGCATCCAAACAATTGCATATCGCCCAACCCCCCCTGAGTCGGCAAATCCAGATGCTGGAGGCCGAATTGGGTGTGACGCTGCTTCTTCGCAACAGCAGGCCGGTACGCTTGACCGAAACGGGTCGCGTGTTCTATGAGCAAGCGCTCCAGGTATTGGCGCGCATCGAGCAAATGAAATCGGCCACACAACAAAGCGGTGCTAATCAGCGGCGCAGGCTTGTCATCGGTTTCGTGCCTTCCGTGCTGTATGGTGGCTTGCCGATCCTGATCCGCAAGCTGCGCCAGCGCATTCCTGACATTGATTTGCAAATGCTGGAACTGACTACGTCCTTGCAAGAGGTGAGCGCATTGCAGGCAGGGCGCATTGACATTGGCGTAGGTCGTATCCGCAGCGCCGATGAGTCCGTGGAACGCATCGTGCTGGGCGAGGAAAAGCTGGTACTGACCGCCCCGCCTGGTCATGCCCTGGCGGCGTCCAGGGCGGCAGTAAGCCTCGCTGAACTGGCGGGTCAGAGTCTGATCGTCTACCCGCAGGAGCCCAGGCCCAGCTTTGCCGACTACGTGATCAGCTTGTTGCGAGATGGCTCCATCCACCCCAAGGAAGTCATCGAAGTACGCGAACTGCAGACCGCGCTGGGTTTGGTCGCCGCCGAAGGCGGCGTGTGCCTGATTCCCTCTTCAGCACGCATCCGTACCGATGTGGTCTACCGTGAAGTACAGGAAGAACGCGCTACCTCGCCCATCATCCTGATCCACCGTCTTGGCGATACATCCTGGTACATTGAGCCGGTGCTACAGCTCAGTCGCGAAGTTTTTTTCGCTTGAGCTTGCCCTTGATATCCGCCTCCCATAGTCGTAATCCTCCCGAAAAATGAACGGCGTTACAGGTAGGATTTTCTAACCGCAGCATTTAGGGAATTTTGCATGAAGACCTCACGTTTTACCGATAGCCAAATCATTGCCATCTTGAAACAGACCGAACGCAGCACAGCGAAAAGTTGGTCGACGCGTTTACGTCCGTGCGAGCGATGTCGCCGATTTGATTGACGCCGTATAGCCTGTCTTTGAAAACCCAACAAAATGATTGGATTTTGTGTTGTTTTAACCTATGGCTGGAAATTTACGACATAATCTAATCAAACGGCTGCAATCCGACCTTCCACGCGGTGCGCCATTTGACTTGACCACCCTGGCCGCGCTAGGGGTGTCGCCCAAGCTCGCCGCAGACTATGCCAACAATGGATGGCTCGTGCGCTTGGCTCAAGGCGTCTACGCTTTCCCCAATGACCACTTCAGCGTCTACGGCGCATTACAGCTTCTCCAGCAACACGTGCCTGACCTGCATGTCGGGGGCAAGAGCGCACTGGCCTTGCATGGCGTGAGGCATAACCTGGGCAGCCGCGATACGCTGATGTTGTGGGGTGATGTCCGCCACACCCTGCCCGCCTGGTTCACCGCGCGCTTTCCGGCACGCTACGTCTACGCCAGCCTTTTCGACTGGTCCGACAACGCGCTGCCTGCCAAGACCTTGGGCACGCCGCCCGGCCAACCCGATGGACTGCGCGTACCGGTTGCGGAACGCGCCGTGCTGGAAATGCTGTACGACGCCGGTACCAGGCAAAGCCTGGAAGAAGCACGCAATCTTTTTGACGGCCTGCGTTCACCACGCAAGGAACTGCTCGGCCAGTTGCTAGCTTGCTGCACCAGCGTGAAAACCGTTCGCCTGTTCCTCACCTGGGCGCGGGAAACCGAGGTGGTGAACTCTGATGACCTCCTGGCTCGCTATCCCCTGCGCACGGGTAGCAACAAGCGTTGGATGAGCCAGCTCTCCGACGGCACATTATTAAGCCTGAACCCACAGGGATAAAACCTACGTTGATACGGTTCGCGTGCTGCTGGCCGTTACACCTGCCGTTTTCGACAACGATATTTTCGCGATGAAAGGCACGGCGATCAATCTTTTCATACAAGATATGCCGCGTCTATCCGTCGATATCGACGTGGTTCAATCGGCCTTGGCAAACACAACGCGATGAAGCGCTGAAAGCCATCAACGATGAACTGGCCGCTATCGCCCAACGGGTCGAACCGCTTGGAGTACAGACACGCCTGATTCGCAGCAAGGATCTGAATGACACCAAGTTGATCGTCGTGAATGACACCAGCCAAGTCAAAATCGAAGTAAATATTGTTTTCCGAGGTACGGTGCTGCCGGTCGAACATCGCCCCTTAAGCGCCAGAGCCCAGCGACCTGTTCGGTGTCGAGTTCGAGACACCTATCGTCGCTCGTGATGCACTGTACGCCGGTAAACTGGTTGCCGCCTTGGACCGACAACATCCATGCGACTTGTTCGATGTGTGGCAACTGTATGAGTCGGGCGGCCTCAGCGACGGCATGGCTGAATGCTTCGTGATCTACCTGGCTGGACACAATCGCCCGCCGCATGAGGTGCTGTTTGGCAACGACAAAGATATTGCGGCAGAGTACGAACGTGCTTTTGTAGGCATGACCAAAGTGGACTGCTCGCTGGAGGTGCTACTTGAAGCACGCGCCCGGTTACGGCAAGACCTTCCCGAGCGATTGACTGACAAACACAAGCAGTTCCTGGCCGGGTTGGTGCGTGCAGAACCTGATTGGTCTTTACTGCAATGCACCCATGCTGCCGACCCTCCCGCCTTGCGCTGGAAGCTCGCCAATCTCGAAGCCCTCCGTAAACGCCAACCTAAAGATTTTTCTGTACAAGCCGATGCTTTGGTCGCTGGCTTGGATCAGACTGGCTCCGTCTACTAACGGCAGTGGGCAGCCGACATGAATGTCCATTCCGTTAAAAAACGCAACTTAACTGATGACGCATATGAATTCACCAACAACACGATAACGATATTCGTCGTCGTTGCTAAGCTCAAGCGTAGCAAGGTTTGGATCGGTCGACCGTGGTTTCAAGCGAATTTGCTCGTGATGCCACCCCTCTTCAGTATCAATCTTGATACTTTCGTATTCCTTGACTGTGTACCGAGAGCCTGCATCACCATCTTGGGTGTCGGCGCACTCAACCAGCACGATTTTGCCGTTTCGGCTCCCGCCTGGATTCAAACGAAAAAGGCAGATTGAGCCATTAGGAATAATTTTATTCATTGATTCGCCCACAACCTGGCAGGCAAATAGGTTTTCACCCGCCACTACACCTTGTGGCACAGCAACCCAATTTTTATGCTCGACGTGCTGAAACTCGCTGAAACCGCCGGCAGCAGCCTGCAAGTCGTAGAAAGGCACGGCATTGACGTAGGGTACTAGCGTTGCAACTGGCTTGATCAACTTGCCAACGGCAGGTTTGTACACGGGTATATGCTGCTTCAAATAATCACGAAGACCATCATCACAAGCGTAAACAAAAGCACCCTTTATGCCGCGCAACATAATGGTTCGGTAAATATTCAGTATGTATTGCTTCAGCTCAGCCGGGTTTTTTATAGCTTGTTTGCCATAGCGGTCAAAATAATGGTCCTTATAAATAACAATCTGGCCGCTCTCTTTGTCATAGCGGATTTCTTTCCCAAAAATGACGCCAGTGTAGTTAAGGTCATAGCCTTGGGTAGTATGAATACAGCCAACGTCGTTTTCAGCGCCTGCGGAATTGATCCAGTCGATATTGGTGCGATTCCAGTAGAGCTGGACGCCGTCAATTTCGATATCGTGCTGATCCGGATCATCTTGTGATCGCCATTTCCACGCATAACCTGCGACCAAGCGCGCCAAACCATATTGTTTATTCCTCAGTCCGATTTGCTTCACCAGTTCGGACATGTCGTCGAACAACAAAAACTCGTATTTCTTTGAGCGGAATTCTTCGTCTATTGCCAAGCGTGTATTCAGAAGACCGTCAATGAACTCCACATAGTGCTGACCTCCCTGAACACGAAACTGGGAAACCAGAGCCATTACCTTCGATTCGGGCGACGATTTAATTTTCTGGAAATCGCTGGCATTGGCATCAGATGGTTTAATTGATTGGTTCGGGTCATAGAAGAAAACCGCCTTATCTGCCTGCTGACTTACCCAGTCAACCTCGCTGCAGGTGTGCTTATCCAGCCCAAGTGTCGTGCAGGCTTTGTCGAAGGCGCCAAAGTATGCCCCCAAGTTAACGCGCTTGCGCAACCGGTGTGACTCATCGACAAGCACAATATCGTATCGCTGCTTTGCCAGCTCCGAAGGACTGATGACCATGTCTGGATGCAAGCCAACCACATTCCTGAACGCCTTTTTCAAAGTGCTCCTGAACGAACCCATCGGTACGACCAGCGCCATGCGCGGCTTTATGTATCGTTGTTTAAGCCGCATCAGCAGGTCGCGCAGCTCAGTTTCTTCTTCAGAAAATTCGCGCAAGCTCAGGTCGGTATTATCGGAATGGATAAGCTTGAAAAGAAAGATGGCAAGAACTGACTTTCCGGTTCCCGCGCCACCTTCCACCACCAGATTCTTCAACCCAGGGTTCAGCAGGGCACGCATTATCTCTATTAAGCCTTGCCGTTGATCGACTGATAAAGATTTGTAGGGCGAGTACTTAAAGACATCAGAGTTATCGATGGCTTCGAGCGAGTGTTCTGCAACCCCTTGTGCCCGCAATTTGTTCCAGGTTTCACGAAAGATCGGCGAATAAAGCTCGTCTTTCTGGTAGTAATTGTGGTCGACCAGACCCAGATTGCCGTTCAGTAGCTTGAAGCGACCGTCGGCCGCGATATATTTAATAAGCCCCGACTCGATATCAAGCGTCGCTGATTTGTTGAAACGCTCACTGCTGATCAGGTGCACCGTAGTTAACGATTTTTTGTCTACATGCTTTAGATGCGTGCCTAAACGAGTGAGCGTGTCGGTGGTTTCGCCAACGTAGGCACGGTGCGTGATGCCATCGCTGAGTATATACACCAGAGGCCAATTATTGGTGGCGTAGGCGTTGGCCTTTATGCCGTTCAAAGTGTCGACCGAAAAACCGTATCGGTTCACTTCGACAAGATGCTGCTGACTCATAGCTCAGTATATTTTTTGGCGCTACCCTTGGCTTTATCTATAGGGTACTTTGCTTCGTTGCGCTCAATTTTATCTAAGACGATTTTTTGAACATCAAAACCGTAAGCATCGGATAGCAGCAGGGCATAGGCCAGCACATCCGCCAGCTCTTCCTTTACTTTTTCGGTATCGGCTGCTTCCGGTGCCTTCCATAGAAAAGCTTCTAACAACTCGCTGGCTTCAATGCTCAAGGCCATCGCCAAATCTTTAGGGTTATGAAATTGCTTCCAGTCGCGATCATCGCGAAACTGGCGCAACCTTTGCATGACTTGGTCCATTTGCTTAACCTGTTCTGGCTTAACCTAATAGAAGGGATAGTAACTTGCCCGAATCCAAGTTGCACTGAATAGCATCCCCTGGCGTTAGCATTGAAGGAGACACGCAGCAATTGACAGTCAGGCGAAAACACCCCATAATCACCGCATGAACTACGGTGAATATATCTGGCAATCGCCGCATTGGCCAAACTGGCAGTACGACCTTGCCGCCCTGGCTGAACCCTTGGCGGCGGTTAGCCGCGCCCAAGGACTGCTACTCGGCCGCTTGGCAGACGTGGGCATGGCCTTGCGTGCCGAAGCCAGCCTGTCTGCACTCACCCAAGATGTCGTCCAAACAAGCGCTATCGAAGGCGAAACACTGAATGTAGCTTCTGTTCGATCCTCGGTCGCTCGTCGCCTGGGCATAGACATCGGTGCTCTGGCCCCTGTAGATCGTCACGTCGAGGGCGTAGTAGATATGGTACTGGACGCAACCAGCCATGCGACCACCCCACTAACTGCTGAGCGCCTGTTCGGCTGGCACGCCGCATTGTTTCCGACCGGCTATTCAGGCATGAGCCACATTCACGTCGGCACTTGGCGCGACGACTCCACCGGTCCCATGCAAGTAATTTCTGGCTCCATTGGTCGTGAGAAAGTTCATTTTGAAGCGCCACCGGCCAAACACCTGTCTGCAGAGATGGAGCGCTTCCTGGCTTGGCTGAATAACACCAACGTCAAAGAACCCACCCTACTGCGTGCCGGCTTGGGACACTTATGGTTCGTCACGCTACACCCATTAGATGACGGCAATGGACGGGTTGCCCGTGCCATAGGCGACCTACTCCTGGCACGGGCTGACGGAAGTACGCAGCGGTTCTATAGTCTCTCCGCGCAAATTCAGCGGGAACGCAAAGCCTATTACGACATTCTTGAACGCACGCAAAAGGGCAACATGGATGTGACTGGCTGGCTGGAATGGTTCCTGACAACTTTGCTAAAAGCAGTCGAACAAGCACATGGCACCCTGGATCAAGTGCTGGCCAAGGCGAAGTTCTGGCAACAGGCTGCGATTATTCCGATGAATGAGCGCCAAATTAAGGTGCTGAATCGGCTACTTGATGGCTTTGAAGGGAAGCTGACAACCAGCAAGTGGGCTGCGATTGCCAAGTGTTCGCAAGACACAGCACTTCGCGACATTACTGAGTTAGTGCAGTACGACGTGCTTCAGAAAACTGCCGCCGGTGGGCGAAGCACGAACTACGAAGTACGTCATTACGGTTTTCAGCGATGAAAAAAAGCCAAAGGGAACAGGGCATGAGTGAATTGATTCTGTACACCAGCGAAGACGGCCAAACCCGGCTTCACCTTCGGGTGGAGACTGAGACGATCTGGTTGAGTCAGTTGGAAATCGCCGAACTGTTTCAGACCACCAAGCAGAATGTCTCCCTGCATGCAAAAAACATATTTGAGGACAATGAGTTAGCCCCTGAGGCAACTGTCAAGGAATCCTTGACAGTTCAGTCTGAGGGTGGCCGGCAGGTCAAGCGGAAGATTACTTACTACAACCTCGACCTGATCCTGGCTCTCGGTTACCGCGTGCGTTCGCCTCGTGGCGTGCAGTTCCGCCAGTGGGCCAGCACCCACCTCAAGGAGTTTTTGCGCAAGGGTTTCGTGATGGATGACGAGCGCCTGAAAAACCCCGGCGGCTGGGATTACTTCGATGAACTGCTAGAACGGATCCGGGACATACGGGCCTCGGAGAAGCGCTTTTACCAGAAGGTTCGTGATCTATTCTCGCTCAGTTCTGACTACCGGGCTCGCGAGCGGGAAACGGCGCTGTTCTTTGCCGAGGTACAGAACAAGCTGCTCTATGCTACCACTGCTCACACCGCCGCCGAGCTGATTCTGAAACGCTCTGATCCCAGCCAGCCCAATATGGCATTGACCAGCTGGAGTGGCTCGCGGGTGCGCAAACAGGATGTCATCGTCGCCAAAAACTACCTGACAGCTGATGAGATAGACACACTGAATAGGTTGGTGGTGATCTTCCTTGAGCAAGCCGAGTTGCGAATCAAGCAGCAGAAGGAACTGACCTTGGACTTCTGGCGTAACAACATCGACAGGATGCTGGCTTTCAACGACCAGGCCGTCCTTGACGGTGCCGGCTCAGCTAGCCGCGAGAACATGGAAAAGATTGCTCGTGAGCGTTATGAGGTCTTCGATCAGCAGCGGCGTATTGCGGAAGCCAAGGCAGCGGATGCTACGGATTTGAAGGAAATCGAACAGCTGGAACAAGACCTTAAACACAAGAGTAAAAAGCACTGACAGGTATCATCCATCAGCGCTTGAAGGCCGCCGCGATTGTCGCGCAACTACTAAGGATTTCTTAGTAGTTCGAAAAGAAGGCCAACGTCAGGTTCGACGCCGCATCAAGCACTACAACCTGGATGGCGCCCATTAACCAACAGCGCGTCACAGAGATGACTGTACTGAACTGTACCTCTGCACCCTATTTCGGTACAGTACAGGTACACACATCAGTTCTTTCGGTTTTTACGAAATTACGCTAACCTGCTGATTTATAATTATTTTTAACTATATAAATCTACGCTCACTTTCACCCCGCTTCCCTACGAAAACGCCTTCGCACGCCAACTAAAAATCCCCCGCCGCAATACACACTTAACGCTGTTTCCTACCACAAAGGCCGTTGACCTCTTGTAAGCTCAAAGCCGTCAACCCCCACAACGCATCCCGGCAACACAACGCCGACCACAGGAATTGGCGATAATGCCATCTCCCCATCCCACCAATAAGACCATGCTGAACATCCTGGAAAACGATGGCGTGCGCACCCTGCATTTTGGCTCACCTGCCGTGCAAGGCGCCATGCGCATCGATCACCCGGACGACATTGAACTGGAATATGTCCAGCAAATGATGATGTGGTTGCTGTTTCGCGCCAACGTCGCGCACATTGTCCAGCTTGGCCTTGGCGCAGCGGCGCTAACAAAATTCTGCGACCGCCACCTGGCGCCGGCCACGGTCACCGCGGTCGAGCTTGATCCCGACGTCGTCGATATCTGCCGCACCCACTTCGCGCTGCCGCCCGACAATGAGCGCCTAAGCGTATTGAACATGAATGCCTTGGATTATGTGACGGACTTTTCCCGTCGCCGTTCAATCGACATTCTGCAAGTTGATTTGTACGACGCACAAGCGAAAGGCCCCCTGCTGAGCACTGACGCCTTCTATGCGGCATGCGCGAACTGCCTGACCGCCAAGGGCATGATGACTGTGAACTTGTACTGCGACTGGCCGGATCACCTGCACCATATCCAGATGATGGAGAAGTCCTTCGAGGCAGTGGCATGGCTGCCTGAAGTACACGACGGCAACATGGTGGCGATCGCATTCAAGCAGCCACCCTCCGTAGATTTTGACGACCTCTATGCACGCGCTGTGGAAATACACGCGACGCTAGGCCTTCCGGCGGAAACCTGGGTTACCGGCCTGCATGGCTGGATGAGCCAGGACATGGAACACTCTTGACGACTGCTACATATTTGGCGCATCCGCCACGGATGGTCAAACCCCAGGTCACTCATAACATGCCACACTCAGCAGGTCATAATGCGGAGCAAGCGCAATGCCCTCTTTCAATATCAGAAAGCTCAGATTTTTCAGATGAGCATCGCTATTGGCGACCTGCATTGCAGGCCAATATCCGACAAAGGCTTTTTCAATCATCAATCGTTTCATGCACGGCGTCCGATCCTCGCTTCCAGTAGCTGGCTGCGCGAATACGCTTCTTGTCGATACCGCGTTCGTCGCACAGCACCTGGCGTGCGGCACGGATCAGGCTGGATTCTCCGGCCGCCCACACATACCCTTCCCCCTCGGGCATGGCGATCTCGCGCAGGGTTGCCAACAAGCCAGCGCCGGGAAACTCGGCTTCGCTGCGAAAGCACCACTCCACACTAAGATCCGCCTTTGTGTCGAATGGGATCCGAGCCTCCGGCTGCCCAACTTCCATCAGTACCATAACCCGCGTCCCCGCCGGCAATTCCTCGACACGCCGCACAATCGCGGGCAGTGCCGTTTCATCCCCAATCAACATATGCCAGTCAAAACCGGTCGGAATAATCATCGACCCACGTGGCCCACCTATGCCCAGATACTGCCCCACCCGAGCTTGTGCAGCCCAGTGTGTGGCAGGCCCCGTGCCGTGCAGCGCGAACTCAATATCCAGCTCCCCCGCATCAGCGTCGTAGCGGCGCGGCGTGAAATCGCGTGATACTGGCCTGAGCTCCTGCGCGGAAAAGATCTGACCATTCGGCCCAAACACCGGCATCAGCGGTTTGTCTTCCCCGGGCACAGGAAAGAACACTTTCACATGGTCGTCGAACGACGCCGACTCGAACCCTTCAATATCCCCACCCGCCAAGGTAACGCGCAGCAAATGCGGCGTGACAGACTGCACACGCGTCACCCGCAGCAAGCGTGCCTTCAGTGCATGCCGCACGCGCACGACGCTCAAATCCGCTTGATAGGCAGCAATGTCATTCATCGCCGTTGCCCTCCCGTGCAGGCGCAGCCACCAACTCTATCTCCGCCGTGGCGCGGGCAAGAATGCCCGCAAGCCGCCGCTGCTCGTCCACCGAGGCGTTATCACGCAGCAGCAGCGCATGCTTCAGCGCACGCCGTGCCTGTGTGAACTGCGGCAACCAGCCACCGGGGTTGTCCGACACATCGTCCGAACCACCTTCGCCTGCAAAGGCACGCCGCACCGAATCCATCTTGCGCGCAAAGTGCCCCAGCTTCGCGAACATCAAATCGACCCGCTCGCGATTCGCCGCCAGATACGCCTGGCCCACCGCGGCCAGCGCATAGCGCTTGCGGTTGCCTTGCGCCTCCACGGTCACATAATCCAGTTCTTCCATATGCGTGAGCGCCGGATACACCATGCCAGCGCTGGGGGTGTAAAAGCCGTTGGAACGCACTTCCAGTGCCTTGATCAATTCATAGCCGTGGCGCGGCTCTTCCGCCAGCAGGGCCAGCAGCAGCAACTGCAGATCGTCGGAAGTGAACTTGCGCCCGCGCGGCATGCGCCCGTCGCCCGAACCGAAACCGAAGTCGGCGCCTCCAAACGGACCACCGCCGCGCGGACCGTAGTGACCATGATGGCCGCGGCCTATGGCATGCCACAGCGCGTGCAGCGAAAAGCGATCGAGGGAAAGAAAGCCGGCACCGCCGCCCTCGCAATCCGGCCGGGAATGGGAATGTTCGTGTCTCATCTTGACTGTCCTTGCATAAGATAATATATCGTACGATATATATCTTAAGATATAAAATCAAGCGAAATTTGGGAAACAGAAGCGTGCCAGGGTCGATCAATCCGGCTGGCGTGACCGGTCTACACATGACACTATCGCTCCCATAACCGTTCGCATAACAGTAGACTTTGATGTGCCGGCCCCCTATTCGTACTCGCGCAAAAAGCTCAGTTATCCGAAAATTGCGGATTACCCACTAAGGAGCCGGCCATGCGCACCGTACCTTATCCCACCCCTGGCGAAATTCTGCTGGAAGAATTCCTGAGGCCAATGAACGTCAGTCAATACCGGCTAGCCAAAGAGATCGGCGTATCGCAAAGACGCATCGGCGAGATTGTTGCTGGTAAGCGCGCGGTAACCGTGGATACCGGGCTGCGTTTATCACGCTACTCGGGACCTCTGATGAGTTCTGGACCGGCCTGCAGCTAAGCTACGACTAGGCATATGCCAAGGATGCTTTGGCTGATGTGCTTGCCAAGATTCGACCATTGGAACATGATCATGTGTAGTCACAGCCTGCCGGCTCTTCACGCACATCGGCCGAGATGGCACAGCTAGTGCGCGGCAAAGTCACCTCTGGCGAATATGCCGGCGAAAGCGAAGTGATCCGCGATGGTCTGCGCGCATTGCCTGCCCGCGATAAGGCGATACACGCTTGGTTAGTCAATGAGGTGCATCAGCTTACGATACCATCAAGGCGGGCCCAATGCGTGGCATTGCCGCCCAGGATGTACGCGCCACCCTGACTGCCGAACATAAAAAGACACGCAATACACGTTGATGGCGGCATATACCGTTATCTTCGTGCCTGAAGCGCAACAACATATAGTTCATTACACACCATCTTCTTGGGGATGCTCTCTTGAAACCGGGCAATATGACCAACCCTTCCCCCCAATTTATATTGATACTTATTGAATTTTTTTACAATTGACAAGATGGCACAAAAAATAGCTTCCGTATTGCTGCATTACATTAATCCAGACGATCGCTTATATGCTGGGAGCGAGATGGTAGTCAGCGAGAACATTAAAGAAGTAATAAGACGGAATCAGGCGACCCTGGTGTCTCCGAAACCATGGGGCTTATGGCCAGCAAATAAATGGCCAATCTTCGACTTTGCGACACATCAATGGTGCTTTGTCGACCAGTTGCCTCACACACCGCTAGTATGGAGTGAGGCCTGTTTCCACTCAGGACGGGACAGTACCGCGTGCCCCACATTGATCAGTTTTTACGCTAGGCAAAAAAACAATACTAGCATTGCATTAAACGGCGTTGAGCATTTTACAGAACTGATATACCCAAAAGGGGATCGAAGCGTTAAGGCGAACAGCATGGCCCGCTTGGATTTGAAAGAACGAATCCATGAAATTAACGCTAACGTGGAACTCGCTTGGGATCAATGGCGTACCTGTCACAGAGAGCGTACAAATGGTTCTGCTACTTATAGATACCACTCCCGCATTGATGCCATTCTTATGCAGATGAGGCGGGTGATTGATGATATTTTCGTTAGCTACTTCTATAAACAGTTCAGAAGCGAAACCATAAAGCTAGGATTTTACGATGTAGATTCGTTCCAATGGCTATGCAGCAAGAAGCCATTCAAGGACTGGCCAAACTATAAAAACCTTCTTCTCAATACAGAGGAAAAGGATGAGCTGAAACGTAAACGCCAACTGCTGAAGCAATTATTCATCGGGGAAAACGATAGCTTTCTGAGGACTCTGACAGATGCCAACAATAGTGCCAAGCATTCCTATTTCAATACGACAGTGAGAGCCAAAATAGGAGACGATTTCCCTACATTGTTAATGAATGTCAGGCCCAAAAACGGAAAAAAAGGCCTGGAGGAAATCAACGTGAACTTGAGCCAGATGATTATCGGCTTCACTGATTTCTTATGTGATATGGCCACACGTATAGCTCAACTTAGCAGTGAAGGAAATATTGCTGACTATGGCTCATGCTACTGCAACCACCATCTTATTAATCACTACGACCTAGAGTTTCCCAGGCCGGCCTGAACATCATCTGAATTCAGTGCCTTGGCCCTCAATTCAGGCGCTTGCGTGTCGCATGAACCCAGATAATAGTCGTTCACGCGCCGACAGCCTATGTCATATCCTCCGCGATTGACGCCACTGGCCCAATGTCAGTTCAACGACAGCTATAAGCAACTCAGCTGACCATGGTGTAGAAATCCGGACGAAGCCAGCAGCTTTAGGCACGGCACGACCCAGAGGTGACGCTGGACAGCCTACAAGGGATTCCTATAACATGCATTTACAAATTGCAAAATTTTTCACATGACTTTTGTTCTTCGTGCGCCAACTAGCCTTTGAAAACGCCGCATTCATTGCAGCGCTCTTAATGAATTGATATTTTAGGCACATCGATCAGTTCTATCTGATATTTGCAAGGGTTCCGATGTCACGTCATGCTGGTAGAGCTTCATAGCCGTTGGATATAAGCAAAAAGGGATAATAATGGTGGCCAAAAAAATCGCCCAAGGTAAGCCTGCAAGAAAAAAAACCATTGCTAAAGCATCTGGGGAAAAAAACGTCTCCGCTCCAGCAAAATATCCTCGAAACGCTGTTGATAAGTCGTTGCGAATACCGAAAGCCATACTCGAGCAGAATGCGGGGAAAGCTTGCACGGTCAAGGAGTCGGCTACTTTCTTGGGGGTTGGATCTGTAGGTGCCTATCAAGTAGAAGTAAGCTCGGGCATTAAATACGGCTTCCTCGAACGGCCGAGCCCAGGGCAGATCGCTGTAACGGACCGTGCGAAGCGTGTATTACGTCCGCAGGATCCCCAAGACAAGCTCGACGGCTTGAGAGAAGCAGTGCTGAATGCACCCGTTATATCGGAGGTCTACGGACATTATCGCGGAGAGAACCTTCCAGATAGCCAGTTTTTTCACAATGCTCTGACCGATACATTCGCTATTCCAGCTGACAAAGTTCTCGAGTTTCAGGATATTTTTATCGAATCACTAAAAGCGGCTGAACTTCTAGTCGACACTGAAGGAAAGTTAAGGATACTTGATGTCTCTCAAGGCTCTAACGTTTCGGGCGCACGGTCTCCAACGTTAAAGAAGCTCGAAAAATCTGTGAAGATTGACGCTGGCGACACATGTTTCGTCATGATGCCTTTCGCGTCTCCGCTTGGGGACTACTACGCCAAAATATATAAACCGGCCATTGAAAAGGCTGGTTTGCGTCCAGTAAGAGCGGACGCCGAAATATTTGGAACAGGAAAAATTATTGAGCAAATATGGGCAGGTATAAATGCCGCGAAAGTTCTCGTCGCAGAACTGACCACACGAAATCCAAATGTCTTCTATGAGTTGGGATTGGCTCATGCGTTAGAGAAACCAGTTGTTCTTGTGTCATCAAACGAAGCCGACATTCCATTCGATCTAAAGCACATTCGCGTCATCTACTATGACGTGATGGACCCTTTCTGGGGTAGCAAACTTCTGGACAAGGTTGCTGAAAATATCCTCTCCGCAATTGAACACCCAGAAGAGGCGGTATTAAGAAGAACATCGTAAAATGAAAGTACTTTACAAAAACTATGCCGTATCAAATACCGGCTACTGGTGATATTCCCTTCAACACCTTCGACCGTTCACCTAAGTCTCCAAGTTGTTGTTCGTTGAGCTGTCTATAGCTGCCGTTAAGGTGATGTCGGCCCAGAGACCGCAATTACCGAGAACGTACAAACGGTCAACGAGACGTGGATGACTTTTTGGCCTTAGAAATTGTCATTCTGGAAGACTTATCACATCACCAAGGCGTACCAATTCGGCAAGCACCAACTGAAACGTCCTAGCAGCAGCCAGTCGCCGGCCAATAATCATATCAACACCTACCTCGCCCCCCACTCCATCAATTCAACCTCAACCCCGGCACCGGCCAATCATCAATGGCAATCAGGCGCCCCGAGGCACTCAAGGTCACGTACAGCGTCCTCATATCCGGTCCCCCGAAGCACATATTGGTTGGATAACGATCCGGCAAAGGCAGGTGTTTGCAGATCAGCCCGTCGGGGGAGATGATGGTGATGCCGCCGTGCAGCAGGGTTCCAATATACAAATTGCCCAGCACATCCACCGCCATGGAATCGAAACGCTGGTACTGGCCACCAGGCGCTGCCGCCACCAGTCGGCCTCCCTGCATCGATGGCCAGGGCTCGCGCCTGACGCATCCGGGGCTTTCAATGTCGAATGCCCACAGGCGCGCCCCTTCGGTTTCCGCATAGTACAGTGTGGCCCCGTCGGGAGACAGTGCCACGCCATTGGCCGTCATGACGGGATAGGCGACGGCCTTGGGTTCGGCCCGGATTCCCGGTGCGTAAAAGACGCCGCCCCAATCCAGGTTATGCGGCCTGGCCTTGCCCAGGTCGGTAAAATAAAACCCGCCATGCTTGTCGAAGACGATATCGTTGGGCCCTTTAAGCCTTTCGCCCTCGACCGCATCGAACAGGCGTTCCACTCGTTTGGTGGCGAGATCGACACGCTCGATTCGGCCGCCCGAGTAGTCTGCCGGTTCATGCCCGGGGCGCAAGGTGCCGTCTCCCAGGCTTGTAAATTGCATGCCGCCGTTATTGCATATGATGACGCTGCCGTCGGGCGCGAGCGCGGCCCCATTGGGGCCTCCTCCCAATTCCACAAGGCGCTGGACCTTTCCATCTGCCGACACCCGGGTAAGCGTGCCGCCCGCAATTTCCACCAAAAGAATGGATCCGTCGTCCATGGCGATCGGGCCTTCTGGAAAGTGCAGCCCCGAGGCAATTTCACGAATTTTCATGGCTGGCGGAAGCTTATCCAAAAAAGGTTGAAGTCGGCGATTGGGCTCAAGCGGCTTGGACCAGGCGTCCAGACGGACTGCCCTTCAGTGTGGTTCGATGCATGGTGCGCCTTTCAGAATCGTCGTAGTCGGCCAGCGCGATATGCATTACACAGCGGTTGTCCCATAACACGGAGTCGCCTTTACGCCAGACGTGGCGATAAACGTTTTCATGCACGGTGCTTTGCCGATACAGGTATTCCAGGATAGGTTGGCTCTCTTCCCTGGTCAAGCCATCGATCTGGGAAGTGGTCATCTCGCTGACGTATAGCGCTTTTTTCCCTGTGGCTTCATGAATTCGACAGATGGGCTGATAGACACGGGGATTCCGCAGGCGGATTTCTTCCAGTTCGGCATGCGTACGCTGTAACTGTGTCTCGCGGGCGATGGTCATGTCGTGGATCGCGTCCCTGCCGGACAGCCATTCCTGCAACAAGGGCGACAGCCCGTCCCAGGCACGATACATATTGCAGAACATGGTGTCCCCGCCGACCACGGGCAGCTGGATGGCGTGCAGCAGCGACCCTTTGGCTGGCCGCAGGGTCGTGGAAAGGTCTGAATGCCATTGGCGGCCGACGGACAGCCGCTTGTTGGTCGCCGCTTCGCGGTTGTTGACCATCAGTATCTCCGGGTACTCGGCATGGCGAAATTTCGGGATGGCTGCATGGTCGTCCAGTTCGCCGAAATGCCGGCTGAACGCAATCTGCTGCGTCGGCGTCAAGGATTGGTCCCGGAACAATAGAATCAGGTGTTCGGACCAGGCGGCAAGCAGCGCGGCGATGGTGTCGTCATCCAGTGTTTGCGTAAGATCCAGCCCTATGACTTCCGCTCCGAGTGCGGAGCCCAGTTTACGTACTTTGAAGCTCATTCGTTCCCTCCCTAATAGAATCCGTGGATTGTTCAGGTGCCTGGAATCTTGTTCTGATCAGCCCAGAACAGCAGCTTTTGCTGCAGCCAACGCATGATCAAGTGCAGTGTGATCCCTATGCTGGAAAGGCAAACCAGCACAGCGAAAACACCCGCGGTATCCAGGTTGATATTCATCTGCATGATCAGGTTCCCCAGCCCTTGCCGCGACCCCACGAACTCACCGACAATCGCGCCAAGCAGGCTGAAGATCACCGCGACCTGAAGCCCGGCGAAGATCATGGGCAAGGCGCTGGGCAGCATCACCATCTTGAAGATCTGCCAGCGAGAGGCCCGCAGCGAACGCATCAGTTCGATCCGTTGCGGGTCGGTGGAACGCAATCCGGCAATCACGTTCACCAGAATAGGGAAGAAGGCGATGATTCCCGCAATAATCACTTTGGATGAAATGCCAAAGCCGAACCAGATAATGAACAAGGGCGCGATAGCCACTTTGGGTGTGGTTTGAATTGCAATCAAATACGGGTAAATGACCCGCTCCATGAATCGCGATTGCGCAATGACACTGCCCAGGAATATGGCCAGCACGGAAGCACCCAGAAAGCCCAGAAATGCCTCGCCCAGGGTTACCAGGCCATTGGAAATAAAGAGTCCGCTCGAAATTCCCCTGACCAATGACTGCCAGATGGCCGATGGCGCCGGCACGACATAGATGGGTATTTTGAGCAGTCTTACGGTTGCCTCCCAGCCGCCGACGACCACCACAAATAAAAGCGGTATGCACACCCATTCGAGCCAATTGCCACGACCACGCGGGTCGTCGGACGGCAAGGGCTCCAATGCCGCTGGTTGGGCTTGCTTGTTCGCGGGTTCCCCCTGCGGAACGCGGGTGTGCTTGGGTACGCTGGCGCCGCTCATTCGATAGCTCCATGTGAATTGAAGTGACGGCGTATGCGGCGCGTATAGGTACCGAAGACGTCGCTCGCGACAATATCCAGTGTGCGGTCATCGTCGAGGTCGACCTCGACAATCTCTGCGATTTGCCCTGGCCGGTTGGATAGCACCAGGACGCGGGTTCCCAGGAAAACCGCTTCTGGAATGGAATGGGTCACAAAAATCACGGTTTTCCCGGCTTCAGCCCATAAGCGTCGAATTTCAACGTTCATGTTTTCCCGGGTCATCGCATCGAGCGCGCCGAAAGGTTCGTCCATCAGCAACGTGGAAGGCTCGTGCATCAGTGCCCGGGCAATGGCGACGCGCTGCTGCATGCCGCCCGACAGCTCATTCGGGTATTTGGCATGAAAATCGCCCAGGCCCACCATGGACAAAAGGTCCAGGGCGCGAGCCTTGCTGCGGGTGGGGTCCTGCTTGTTTACCGCGGCCGGCAGCATTACGTTCTCGACCGCGGTTCGCCAGGGCAGGAGCACGGGCGATTGAAAGACCACACCGATGTCCTGCTGCGGGCCGAAGATCGCCTGGCCACGTATCCGAATGCTGCCCGAGCTTCGTTCTATGAGCCCGGCCAAAAGCCTGAGCAAGGTGGACTTTCCGCATCCGGACGGACCGACTATGGTCAGGAATTCCTTTTCGTGGATATCCAGCGTTATGGGGCCCAGCGCCCGGATGCTGCCGCCGTCCTGCGATCGATAGGATTTCTCCAGGCCTTCGATCTGAATCAGGGGCGTGGCTTGTGCCGGGTTTGGCATGGAGGCGACAGCGTGTCGATCTTTGATGTCAGGAATCATGCGAGGCTTCCATTGAGGCGGAGCGGGTGTGGCTCGTGCTTAAATAGCCCAAGCCGCCGCCGGCTTGAACGATCTGCAACAAAAAGGCCGGGAGGGGCGCTACCTCAACCTGCCGGTTGCGGCTCAGGTTGCTGATTTGGCCGGTCTCGAAATCGACACGCATCCGGTCTCCATCGTCGAACATTGTCAAAGCCTCATCGCCTATTTCCAGCAGCGGAACCCCGCAGTAAATGGCCAGGCGAAAAGGTGGGCGCAAAAGCCTGTGCGCCACCAATCCCAGCCCCATTGCTTTCATGGCCAGGAAGGGATGCGTATGCTGGCTGCCATGCGCAAATCGCTTGCCGGCGACGATGAGGTCCCCCTCCTTGGCTTCCTGCGCAAAGGCGGGGCGCAGCTCCGCCAGCAGGTGTTTGCGCAGCTGCTGGGGGTCGTACTCGAACACATGGCGCGCCGAGATCAGCTCGTCGCTGGAAACATCGGCGTCCAGTTTCCAGCATCGTCCTTCGTAAACTAGATTCATGCCCGGTCTATCCATGAGAAGAAAGGAAGGTGCGCACATCCGTGATGTGCCCGGTAAGCGCCGAAGCCGCGACGGTCAGGGCGCTTGCAAGATAGATGTTTGCGTCGGGGCTGCCCATTCGGCCGCGATCATTCCGCGTGCTTGTGCTGATGCGGACTTCGCCCGCGCCCAGCTGTGCCAGCCCGCCAAAGCATGGCCCGCAGGTGGACGGCGCCAACTGGGCGCCCGCGCGCATCAAGATACTCAGAGTGCCGTCCTGCATGGCCTGTTCATGTATCTTGCGTGTGGCGGGGATGATCAGGAGCTGGACTTCGGGATGAACGCGACGCCCGTCCAGCAATCGGGCGGCCTCCTGCAGCTCGACCAGGCTGCCGGAAGCACAGCTGCCTATATAGGCGTGGTCGATCCGCACCGCTTCCAGCTCCGTCACATCGCGAACCTGCGTGGGCGAGGGCGGAATGCTTACCTGCGGCGCCAGGCGGTTGGCGTCGATGTAGATCTCGTGGTGCACCGGCGCCGCGCTATCGCCCGCGAGTATTGCCGCATCGCTCACGCCCAACGCGCGCAAGGCCCGCACAGCGGCGGCGTCGGCCGGCACAATGCCCGTTTCCGCGCCGCAATCGATACTCAGGCCGGCGATCGTCATGCGCTCGGGAATGGACAGGGTGGGAATCGTATCGCCCACATATTCAATGACCCTGTAGTTCGCCATCTCTTCATCGATCTGTTTCAGCGCCGCCAATACAATGTCGCGCGCGCCGACGCCGGCCGGAAGCACTCCGTTCACCTGTACCCGCACGGTGCCCGGAACGCGAATCCAGATGTCGCCGCGGGCCATGGGCATGGTCACTTCCATGCCGAAGGGTATGGCCAGCGCACCGGTTCCGCCGATGCCCGAAGTATGCGTGTCCGCCCCGACGACGAACATCCCGGGAGACACCAGGCCGCGTTCGACAACGAGCGGATGCGTGATGCCCTCTCCGTCGAAAAAATGACCCACCCGGCACGACTCGGCCAACTGCCGGGTCAGGCGATTTCGCTCGGCGCCGGCCTGACTGTGCACCGGCACTTCATGGTCGATGGCCACGACGATGCGCTCGGGATAGGCAAACTTTGTTATGCCTATATCCCTCAAGCGCTTCACATAGGCGGGAAATGACACTTCGGGAACCGTGACCAGGTCTGGCTTGGCCCAGATAATTTCACCCTCTTCCACGACGGCTTTTCCACTTGCCCGTGCAAGGATTTTTTGCGCCAGCGACATTGCCATGGTTTACCCCGCCTTCGCAAGCACTTGCGATTCGAATTCAGCGTAGCGCCTGGCGCCGAGAAAATCAGAGAGCTGGGACAGGGGAAGCATGGCATCGACAAATGACGCCGTACTGCCGCGCTGCTTCAACTCGGACAGGATCGCGCGTTGCACGTGAACGATGGCCTGGATGAGCGAAATCGAGTACAACACCATGCCCAGCCCCGTCGATTCAAGTTGCGACTGGGTATAAAGCGGCCGCACGGTTTCCGCTACCGTATGCAGGACGGGTACCGGGGATGCCTGAACGACGCGCTCGATGTCCTCCAAAGAAGATAGCGAAGGCACCATGACCGCATCCACGCCGCTATCCGCCATGCTTTTGCATCGCCGGATGGCCTCCGGCAAGCCGGCGATGGTCAATGCATCGGTTCGTCCGATGATCAGCATTTCGCCGCGGGCGGCAATGGCGGCGCGCAGGCGCTGGGACATTTCCTCGTCCGAAACCAGGGACTTTGACGCCATCGCGCCGCAGCGCTTGGGGTTGAGCTGGTCTTCCAGATGCAGCGCAGCGACTCCTGCGCGCTCATAGGCTTTTACGGTCTCGGCGATGTTGCTGATGCCCCCGTACCCGGTGTCCGCATCCGCCACCACCGGCAGGGATACTATTTCGGCGATAGCCCCGGCATGCGCAGCCATTTGAGTTCCGCTGATCAAGCCGATATCGGGCTTGCCGTGGCTTGCGGCCACGGAATACCCCGACAGCGAGACAGCCTCGAAGCCCGCCTCCGCGATCAGTAACGCCCCCAAAGGGTCATGACAGCCAGGGGCCGGAACAGCGGATCGGCTTTCCAGCAGTGCCCTCAGGCGCGCCATGGGCGTCGGCGTTGCAGTTCGATTGTGCATAGACTGGACCTCTTCCGGAAGACCGCGGGATCACTTCCCCAGCGATGCCGCTTGTTGCTGGATAGACTGCGGATCAAACTTGTTGATGGCGGGAACAAACTGGTTGGTATACAGCGTTTCGGGGTCCAGCTCACCTTTCAGACGCTTGTTGGCACGCATGAAATCCACCATCACCTTTGCCGCCTTGGGAGGAAATTCACCCCAGCGCATGCCGGGCTCAAGCCGAAGGAATTCACTGCGAACCTTGATCAGATTGAGTGCCTGCTTCATGGCCTCCGCATCGCTCAGATTCGTCGGCTTGCTGCTGGGATAGACCTTCCAGTGCGCCTTGACCGCGCCTTCGGGATTGGCCAGCACCAGTGCGGAGCCTTCTGCCACGCAGCGCAGCACTTTCTCAATGACTTCCGGGTGACTTTTGACGTAGTCGTCTCGCACAAAGTAGGAACCGCCAAAAACCAGTTTCTCGGCTTCCGGGGTGGTGAAGCGGCGCAGCTTGATGCCCATGTTCTCCGCCGTTGCAATCTGCGAATCCCAGGTACCCCATACATCCACCCTGCCGCTGGTCAACGCCGCTATGGCTTGCGCGCCTGCACCGGTTTCCACAAAGGTAACATCTTTATTGGGATCCAGGCCGGCCTCCGCAAGCATGCCCTTGATGATCTCCACCAACTGCGCACCATAGGAAATCACGCCTATCGTCTTGCCCTTGAAGTCTTGAATGGATTTGATGGAGCTGGACGCGAGTACAACCGGAAACTGGAAGTTGCGGCGCATGTTCAGGTATACCGCCTTGATGGGCGCGCCTTTGGCCCGAGCGAGGATTGCGGCGCCCGGCCCCATGTTCACGAACTGTGCCTGACCCGAGAGCACGGCTTGCATGGCTGAGGACGAGTTGGTCGGCTGGATCGTCACATCCAGGCCTTCGCGTTGCCAACAGCCCGTGTAGATGGGAACAGAGGTATTGTTCGCCTGCGAGGCGTCTATGACGCTGGTGCCGATGGCGATGGTGACTTTAGTCCGCTCTGGAGCGGCCACCGCACTGCCGGCAATCAAGGCTGCCGCCAGCGCCACACATGCTGCGGGATTCCATTTTAAATTCATCACGATTTGTCTCCTTTTGTGTTTGTAAATTCAATCGCGCCGTCAATCTGCTAAAGCGGGGTGCTTGCATCCGCCCATTGGCTGAAGCGGCGCCCCACCAGCCAACCTGCAATCATTGTTCGGTGGATATCCAGCGGGCCGCCGGCAATCGAATAGCCGCGTACATATCGATAGCGGCGCTCGACGCCAAGGTCTTTGAGGTAGCCCGCGCCGCCCATTAACTGGATGGCTTCGTCCGAAACGCTCTTGGCCGTCTCATTGCCGAATACCTTGACCATCGACGACTCTTGCGCATCGGGCCAGCCCTCGCTTATACCCAATGCGTGATACAGCATCAGCCGAGCGGCCTGGATCTGGATCGCCATGTTTGCCAGCCGCATTTGCACAGCCTGGAAGGAAACAAGGCTTCTACCGAATTGTTCGCGGTGCGACACATGTTCCAGGGCCATGTCATAGGCACCGATGGCCGTTCCCAGAACCAGCGCCGTGCCGCCGCAGCGCTCCAGGTTGTAGCAATTGGTCAGTTCGGCAAACCCGCCTTCACCAACGAGCAGATTGCCGGCCGGTACTTCGCAATCCTCGAACAGCAGGTCCGCCTGGTAGCTTCCGGCCATATTCTCGCTGAGCCGGTCAATGGAAAATCCCGGGGTGCCGCGTTCGACAAGTATGGCGCCTATGCCTTTCGCGCGAGGCGCGTTGCTGACACGGCAATAAATAATGAAGAGTCCCGCATTGGGGACATTGGACACGTAGTGCTTGCGCCCATTGATGACAATGCGCTCACCCATGGCCGCGCGCGTCGTCAAGGCTGTCGAGGCAGTGCCCGCGCCGGGCTCGGTGATGCCGATGGCAACCGTGTACTTGCCGGCGCAGATTTCCGGCAAGTAGCGCCTGCGATGCTCTTCCGTGCCAAACGCGTAGATGTAATAGGCCTGGCCCAGGCTGGCCGCCGACATAAAACCGGCGGCATCCAGACTATGGCGAGCCATTTCTTCTATGCACATGGCCGCATCCAGGTGAGGCAGGCCTATGCCGCCATAGGTCTCGGGAATATCGAGCCCGAGCATGCCGGCCGATCCCAGCGCCGCCAATAATCTGGAGCCGTAGTCGGGATCATTCCTTGCTCTTTGCTCCAAGGGAAGCACTTCGCGTTGGGCAAAGCGTTTAACCTGTTCAACAAGCGCCTGTTGCTGCTCGGTGAGGCGAATAGTCATTAGATATCCTCTTTAACCTATTAAAGTGTTGATGCGTCTGTAGCCGATGGGCGGCGACCTATGACGCCCGTGCCGGCCAGCCGGGTGAGATCTTCCGCCGAATAACAAAGCAGTCCGCCCAGCACTTCGTCTGTGTGTTCGCCCAGCAGGGGCGGCCTGATATAGGTGTCGATTGGGTCGTGCGTAAACCGGATCGGATTCGCAATGACATCGAGCGGGCCACGGCCATCGTCGCGCACTGGCGCGCGCAATGTTCGGGCAGCAACTTGCGGGTCGGCAAAGGTCTGTGCCATGTTGTTGATGGCACCTGCCGGGATGTCCGCCGCCACCAGTGCCTGCAGGCATTCCGCCGCGTTGCGCTCGGCAAAATGCGCCTCCAGAATCGGAATCAGGGTGTCGCGGTTTCGGATACGCATGACGCCGGCCGAGAAGCGATCGTCGCTGGCCCATTCCGGGCAGCCCAGCGCCTGGCAAAATCGGACGAACTGCGCATCGTTGCCCACGGTGAGCATGATCGAGCCATCGCGGCACTTGAAGACCTGGGATGGCACACCGCCGTTACCCGAGTTGCCTCGGCGGGGAAGCATCTGCCCGGAGATAAGATAATGCATGGCGTAATGCGACATGGTGGCCACCGTCGAATCCAGCAGCGCGAGATCGATGTAATCGCCCTGGCCGCCGTTATGCGCACGTGCGTGCAAGGCCGCAACAATCGCCACATCGGCATACAAGCTTGTAATGACATCGGTAATGGAAAGGCCCGTGCGCAGAGGCCCGCCCGCCGGATGCTCGTCCGGGTAGCCGATGCTGCTCATCAAGCCCCCCATGGACTGGAAGATCGCGTCGTAGCCGGGGCGCCTGGCGTATGGGCCGGACTGGCCGAAACCGGTCAACGAGCAATAGACAAGCCCAGGGTTCTGCGCCGACAGGCTTGCATAATCCAGGCCGTGGCGCGCCAGCGTGCCGACACGAAAGTTTTCAATGACGACGTCTGATTTGGCCACCAACTGCTGCACGATACGGCTACCCTCAGGCTTGGAAAAATCCACGGCCACCGAGCGTTTGTTGCGATTCGCCGCCAGGAAAAACGCTGTTCCGCCTTCGTCTTCCTCCCCCAGAAAGGGCGGCCCATAGCGACGGGCCTCATCGCCCGTGCCTGGCTGCTCGATCTTGATCACCTCGGCACCCAGGTCGGCGAGCATCTGACCGGCCAGGGGGCCAGCCAGCACCCTGCTCATGTCAATAATGCGAACACCGTCCAACTTACCCATTGTCTTGCCTCCACGCATTCTTTGTCGGCCCGATCGCGCCGCGCCTTCTTTGATGAGGGAAGTTTCAATCCAACGGAGGCCCTTGTCAAATGTTATTCTTATATGAGATTATAAAATTCTCCATAGAAAATAAATATGACTAAATCTGAGATATTCGAAGGAGCGGGCCCCCTGGCCCGCACGCCGCAAGACCTGGATCTTGCCGCTGGAAAGGTGGTGGGCGCGGCCTTTCAGGCCACACGGCTCATGACCTACGCGGCCAACTGCCACGTGCCCTGGAGTGCCGCGGACGCCGCGCGCGAACTTGGCCTCAACCCCAGCACCTGCTTCAATCTGGTTCAAACCCTGCTTGCGGTGGGATGGATAGCGGGCGCCGATCTTATCGGCCCGGGAAAGCGTTATGTTCTGGGCAGCAGTTTTGTGAACCTGGCGCACCGGACAGCCTCGCGAACGGTCGATCTGCGCGAAGTTATGCCGCGTTTGCAGGGGTACGCCGATCGCTGGAAAGTCACCGCGACGATCTGGCAGCGGCAATCCTTGACGCGCATGGAATTGGTTGCCGTTGCCAGCTGCCACACAGCCGTGAATGTTCAAATGCCCATAGGCCAGCGTTTACCCATACTGATGGGAGGAATGGGACGCGTGCTGGCTCTGCAGAGCGGCCTGGAAGACGCCACGCGCGAAGCCATCTTCAATGAATTGCGATGGGATCGATCACTGACATTCGCCCAGTTCATGGCACAAGCCAGGAAAGCAAAGCGCGTAGGCTGGGGGCTGGACGAGGGGTATATGAACAGGTCGGTAACAGCATTGGCCGTTCCTGTTTCGTCCAATGCGGATCGAATCGTGGAATATGTGTGCAGTGCAACCATGTTCCGCCATCAGTACGCCACGGCGGTCTTGCCATCGTTGGCAAATGCCTTGATGCCTATTGCGAGTGGCGTATCGGAAATCGTTTATGGCAATCAGGTAGCGGGGGTTGACTGAAGCGTGAATACAGGCGAATCCAGCTTTCCAAACTAGGATTAACCCTAAATTCCCAGCAATCGTCCCCCTAAGTAAAAACCCTTAAATTTTTCATCGCCTCCTGCCACAAAGTCCTCAATCCACCTACTCTATAACCTTTTTGAATACGGTATGTAAATAAAGGACTTTGACTCATATTCTCCCCGAATCTAGCATGTGCCACTACAGCACTAAACCAACTGGATCGAGGAGACATCATGAAGCTGAATCTACTGCCCGCCCTGGCCCTGGTCGCGCTTGGCCTCTGCACCGTGCCGCCGGCACCGGCCCACGCGCAGGACACTCAACGCCCCACGCTGCGCATCAGCTCCGGCGCGGCCGATAACGCCACGCTTGACCCGCATCGCGCCACCTCCACCCATGACAAGGGCGTGGTCAGCCAGATGTTCAATGCGCTGGTTCGCTTCCCGCCCGGCAGCGCCGATCCCACCAAACTCGAACCGGACCTGGCCGAAAGCTGGGACGTGTCGGACAACAGCAAGGTCTGGACCTTTCACTTACGCAAGGGCGTGCAGTTCCACGGCGGCTATGGCGAACTGACCGCCGCGGACGTGGTTTACTCCCTGGAGCGCGCCGCCGACCCAAAGCGTTCGAGCTTTGCATCGACTTTCGTCGGCGTAGACAGGGTTGAAGCCCTGGACGACTACACGGTGCGCATCACCCTGAAGTACCCCGACGCACGCTTCCTGGGCCGCGTATCGAACTACCACGGCGGCAATATCGTCAGCAAGAAGGCCGCCGAAAAGCTGGGCACCAAGTTCGGTGCCTCGCCCATAGGCACGGGCCCCTTTGCTTTCAGCGAGCATGTTACCCAGCAGTATGTGAAGCTGCTTGCCAACGACAAGTACTACCGGGGCAAGCCGAAGGTTGCGGGCATCCTATACCGCATGATTCCCTCGGACAGCGCCCGCGAACTGGCATTCGACTCGGGCGAGGTGGATATTATCCAGGGCAAGCGCGAACAACGGTGGGTAGAGCGCGCACGCAAGCGTGGCTATGATGTTGATATTTTTGAACCGGCCGAATTCCGCATTCTGCACCTGAACCGCCACTTCAAGCCGCTGGATAATCTCAAGGTGCGCCAGGCCATCGCAGCCGCCGTCGATGTCGACCAAATCGTGAAGTATGCGGGCAAGGATGTTGCGACCAAGGGCTGCTCCGTGGTGCCCGAAGGGTACCTGGGTCATGACTGCAGCGCGGGTACCTATGTGCACGATGTAGCCAAAGCCAAGAAGTTGCTGGCCGAGGCGGGTTACCCCAACGGCATCGAACTCAAGTCTATAGTCTCGAACATTTCAGCCCAGCAGCCCATCATGGAAATCGTGCAGGCGCAACTGGCTGAAGCGGGCATCAAGCTGAATATGGAAGTGGTGGACCACGCCACCTACCAAGCGCGCAGCCGCAAAGACCAAAGCGCCATCGTCTTCTATGGCGCGGCCCGATTCCCGAACGCCGACGCCTATTTGTCCGAGTTCTTCGACTCCGCGTCGGAAATAGGTTCGCCCACCGCCATGTCGAACTTCTCGCACTGTTCGGTTGCCGATACAAGCATACGCGCCGCCCGTATCGAACCCGATCCGGCCAAGCAGCTTGCGCTTTGGAAGGACGCCCAGCGCAAGATTCATGACGATGTCTGCGGCATTCCACTGTTTGGCCTGAAGCAGGTGTGGCTTCATTCCGCCAAAGTGCACTACGGCTATGACCTGAAGGGTTCGCTGAATCTGGCGCCGCCCATCACCGAAAAGACCACGTTCGAGTCCAAGTAAGCGGAAAGCCATCACACATTATGGAACGACTCATCCGATACCTGTTGTGCCACGCTCCGGGCCACGTTCATGAAAGACTCGACCAGGTTTGCATTGCGGGTGCCTCGCCCGCGGCACAACTGAAAAGTGGCCACGATTTCCGGATCGAAACGCCGCAGAACAATGCGTTTGCCTACCCATTCCGCAAACAAAGGATGGACCAGCGACGCACCCAGGCCCGCCGCCACAAACTCGCACACCGTGGGCGCCGTCACGGCATTGAGCACGAGATTCAGGTGCGCCCCCTCGGCGCTGAAAATCTGCCTCACCAGTTTGTCTGTCAGGCTGCCAGACTCAAACGTGATGAAAGGAACGTTGTCCAGGTCGCTGGCGCGGATTACCCGCTTCTGCGTCAAGGCGTGATTCGGGGGCAGCGCGCAGAACAGAGGCGAAGAAAGCATGGGCTCCCGATCAATATAGGGGTTCTCGACAGCATTGCTGACCAAAGCCACGTCAATCTGTCTGGCTACCAGCCAGTCCGCCAGGAACTGCGAACTGCGTGCCTGTATGGACACATGGACGCCGGGATTGACCTTGAGAAAGTCCATGGTGACACGGCGCACGAACGAACCAGACAGTGCAGGCATAACGCCTATGCGCAGCTGTCTCTGCTCATCGCGGCGAATGGAATCCACCGCCACTTCGATCTGATTCAGACCGACAAATATACGGTCGATTTCTTCATACAAACGCATGCCGTGGGGCGTAGGCGCCAGCTTGCCTTTGACGCGCTCGAACAGGGCCAGGCCGGTGGCCTCTTCGAGTTTCATCAGCAGCTTGCTGACCGCGGGCTGAGACACGAACAAGGCTTCCGCCGCGCGATTGACCGTACCGTATTCGATCACGGCTTTGAAGGCCTCGACCTGGCGCAGGTTCAATGATTTTTTCATACACCCATCCAAAAGTACGCGAATGACCAAACTGGAATCTTATGACGTAATCGTAATTGGCGCCGGCATGGTGGGCGCGGCCATTGCCTACGGCCTGGCCGGGCGCGGCCGCAAAGTGCTGGTTCTGGACGGCGCCGATACCGACTACCGGGCTGCCAAGGCCAATTTCGGCTTGATCTGGGTACAGGGCAAAGGCCAGAATGCCCCCGCCTACCAGAAATTGTCGCGCCGCTCGGCACAGCTATGGCCCGGGTTTGCCCAAAGCCTGGAACAGGAAACCGGCATGGCCCTGGATTACGAAAGCCGGGGAGGCCTGCACTTCTGCCTGGGTGAACAGGATTGGACTGAACGCCAGGCCAGGTTGGACACCTGGCATGCGCAGGCCGCGGACGAACCACCCTGTACCCGCATGCTGGACCGGAATCAATTGCAGGCCATATTGCCCGGTGTGCGCCTGGGCCCCGATGTAAGCGGCGCAAGCCTGGGGCAGGCCGACGGCCACGTCAACCCTCTAAAGCTTCTCGCCGCGCTTCATCAAGGCTTGATGCTGCGCGGCGCAACAATCCTGGGTAACCGCCCTGCAACGGGTATCACAGCGCTGACGGGCGGCGGCTTCTCCGTCGCGGCCGGAGGTGAATGTTATGAAGGCGCGCAAATAATCATTGCCGCGGGACTGGGCTCCGCGAGCCTGGGCCGCATGGTGGGCCTGGATGTCCCTCTGCGCCCCCAGCGTGGCCAGCTCCTGGTCACCGAGCGCTTGCGTCCGTTGCTTCCCTTGCCGGCCAGCGGCCTGCGGCAGACAGCGGAAGGCACGGTCATGATAGGCGTGACCCAGGAAAATGTCGGCTACGACTTGCATACGACCTCCAGTGCCGCAACACGTTTGGCCCACAACGCCCTGCGCATACTACCCGACCTTACGCAGGCGCGCCTGGTGCGCCATTGGGCCTGCCTGCGCATCCTGACGCCGGACGGCTGCCCCGTCTATGCCGGCTCTGTTTCCCATCCCGGCGCCTGGATAGCGGTTTGCCATTCCGGCGTAACCCTGGCCGCGTTTCATGCGGGCCCTCTTTCGGACTGCCTGCGCGATTCGACCTTAACCGCCAATCTGGATTTCTTTCACCATGAGCGATTCGATGTTTCGACAACTGCCTGATTCCGGCGCGCAAGCGCTCACCCTTTATATCGATGGCCTGGCCGTCAAGGCACGCCCCGGCGAAACAGTCGCGGCCGTGATACTGCGCCAGGCTTCACCCGTAAGCCGTACGACGCCTGTGCTGGGCAATCCTCGCGCACCCTATTGCATGATGGGTGTGTGCTTCGAATGCCTGGCAATCGTGGACGGCGTAGCGTCAACCCAAACCTGCATGCTGCCCGTGCGCGAGGGCATGCGGGTTCAACGTCAACATGGCAAACGGAGCATCGCATGAACGAAAAGATCGACTTGCTTATTGTTGGCGCAGGCCCAGCCGGCATGCAAGCCGCGATCCAGGCCCGCGACCATGGCCTGAGCGTACTGGTGGCCGACGACCAGCCGGCCCCCGGCGGCCAGATTTGGCGTGCCGTGGAACGCGTTGCCGACCAGGCTACCGGCGCCATTCTCGGAGAAGAATATCGCGCGGGCGCGGCGGTGGCTCGCCGCTTCCGTGACTGTGGCGCGGACTACCGTCCCATGACCCAGGTATGGCAGATAGAACAGGGCTGGCATGCGTACATGACTCAGGGCGAGAAAGCGACCGTGGTGCAGGCGGACAATATTCTGCTGGCTACCGGCGCCCAGGAACGGCCCGCCCCCTTCCCGGGCTGGACCCTGCCTGGCGTCATGACCGTCGGGGCCGCGCAAATCCTGCTCAAGACATCGAACCAGGTTCCCGCGGACCCGGTATGGATTGCAGGCAGCGGCCCGCTGGTGCTGTTGTATATCAAGCAACTCCTCGAGGCGGGCGGCAGGGTAGCCGGCTGGCTGGATACGTCACCTGCGGACAGCAGGCGTCGAGGAATCCCGCATTTCCTGTCCGCCCTGCGCAACTGGCGCGACCTGCGCAAAGGCTACCGCTGGCTGCAGGCTATCCGGAAAGCGGGCGTTCCTGTCTATGCGGGCGTAGCTCAATTCCGCGCCGAAGGCGAAGGCCGTATGACAGAGATTGTCTTTTCCACCGGCAACGGCCCGGAACGACGCGTACCTGCCAAGCTGCTGCTGGTCCACGAAGGTGTGGTGCCCTCCATACATATGAGCAGTGCCATTGAATGCCAACACGCCTGGATGGACAGCCAACGCTGTTTTGCACCGCAAGTGGACGCCTGGGGCGCAACGAGCCAGCCGGGCATCTACGTAGCGGGCGATGGGGCCGGCATTGCCGGAGCGCGCGCGGCTGGCCTGCGCGGCCAGCTTGCGGGCCTTGCCATTGCAGCGCGTGCGGGCAAACTGAGCACGGCAAACGCCGATGCGCTCGCCGCGCCGCTACGCAAACAACTGCTGCGCGAACTGGCTGTGCGGCCCATGCTCGATGCCATGTATCCACCGCGCGCCAATACGGCATCGCCTTCCGACGACACCATAGTCTGCCGGTGCGAGGAGCTCACGGCCGGGGATATACGCGCCGCCGCGAAGCTGGGCCAGCCGGGACCGAACCAGATCAAATCCTTCACCCGCGCCGGCATGGGCCCCTGCCAGGGACGCCAATGCGGCTATACCATTGCCAATATTCTGGCCGAAGCCCAGCAGCGCCCGGTTCCAGAGGTGGGCTTCTATCGCATCCGTCCTCCGCTGAAGCCCCTGACGCTGGGCGAGCTGGCCTCCCTGACCGACGAGGCAGGCTCGCAATGACAGCCCCGATCTATGACGTGGCCGTCATCGGCGGCGGCCTGCATGGTTTGTCTTCGGCGCTGCACCTGAGCCGGGCCGGCAAGCGCGTGATCGTTCTCGAGCGCCACTGGTCCGGGCGCCATGCATCGGGAGCCACCGCGGCGGGCGTACGCACCTTGAACCGCGATCGCGGCGAACTGGACCTGTCCCTGGAAGCGATGGAAATGTGGCCCAGGCTGAACGAGCTGGTGGGCGACGACTGTGGCTTTCATGCCAATGGGCAGGTCTGTGTGGCCGAAGACGAGGCCGCCCTGGCACAGCTGCAGGCACATGTCGATGCCCTGCGGCGCGATGGCTACACGCATGAAGAACTGCTTGGCCCTGATGAACTGCATCGCCTGCTGCCGGCGCTCAGTCCGCACTGCCGCGGCGCATCGATTGCGCGCCGCGATGGCGCCGCGGACCCGCACCGCGCATTGCGGGCTTTCCGCCTGGCGGCGCAAGCCGCCGGCGTCACCCTGCACGAGCATTGCGGCGTCAATGCCATCGAGCGGCGCGGCGCCGACTGGATGCTCATCACGGACAAAGGCAATTGGACGGTACCTGTCATCGTCAATGCCGCCGGGGCATGGTCGGCCCGCATCGCCGCCATGGTGGGGGATGACATTCCATTGCAAGCCAAATCGTCGATGATGATGGTGAGCGAACGCCTGCAACCCTTTATCAAGCCCGTGGTGGCCATCGTTGGGCGCTCACTGTCATTCAAGCAGGCCGATCAAGGAACCCTGGTGATAGGCGGAGGCCTGCAAGGCATCCCCGATCTGGACAAGGAAACGTCGACGGCCCGCATGCGCGTATTGGCCAAGGGTGCGCAAGCCGCCACGGATCTCTTTCCTGGCGTGAGGAATGTCCGTATCGTACGTGTGTGGGCCGGCCTGGAAGCTAAAACTGAAGATCTTCTGCCCATTGTTGGCCCTTCGCCGAATGCTCCTGGCGTGTTTCACGCTTTTGGTTTCTCCGGCCATGGGTTCCAGCTTGTGCCTATCGTCGGTGCGGTGCTGACCGACTTGATTGTACGCGGCAAAACCGACCGGGCCATAGCCGGGCTCGGCGCCCAGCGGCTGATGGGCACGCCGCCAATAAAGGAAGACACCCGATGATACGCTTTACCATCAAACGGCTGTTGCAAGCCATACCGACCTTGCTGGCCATGTTGACGGCCGTGTTCATTCTGGTGCGGCTGGTGCCGGGCGATCCCGCCGCGGTCATGCTCGGCGACCATGCAAGCGCCGAGGCGCTGCGGGCGCTGCGATTGCAATTGGGCCTGAACCTGCCCCTGCACGAGCAATACTTGAATTTCCTGGGCAATGTGCTGTCCGGCAACCTGGGGGTTTCAATGTCCACGGGCAGGCCTGTGCTGCAGGAAGTGGCGGCGGTGCTGCCCTGGACACTGCAACTGACGGCTTCGGCCATTCTTATAGGCACGCTCCTGGGCCTTCCGCTGGGCGTGTGGGCGGCACTGCGGCGCAACGCATGGCCCGACTACCTGGGCCGCCTGTTGTCATTGACCGGACTCTCCTTCCCGGCCTTTGTGTCGGCCATCCTCATGCTGCTGGTCTTTGCCATTCAGCTCAAATGGTTCCCGGTCATCAGCCATGTCACGACAAACAGCTGGAAGGATCTGCTGCTCAACCTCGCCTTGCCTGCGTTCAACCTGGGCTTGATCATGATGGCCTACGTCATGCGCGTAACGCGTTCGTCCATGCTCGGCGTGATGGGCGAAGATTACATCCGCACCGCGCGTGCCAAGGGAATACGCCCTTTGCGCCTGATCGTTCGCCACGGCTTGCGCAATGCGCTGATTCCCATCGTGACCGTGATTGGCCTGTATTTCGGGACACTGATCGGCAATTCCGTCCTGACCGAGATCGTGTTCAACCGCCCAGGCCTGGGCAAGTTGATCCTGGGCGCTCTGAACGTACGCGACTACACCCTGCTGCAGGGCCTGATGATCGTGTTCGCCTCGTGCGTGATTTTCGTCAATCTTGCGACCGACCTGATATACGGGCTCGTCGACCCAAGGGTAAAGTATCAATGACTGCAATCGCTACCGCCGCCGCGCCGGCCGCGCCGCGCTCCAACGCCCTCTGGGCCGCACTGCGCCGCAACCGCCTATCCTGGATCGGGCTGGGCCTGCTGCTTGCCATTGTTCTGGTGGCAATTTTCGCGCCTTGGCTTGCTCCGCACGACCCGTTGAAACAGCATATTGTTTCCCGCCTGGAGCCCCCTTCTTCCGAGTTCTGGCTCGGCACCGACAGCTATGGCCGGGATGTGCTCTCGCGCATGATCTATGGCTCGCGCGTTTCACTCCTGGTGGGCTTTGTCGCCATCCTCATCGCCATGACCATAGGCTCCTGCCTGGGCGTGCTGGCCGGCTACCTGGGCGGCCTGTTCGATCGCCTGGTCATGGGCCTGGTGGACGTGCTTCTGTCCTTTCCCACTCTGGTGTTGGGCCTGATGGTGGCGGCGATGCTCGGCGCGAGCCTGGAAAACCTGATTATCGCGATTGCCATCACCGAAATAGCGCCGTTCGTGCGAGTGGCGCGCGCGCCAACCATCGCACTCAAGAACCGTGACTTCATCGAAGCGGGGCGTGCGCTGGGCTACGGCCCGCTGCGCCTCATGGGTGTGCATATCGTGCCCAACATGATTTCAGATGTCATCGTCCTGGGCTCGCTGTGGATGGCCTCGGCAATACGTACCGAAGCGTCATTGAGCTTCATCGGTTTGGGCGTACCACCTCCCACCGCGACCTGGGGCAGCATGATACGGGAAGGCTTCGAGCACATCCTGGATGCATGGTGGCTGACTGTATTCCCCAGCCTGGCGATCCTGCTGACTGTGCTTGCCTTGAACCTTCTGGGCGATGCCTTGCGCGACGCCATCGACCCCAAGCTACGTTCGGAGTAAACATGGCCACAGAAACCCCATCACTGGAGCTACGCGACCTGCGCACCGAGTTCCGCATCGGCGGAACCTGGCATGCCGCCGTGCGTGGCGTGTCGCTGTCGGTCGCCAAGAACGAAACCCTGGCCATCGTGGGTGAGTCGGGCAGCGGCAAGAGCGTGACGGCATTGTCCATACTGCGCCTGATGCCAAGCTCGGGAGCGCGGCATGGCGGCGGCCAGGTATTGCTGGAAGGCAAAGACTTGACCGGGCTTTCCGAGAGCCGGATGGCAGCCGTGCGCGGCAACGACATCGCCATGATCTTCCAGGAGCCCATGACCTCGCTCAACCCTACCATGACCATAGGCGACCAGATTGCCGAAGCCGTGCGCCAGCATAGAAAACTGGGCTGGAAAGAGGCCCGCAAGATTGCCCTGGAAGTCCTGGAGGAAGTGAAGATTCCCGCGGCGGCCCAACGCTTTAAGGATTATCCACACCAATTCTCGGGCGGCATGCGCCAGCGCGTCATGATTGCAATGGCGCTTGCCTGTCGCCCCAAAGTGCTGCTGGCCGATGAACCGACCACGGCGCTCGATGTCACCATACAAGCGCAGATCCTGACCTTGCTGGACGATTTGAGGCAGGCATATGGCATGTCGGTTGTGTTTATCACACACAACCTCGGGGTCGTGGCGCAAATTGCCGACCGGGTTGCCGTCATGTACGGCGGAGAGATCGTGGAACTGGCCGATGCCGACACCCTGTTCGCCCATCCCACCCACCCCTACACCGAAGCGCTTCTGCATGCCATGCCGCGCGTGGATACCGACTCGATCTCCTTGCAGCCCATACCCGGCAGCGTGCCGGCGATCAGCGCCATGCCTAAAGGCTGTACCTTTGCGGCGCGCTGCCCGCTGCGCGAAAGCATCTGCGAGGCAGAACATCCACCGCTGACCACGCTGGCAGACGGACGACACCAAGTGCGCTGCTTTGTGCGCGCACGCCAATCGGGAGAACAGGCATGAGCGCCCTCTTGCAAGTCAAGAACCTGGTCAAGCGCTTTGAAAGCGGCGGCGGCCCGTTGGGCGGGCCGAAGCAGATAGTCCGGGCCGTCAACCATGTATCGTTCGAGGTGGAGCGCGGTCAATCCGTGGGCCTGGTGGGAGAATCCGGCTGCGGTAAATCCACGGTGGCACGCACACTGCTGCGCCTGGTCGAGCCCGACGAAGGCTCCATCCTGTTCGATGGCATCGAGCTGCGCAATGCCAATTCGGCGCAGATGCGCACATTGCGCCAACGCATTCAAATTGTGTTCCAGGACCCTTTCGCCTCTTTGAACCCCAGGCTTACGGTGCGCCAGACGCTTTCAGAGCCCTTGCGTGTACACAAATTGGGGACTTCACGTGAAATCGATGCACGCATCGGCCGGACACTGGATGAAGTGGGCTTGCCGCACACGTCGCTGGATCGCTACCCCCATGAATTCTCCGGCGGCCAACGCCAGCGTATCGGTATAGCGCGAGCCCTGGTGCTCGATCCGGAGCTGATTGTGGCCGATGAGCCCGTGTCGGCTCTCGATGTATCCGTGCAGGCACAGATACTGCAACTATTGGAGCGCCTTAAGCGGGAACGACGCCTGTCTTTCGTGTTTGTATCGCACGACCTGGGCGTAGTCAGGCATTTCTGCGACGAGGTCTGCGTCATGTACCTTGGTCGCATCGTCGAGCGGGGCAATACGGCGCAGGTTCTGGACTCTCCTTTGCATCCGTATAGCAGGGTGCTGCGGGATTGCTCGCCCGTACCCGACCCGGCCGCACGCATTACCCTGAGCAGGATCACCGGCGAGATACCCGCGCCCACGAACCTGCCCCCAGGCTGCACCTACCACCCGCGCTGCGCGGCAGCCCAGGCCGACTGCCGTGCTCAGGTGCCTGTGCTGAAGGAGGTTTCTCCCGGACGCGATGCCGCGTGCTTTCATCCGCTGGTGAAGGCGTGAAACCCCAGCCATGAAGCGGCCGGGGAGTCCGGGCGCAGCGGGAATTCAAACGCAAGAGCCGGAGTGTCTTGAAGCCATCGAAGATTTAAATTGCCCCTGACCGATGTATTCTTTAACCGCAAGGAGTCGGAAAATGGCATACGCATATAAAACGATGGATTCGCCCGTCGGGCAATTGAAGCTGGTAGCCAATGACGCAAAGCTCTGCGCCATTTTGTGGGAGCACGATAAGCCGAACCGGGTACGGCTGGGCCCAATGACCGAAGAGGTGAATAATCCGGTCCTGCTCGATACCGAACGGCAATTGAATGAGTATTTCGCCGGGAAACGAAACCGTTTCGAGCTTGAGCTGGAGTTTGCCGGAACCGAGTTTCAAAAGAAAGTCTGGGCGGCGCTGCTGACTATTCCATTTGGAGAAACGCGCAGCTACAGCGAAATCGCGGCGCAGATCGGCCACGCGAGCGCGGTGCGGGCGGTTGGCGCGGCCAACGGCAGAAATCCGATTTCGATTATCGCGCCGTGCCATCGGGTTATCGGCGCCTCGGGCGACCTGACCGGGTTTGCCGGCGGCCTCATGACCAAAAAACGGCTGCTGGCGCTGGAAAGCGATCAGGCCCCGCAAACCGCGGCCTGACTCCTGGCTGAGGAGCCGCGCGTCAACGCATAGGCGGTGTTTGACCGCTCACGCCCCTATCCTGGCATTGCGGCGCACCGTCTGGGGCGGCTGGCCAAAGGCCCGCAAAAAGGCGCGGCGCATGCGCTCGCGATCGACGAAGCCGGTTTCATCGGCGATCACGTCCATCGAAAGACGGCCCTGCTCCATCAGCAGTCGCGCAGTTTCCACACGCAGGTTCTCGACCGCCTTGGCGGGCGACTGGCCCGTTTCCGCCCGGAAGGCGCGGCTGAACTGGCGCGGGCTCAGGTTTGCGGCATCGGCCAGATCGTCCACCGACAGCGTGCTTCGCAGATTCTGTTTGGCGAAATCCAGCGCCTTCTGGATGCGGTCCGATTTGGGTTCCAGTTCCAGCAGCGCCGAGAACTGCGACTGGCCGCCCGCGCGGCGATGATACACAACCAATTTGCGAGCCACCGAACGGGCGACTTCCGGCCCGAGATCCTTCTCGACCATGGCCAGGGCCAGGTCGATGCCGGCAGTCATTCCGGCCGATGTCCAGACAGGACCGTCGATGATGAAGATGCGATCCTCCTCCACCTTCAGGCGGGGGAAACGCTTCTGGAGCTGGCGCGCGAAAAACCAGTGCGTGGTGGCCCGGCGGCCGTCCAGGACACCGGCTTCGGCCAGGACAAATGCCCCGGTGCAGGGCGCCGCAACGCGCCTGGAAGTTTGCATGGAACGGCGCACGAAATCCAGCAATGCCGGTGCCGAGGGTTCGATCTGTGCGCCGGCTCCGATGATGACGGTGTCAAAGACTTTTCCGTCGAAGGCTTCGGTTTCGACGGAAAAACCCGCCGAGGAGCGAACCAGCCCGCCCTGCTCGGACAGCAGGCTCATTCTGTAGACGGTCTCTGCGGCGACGAAGTTGGCGACCTCGAAAACGGTGATGGCGGCAAAACCCATCACCTGGAAATTCGGGAAAACAACAAAACCTATGCTTTGCATGATGGCTCCTGGGAACGTCACAATAATAGCAGCGTCCTAAAACGTTGTATATATGACATTTGAGACAATCGCCACGCCGCATATTCTCTCTATTTAGAGACGCCGCTTCCGGCGTCGACTCAACCAGGCAAAGGAAAAAACATGGCCACTCATCCTCAACGCGGCACAGCCCTGATAACAGGAGCGTCTTCCGGCATCGGTGCGATTTACGCCGATCGGCTGGCGCGCCGCGGCTACAACCTCATTCTTGTGGCACGCAATCGCGAACGCCTCGACGAGCTGGCGCGGCGCCTTGCCGATGAAACCGGGCAAACGATCGAAATCATCGCCGCGGACCTCGGCAACAAGTCCGATCTGGCCCGCGTCGAAAGCGTGCTGCGGACCGATTCCAGCATCACCCTGCTGATCAACAACGCGGGCCTCGGGGCCACAGCCCCGCTTCTTGCCTCCGATGTCGACAAAATGACCGCCATGATCGATCTGAACGTGACGGCGCTGACGCGGCTGACCTACGCCGCGGTTCCCGGATTCGTCGCCCGCGAAGGCGGCTCGATCATCAATATCGCTTCGATCGTCGGCATCGCGCCCGAAATCCTGAACGGCGTCTACGGCGCCACCAAGGCATTCGTTCTGGCATTCAGCCGTTCGCTGAACCATGAACTGGCAGACAAGAAAATCCGCGTCCAGGCGGTCGCGCCCGGCGCAACCGCCACCGATTTCTGGGAAATTGCCGGCATGCCGATCGAGCACGTGCCGAGCGAAATGGTCATGCGGGCGGAAGACATGGTGGATGCGGCGCTGGCCGGCCTCGACCAGGGCGAACAGGTCACCATCCCTTCGCTGCCGGACCTGGCCGACTGGGAGGCATACGAAACAGCCCGCCAGACGCTTATGCCCAACCTGTCCAGGCAAGTGCCGGCCACGCGCTACCGCGCAGCCTGACCCGACAGCAGGGGCGAGGGAAGAAACACCAGCGCCGCCCATCGCCTCCTGCACGCCACGTCCCTCTCCAAACGCAAACCAACTGGCGCTATTGGCGCGTGCTTGTTCTTTCAGTCTTAAAAACCTATTATTAGGTCATTATGACTATTCGCCTTTCCGACCTGGCCCAGCGCTCCCATCTGCCTTTGTACGACCAGGTGGCAACTTTGATGCGCACACGCATCGAGCATCAGGAATGGTCCGTGGGCGCACAGATCCCCACTATCGACAATCTGGCCAGCGAATACGGCGTCGCGCGAATTACCATACGCCAGGCGCTGGACGACCTGGCCGGCCAGGGTTTGATTTCGCGCGGACGCGGGCGCGGCACGTTCGTGGCCAAAAACCTGGGTGACGAGCGCTGGTTCCGGCTGGCGACAAGCTGGAAAGACCTGCTGATCACCAGCGAAGGCCTGGCTCGCAAACTGCTCGAGTCCGAGCCCGTTGCCGGCATCGACCTGGTCGAGCCCAACGAAGGGCTGGCGGCCGACACCTACCAACGCATACGACGGGTGCATTCCCGTGAAAAAGTACCGTATTGCCTCATCGATATCTACGTTGCGATGGACGTGTTCGAACAGGCACCGCATGAATTCGAAAACCAATTGGTATTGCCTTTGCTTGTCGAGCGAATGAACGAAGACCTGGCCGCGGCGTCCCAATCGCTGGTCATCGCCTCGGCCGATATGCACGTGGCCCTGCATCTGGATATCCCCGTGGGCAGCCCCATCGCACGCGTGCGGCGTATCGTGCTCGATCGCCACGGCCGGGTCATCCACCTGGCCCACATCGCCTATCCCTCGCGCTTTGTACGACTGCAAATGGACCTTGACATCAACAACGCTGCGCTGCCGTGCGCATCCTGAAATCAGCCGGATTTTCCAAAGTAATTCGCAACGCGGACATCAAGCCCAACTGAAGCCCGCGCACCCAAAAGAGAACCCCGACAGACATGCACGAAAACCCATTCACCGATCTGCCCAGCCTGGCTGGCATAGAGATGGATCTGGTCCTCGCAAAGGTCGAGGCCTTTGCCTACCGCTGTGCAACGGACCGCCCCATACGCTCTTCGTTCGGCACGAAGCAGCATCGGCAAACGGTCATCGTCCGGGTCGAAGATCATTCGGGCCACGAAGGCTGGGGCGAGGTATGGTGCAATTTCCCCCCTCATGGTGCGGAACATCGCGCCAACCTTATCGGAGCGGTCTTGCAGCCCTTGCTGATCGACCAGCCTTTTTCACATCCGTTCAAAGTATTTGAAACACTCGACGCCAAAACACACAAGCTGGCGCTCCAATGCGGCGAAAGCGGGCCGTTTGCCCAGATCGTGGCCGCGGTCGATACCGCCTGCTGGGATCTCGTAGCTCGGCGCGCAGGCCGGCCGCTATGGCGCCTTCTCAATGGCGCCCCCACCGTGCCGGTTTATGCCAGCGGGCTCGAACTGCCCGACCTGCTCGAGGTCGCTTTACAGAAGTGGGAGGAAAGCTACCGGGCGTTCAAGCTCAAGATCGGCTTCGATGTACAGAGTGACCTGGCGAATCTGCGGACCCTGCGCGAATCGCTCCCACCCGAAGCACGGCTGATGGTCGATGCCAATCAGGCATGGACTATGGACGAAGCGATGAAACGAGTGCGCGAACTGGCGCCTTATCATCTGGAATGGCTGGAAGAACCTCTGGCTTGCGACCGTCCCAACCGGGAATGGCAGGCCTTGGCGGAACACTCCAAAATACCGCTGGCGGCCGGAGAGAATCTTCGCGGCCGCGCGAACTTCAATATGGCTCTGCAGGCCGGCTATCTGGACGTATTCCAGCCCGACATCGGCAAATGGGGAGGCGTAAGCGGCTGCTACGCTGTGGGAAAAATGGCTGTGGAAGCCGGCCGGAAATATTGCCCTCATTGGCTGGGCGGAGGCATAGGGCAGATGGCTTCAATGCACGTGCTGTCCGCCGTCGGCGCACCGGGGCTGCTGGAGATCGACTCCAAACCCAACCCCTTCCGCGAAGAGCTGGGCCTGGAATTCAAGGTTGAAGACGGAGCGGTGAGCCTGCCCGAGGCGCCGGGCATCTGCGGCGAAATCGACCTGACACGCATCGAACGCTTTCGCATACGGCCGTAGGATACCGTCCCGGAAATCTTAAGGCCCGGGCAACGGCGGATCTGTTTGCCTGAATTCAAGCTGCGCGGGCCGCCTCGCTCACCCTACAAACCTTCCAGCCTGCGGACCAGGCTGGAAGTACTGCGCGGCCAGCCTACCGGACCGAACCATGCGCCGCCGGCGATTGCGGTCGCATTGATGAACCCATAAACAACCAAAGCGAGGGCCTGCGCCAGGAAAACACCGCCCAAGCCCGTGCCCCAGCGTATGGCCAGCCACCCCCCAAGAGCCGCCAATGCAAGCCGCGTAGTGCTGCCTATGACCGGCCACAGCAACCGCCCCGCGCCCTGCGAGGCAAAGTACACGCTCAAGCCCAATCCGAAAAACCCATAAACCGGCCCGACGGTCCGCAAATAATGCGCACCCGATGCCAGCATCGTCGGATCGTGGCTATATAAAGACAGCCAGACATTCGGAAACGCGGCGGCGCACAGGCCTATGGTTTCAGTCATGGCAAACGCAAGCGCCGCGCCTATCCAGGTAATGCGCAGAGCCCGCTCCGTACGCCCCGCTCCCATGCATGTGCCTACCATCGCAACCATGGGCCCGCCCAGGCCGAAAACGAGCGGAACCAGCAAGTATTCCAGGCGGGCACCCGTGCCGTACCCCGCAATAGCGGCTGGGCCGAACTCGCCCACCAGCGCCGTTGCAATACTTATCGCCAGATTAATGGCAATCGTCGAAATCGCCGCCACGAGGCCCACGCGCAAAATATCGCGAAAAAATTCACCGCGGAACTCCATATTTTTCAAAGACGGCCGCAACAGGCTTTTGCCGGAACACAAATAGGCGGTCAGGGCGATGCAGCCGAAAAGGTAATACAGCAGAAGCGCAATAGCACCCCCGGCTATGCCCAAGGCAGGGATAGGGCCCAGGCCGAAGATCAGGGTGGGCGACATGGGCACCAGCATAACGGTGCCGACGCAGGTTACCGTGGCGGGCAAAGCCATGTTTCCGGTGCCTCGTATGACGGAAGCCAGGGAATTGAACAGCCAAATCAGGGCGGCTCCGGCAAACACCCAATTGGAATACTTCATTGCCGCGTCCAGCGACGCTCCGACGCCACCCATCGCGGCATACAGATAGTGCCCGCCGATCAAGCCCGTGACAGTAAAAAACAAACTGAACAACACGCCGATGGCCACGGCGTGCAGCACCAGCGAATTCGCATCGCCCCGCCGCCCCGCTCCCAAGGCACGGGCGATCGCCGACGAGATACCTCCCCCCATGGCCCCGCCCGACAGCATCTGCATCAGCATCACAACGGGAAATACCAGCGCTACTCCAGCCAGGGCATTCGTACCCAAACGGCCGATAAAATAGGTTTCGATCAATCCCGCCGAAGCCTGTGCGGCCAGGACAAGAATATTGGGCACCGCAAGCCGCAGCAGCGTCGACGCGATGGGCGCTTCCAGGAGCAAACGCGTCCGGCGATCGGCCGATAGTACAGAACTCTCGCGCCCCTCGACGGGGGGTGGGGGTACAGCAGGCATGGATCGCTCTCAGTTTGTCCGGTGGCCATTGCGGCACGCATGCCCACCTGTTCATGATGAATGGATCGTGAGTATAATAAATTACAATCATCATTTATTCAATCGACACAGCGTAAATTTATAGACATGGCCTGCAATCGCCCAAAAACCCTCAACGCAAGCGGGGGTGGCGGCCCAGGCAGGGTGAGCGAGCTTGAGTCCGCCGCGGCCCACGCCTGGATCGGGAATAAAGGGAGCGGCTGTCTGAGCGGGACGTTTGCGAACAGCCGGGGGCTGTTCGCTCCCGCGAGTTCCGCGACCGCCCGATCCAGGCGTGGGCCGCGGGCAGTCCTGGCAACGCCAGGACCGGACGATGCGAGCACCACCCTGCCTGGGCCGCCACCCCCGCGCCTTAAGAACGAGAACAACGGACAGCCTATTGATTCCAAGATGGTACCTACGAAACCAGTGCGAACCCGTGGCCTATTCCGCCCCCACAGCCACAGTCTCAGCCGCCTGCTCCACGGAGTCCTCGCTGACTGCCTTTTTCGTACGCATCAACAGCAAAAAGGGTATCGACGCCAGCGTCACCCAGAACATCAGCCGGAAATCATCCAGATAGGCAATGAACGACGCCTGGTTCTGCAGCACCGCATCGAGCCCCGCCCGACCAACCGACGTGCTCATGTCGAAGAGCCCCGACAAAGGATCCGGACGGGACATCAACGTACCGGCCGTCACATACGCCGCCAGGGAACTATGCATAATGACCGTATTGCGGACCAGCATGGTCTGCATCACCGAAATCCCAATGCTGCTGCCTATATTGCGCGACAAGCTATAGATCGCCGTACCCTCCGGGCGCAAACGCTTGTCCAACGTAGAAAAAGTCATGGTCGTAAGCGGCACCGACGTAAACCCTATGCCCATCCCCTGGATGAACCCCGGCCAGGCCACATCCCATTCGGTGATCTGCGGCGTATACCCCGCCATCTGCCACAGCGACAGCGCCGTCAGGCCAAAACCCAGCGCAACAATCAGCCGGCTATCCATGCGCCCCACCAGACGCCCCGCACACATCATCGCCAGCATCGTCCCCAGGCCGCTGGGCGCGGTGACCAGCCCCGTGGTCATTACCGGGTAGCCCAGCAAAGTCTGCAGCAAAGGCGGCAACAGCGCACGCGTAGCGTAGAGCAGCAGCCCCAGCAGGAAATAGAACGCCAGCCCGGTCACGAAATTTTGGTCCTTCAACAGCTTCACATTGAAAAAGGAATCGCTGCCATCCGTGGCCGTATGCAGCACAAAGAAGGTGAATGCAATAAAAGCGCACACCGCCTCAACGCGAATTTCTATGGAACCGAACCAATCGGCCTGCTCGCCGCGGTCCAGCAGCAACTGCAGCATGCCAATGGCAATCGCCAGCAGGGAAAAGCCGAACCAGTCGAAGCGCTTCGAGATCTTCGGCCCGGTTTCATGAATGTAGTAATACACCCCCGCAAAAGACAAAATGCCCACGGGCAAATTGATCAGGAAGACCCAGCGCCAAGTCATGTTATCTGTCAGCCAGCCCCCCAGAGTCGGCCCCAGGACGGGCCCGAGCATAACACCCATGCCCCATACCGCCATGGCTCGGGCATGGCGCTCGGGCGGATTTATGTCCAGCATCACGGCCTGCGACAAGGGCACCAGCGCCGCGCCGAACACACCTTGCAGCAGGCGGGCGCCCACTATCTCCAGCAGGTTTCCCGACATGCCGCACAGCAAGGAGCTCGCCGTGAAGCCGGCGATGGAAATCAGGAAGATCGTCTTGCGTCCGTAACGGCCGGACAGCCAGCCCGTGACAGGAGTGGCGATCGCCGCCGCCACAATATAGGAAGTCAGCACCCAGGTGATCTGATCCTGCGACGCGGACAGTCCGCCCGCCATATGAGGCAGCGCCACATTGGCAATAGTGCTGTCCAGCGTCTGCATGATTGTGGCAAGCATGATGGACAAGGTGATCATGAACCGTTTCGGTTCGAGGGAAGGCTCGCGGGTGTCGATCACAATGTTGCCGGCATGATAAGAGGTAATAACGTCCGTTACTATTCAGGCAAAAAAAACTAATCCAGCTTATGCAGCAGCTTGCGCAGCAGGCGTTCCAGTTCGTCTACCTCGTCCGCACTGAAGCCTTCCAGCGCCTGCTTGACATAGGCGCGACGCGGCGGCAGGAAGTCTTCCACGAAAGCAAGGCCTTTTTTGGTCAGTTGCAGGAACAGCTGGCGCCGGTCGGTCTCATCGTCCACGCGGTCGACAAAACCACGCCCCGCCAGCTCGCGGGCGACGCGGGTGCTGTTGGTGCGCGAAGAGTTCATGAAAACGCTTAATTCC
The DNA here is from genome assembly GCF_054781135.1 of Paralcaligenes ginsengisoli. Classification (NCBI taxonomy): domain Bacteria; kingdom Pseudomonadati; phylum Pseudomonadota; class Betaproteobacteria; order Burkholderiales; family Alcaligenaceae; genus Paralcaligenes; species Paralcaligenes ginsengisoli. The sequence continues at coordinate 193,999 of NZ_BAAGUZ010000002.1, forward strand.
GATGGCTTGAGGCGATGGTCGGGGCTGGCATAAATCACCACCAGTGAGGTCCACAAAGTGGTGTTCAAGCCATGCGACTTGAACGGTTCGTCCATATAGTCGTTCAGCCGCAAGGCCACATGCTGGAACAAGCGCAAAATCACCGATTCACGCATTGCGCCGCGCGCAGAAAGACGCCGCGACAGGCCCTGCATGGCCTGCTCGAAAGACTGAAAAGAAGATATCTTGTCCATATAGTAACGTACGTTACTACATATTCAGTGGAAAAATCCAGTTCAGCAGCAATCCCGGCCCTATCCGCAGGGACGAGACCGCTACAATGAGGCAATAGATACCGTATTGCGCCGCAATGCAGAAACATCCGGCCGGCTCAAAGTCGACCCAACGAGAATTTCATGAAAAAAACCGATCTGGAAAAAAACAAGGCACTCAAGCTTGTTGGAAAAATGAAGCAAAGCGCGACCCCTGGCCGCTTTGCCACCGACTCCGGCGCAGCGCTGGTCGATCGCCGCGAACAGCGCAAACTCGATCAGGCGCAGGGCCTGATTTCGTTTCCCGTGAAGATCAAGCAAGACATGGCCGAGAAAATCCGGGCGCTCGCCAAGGAGCAAGGGCTCAGCACCAATGAAATAGTGGATGGCCTGCTGGAGAAAGCCCTGAAGGCCTGATCGCACCGGAACCTCCCGGGGCTGGCGCCGGCCCCGCGCGCCAGCCTGGCGCCCTAGTGAATGATATCCGACAGGAACCTCTTTGCCCGCTCGTGCCGGGGTGCGGTGAAAAACTCCGCAGGCGTGGAGTCTTCGAGAATTTCGCCCTGGTCCATGAACCAGACGCGGTCGGCCACATCCTTGGCAAAATTCATTTCATGCGTCACGCACACCATCGTCATGCCGTCGGCAGCCAGTGCCTTCATGACGCTCAGCACCTCGCCGACCATCTCCGGATCCAGAGCACTGGTCGGCTCGTCGAACAATATGACCGGCGGCTTTTGCGCCAGGGCCCGGGCAATGGCGACCCGCTGCTGCTGGCCGCCCGACAAATTGGCCGGCATTTCATTGATTTTTGCGCTCAGGCCAACCTTGGCCAGCAACTCTTCAGCCAGCTCATAGGCCTCGGCCCTGGAATAGCCGCCGACCTTGATGGGCGACAAGGCAATGTTCTCTTTCACCGACAAATGGGGAAATAGATTGAACTGCTGGAACACAAAGCCGATTTTTGCGCGTAACTGATTGATGTTCAACTTCGCATCGGTAATATCCACCCCTTCCACCCGGATGACGCCGCTTTGAATTTCCTCGAGCTTGTTGATGGTGCGGATCATGGTGGATTTTCCGGAGCCCGACGGCCCGCAAACGACCAGCACTTCACCGGCCTTCACTTCACCGCATACATTAGTGAGCGCCTGGTATTTTTTATACCATTTGTTGACGTTTTCGAATTTGATCAATCGAGTCTCCCGAATCGGAAATCAGGCCAGGCCTATCCGTTTGTTGTCCAGGTGCGTTTCCAGCACTTTGGCGAGCTTTGAAAGCAGCGCGCACAGGAAGAAATAAAACAGCGCCAGGATCATATAGGTGCGCAAGGTGCCGGTCAGTTCGATGCTGTTGATCTGCTGCGCCGAAAACGAGGCTTCCTGTACACCGATGATGTAGGCAATCGATGTGGCCTTGATGGTCGATACGAACTGGTTCAGCAAGGATGGAATCATATTGCTCAAGGCTTGCGGCAACTGGATGGACAACAAGGTCTTGAAATACCCCAGCCCAAGCGCCCGCGACGCTTCCACCTGCCCAGCCGGCAAAGCCTCGAGGCCGGCGCGGATGATTTCAGCCAAAAACGCGGATTCATAAATGATGATGGCGCACAGCGCGGTCGAGAAGGCGGGCACCTCGGTGCCGATCAGCGTCGGCAGCAGGAAGTAGGCCCAGAAGATGATCATGATCAGGGGAATCGACCGGAACGTATACACCCACACGGTCGCGCCGATTTTCAAGGCCCTGATGGAACTTGTGCGCGCAACGCCTATCAGCAATGCGATCGGAAATGCGCCCATCAGGCCCAGGCCGGCCAGCAGCAGTGTTCCGGCGAAGCCGCCCAGCGGGCCGTGGGGCCAGGACCCCACCAGAAACATCAAGCCATACGTGCTCAGGAAATCAATCATGTCTAGCTCTTGAAGTTAGCCGGGAATTTCCTGGACACCTGGGCGCCCAGCGTGGCTATCAGCAACGATATGACCAGATAGATCAGCGTGGAAATCATGAAAATCTGAAAGGTCTGGAACGTGGTGTTCTCGATCTTCTTGACCTGGTAGGTCAGTTCGGTGACGCCAATGACCATGGCCAGGCTGGTGTCCTTGAAGACAATCAGCGAGCGATTGATAATGGGAGGAATGCTGATGCGCATGGCCTGCGGCAGAATCACGTAGCGCAGCGACTGCATCGCGCCCAGCCCTATGGATCGCGCCGCTTCGATTTGGGTCGCGGCAATGGCCTTGATGCCCGAACGAATATCTTCGTAGTAATAAGCGCTGACATTCAGCGACAAGGCAATCAGGGCAAACGAAAACTCGGTATTGCCCTGGTTTATCCATAGCCGGATCGCCTTGGGCAGCACTTCCGGCATGCCGAAGTACCAGACCATGATCTGCACCACAGTGGGCACATTCCGATGGTATTCGACATACAGGGCGATAATCCAGCGCAACAGCTTCGACGGAACCAGGTACAGGCCCGACAACAGCAGGGCAATCGTCAGCCCGCACACCAGCGCTCCGGCAAACAGCCGCAACGTTACCGACACCCCCCACATCAGCATGTGCAGGGTGTCGGGATTGGTCAGCAGGGAAAAAGAAAAATCCATAGATCAGCAGGGTTGCGCCGCAACCCTAATCCTCGAAGACTTAATTCGCTCTATCGACCGGCTGCACCTTGAAAGTACGGTTCAGCTTGTAGATGGAATCCTTGCCCATCCATTTATCATAGATTTGGCTCAGTTCACCCGACTTGTCGATTTTCTCGATCGCAACATTGATGGCATTTTTCAGATCGGTTTCGCCCTTGTTCACCACAACCCCTATGTGCTCGGTATAGGTCGGCTCGGACAGCAGTTCGGTAGGGGTGGAGGTTTTTTCCGAATCGTTCTTGAAACGCAGCAGAACGAGATCTCCGGCAGTCATGGCGGCGACCTTATCGTTTTGCAAACCCAGGTAGCACTGCGAAATGGTCTGGAAGGTAAGCACATCGGATTTTGTCAGCACCTTGGATGCAATGGCCGCCGAACTGGAACCCGACGAGGCGCACACTTTTTTTCCAGCCAGGTCGGCCAGGGTTTTGATGCCGGAATCCTTCTTGACCAACACCCCGATATTGCCTTGCAAATATTGAAGGCTGAAATCAACCTCTTTCGCACGGGTGGGCAAATAGGCCATGGAGCCCGCCACCATATCCACACGCCCCATTTTCACCTCCGGAATGCGCGCTTCGGTCGACAAGGGTTTATGGACGAGCTTCAAGCCCATTTCTTTTGCGATGGCCTTGCACATATCGACATCGTAGCCCACATATTCGCGTGTTTTCGGATCCTGGAACCCATAAGGCGAGCTGGCATTTTGCGTGCCGCACACAATGCTGCCCTTGGCCTTGACATCGTCGAGCCGATTGGCCTGTGCCGCGCCCGAAGCAAAAACGGCGGCTGTCGCCAAACCGGCCAAGATGGTACTTTTGATTATTGGATGATGCATGTTTGTCTCCCGTATAGACTAATTAATGATGCGCTTGAATCAAAAACGTATTTCTTTCCTGCTCATCGATTTGAGAAACCAGGTTGGTCTCCCACTGCAGATACTGCCGGGCGGCGGCCTTGTTGCCGTCATGCCGATCGTGCACAAAAAACAGGTAATCGATGCAGTCCTTGTCGCGCGGCATATCTTCGGTCTGCTCCAGCGGCAAGCCCGCCTGGCGTAGAACCTGGTCCGAGACCACGCAAAGATAGACATGCCGGTATTCGTGCGACTCGAGATCCTGGGCCAGCACTTGCAGGCTTTCAAGAGAGGACCCCAGCAGCAGTACCGGCGTAGCCACGCGCCCTTCAGTTCGCGACAATAGGCTGGGCCGAATTGCCCAGACCGAGCCTTCCAAATGATTCTTGCGGTACGCGACACTCTGGCGTGTATCGACGACCAGGACATCCCTGGTTCCGCGAATAAAACCGGCCAGTTCCGACGGATTCAGCACCGCCGTATTTTTCAATACGGGCGTAAACCGCTGCGGCTTGGGCAAGCCTGAAAGCGTCTCTGGATTGGGCCATAAATAGACGTCCCAGCCCAGTTGCTTCAACCAGCTTGCCACCACCGGAGCGCGGATTCCGTCGAAATCGCAAATCACCACTCTCGATTTGCGCACGCCTATGTACTGATCCGTGGCCTGTATCAACTGGCCTCCCGGCGTGTGCTGGACCAGCGCATCGGGCACATACTCCGACTCGGTGCGCACATCGCATAGAAAGGTGTTGCGGCCGTCATCGGCCACCCAGGCTTGCACTGTGGCGGTCGTAACGCCTGGCAGGTCGAATTTTTCTATCAGCCCCCCGGCCCGCTCCCGCAGGGCCGGCTTGGTGTCTTCCGGTATGGCTTCGGGATAGAGCCGATTGGACTGATGTTCGAGCGGCAGGTCGGCCAAAAACCATCCCTGGGTACCGTTTTCCAGCGCATAGACTTTGTTGGGCACATTCAGATTGATCAGTGTCTGAGCGCCGATAATGCTGCGGGTGCGGCCGGCGCAATTGACGACTATCGTGGTTTCGGCGCTGGGCACCAGGGCGCCGACACGCAAGGCCAATTCACCATTGGGGCAGCAAATCGCACCCGGGATGCTCATTTTCCGGTATTCCTCGATGGGCCGTCCGTCCAGCACGATCACATCCGTCTGGTCATCCTGAAGCATGTCATACAGCGCCGCGGCGGACACGCTTGGCGTGCCATAGGCGTGTTCGGCTATTTCCCCAAAAGTCTTGCTGGGCAGATTGACTCCGGCAAAGGTCTCGTAGCCGCTGCGCTTCCAGCTCGATATGCCGCCTTCCAGCACGTACACCTGGGTATAGCCAAGGCGAAACAGGACGCTCGCGGCAGCGGGCACGACGGCCTGGCTGCGCTCATCGGCATACACGACGATCCGGGTCGATTTGCTGGGCACCAGCCGGAAGATATTGAGTTCCAGCGTGCTGTAAGGCAGAGGCACGGCGAAGAACAGATGATCCTCGCCATATTGACCGTGCTCGCGAATATCGAGCAAGGCAAGTTCGGATGCGTCATGCACCCAGCTTTTTAATTGATGGGCGTCGACGAATTGCAAAGTGGGTTGAATCATGTAGTGGCGTAAAGAATCTGAGTGGGTGAATTATTGAACCGAGACCAGCAGAACTATTGAACCGAGACCAGCATTTTTCCCAGATCGGCCTTCAAGTCTTCCGCGTCTTCCAGGCCTATGTGCAGCCTTAGCAGATAACCGGCATCGGCATGGTCGAGCCGTGTTTTCCTGGCGTCGATCGGCAGGACCAGGCTTTCATATCCGCCCCACGAAGCCCCAATGCCGAAGATTTCCATCTGGTCGACAGCCTTTTCAATGGCATCGATGGAGAGCCCGGGCCGCAGCTCCAGCGACAGCAAGCCATTGCTGCCCTGGCAGTCCCGCTGCCACAAGGCATGGTTGCGATCGCCCGGCAATGCCGGATGAAAGACCGCGCGAACCGCCGGCTGACAGGCCAGCCAGCCTGCAAGGTTCAAGGCGCTTTGCGCATGCCGCTGCAGGCGCAGTTCGAGAGTGCGCATGCCGCGTAAAACCAAAAAGGCGTCTTCGGCGGACACTGTCTGGCCAAAATTGACACTGGCTGTCTCGATCGCCTGGAAAGCCGCCTGCGTCGTCGTTACGGCGCCCATCATCACGTCCGAGTGACCGCCCAGATACTTGGTGGCCGCGACAATCGAGATATCGGCCCCCAGGTTCAAAGGTTGGTAATTCAGGCACGAACCCCAGGTATTGTCGGCGCACAACAGAATGTTGCGCTGCCGGCATACGGCGGCCATGGCGGGAAGATCCAGCATGTCGTACAGCAGCGAACCCGGCGATTCGACATAGATCATGCGGGTATTGGTTTGCAGGCATGAGGCCCAATCGTCGTCGACGGCGCTGAAGTAGCCGAAGGTGATGCCGTAATGGGCCAACTGGGTAGTGCAGAACTTCTTCACCGGCTCATAAGCCGAGTCGGAGATCAGGACATGATCGCCCGACTTGAGGTAGGCCAGCAGAGTGATCGAAATGGCCGCCAGCCCGGTCGGGAACAACTTGGCCCGATGTCCGCGCTCCAGCGCGGCAACAGCGTCTTCCAGCGCATAGACCGTTTCGTTGCCGCGCGCCCCATAAGACAGCTGGCGCTCATGCTCGCGCTTGATCCGGGTGCTGCGCCAGTGTTCGAGGTTGTCGTATAAATACGTGCTGCCTTTGACTATCGGCGTATTGGCCCAGCCCGTGTCGGGCCGGCCAAGCCGGGTCAGCGCAGTCGCGCGGGAACGCTCCGACATTACGCAGCGCTCCGTTTGGTCTGGACGCCGACCGTCATCAGCTTATAGGTATTGTTTTCGGTGTCGAAGACCAGGCGTTCTTTCAGTTTCTCGAGCGCCAGACCATACATGTGCAGATGACGGATGCCTGTCTCGTCTTCGATCCTTACCGAATGGATATCGTCGGCCAGCAACGCAATGCCGCCACCGGGCGATACGGGGTGTTTCTTCACCAGCGACAGCTTGGCCGCGCCGGGTTGTGAGCCATCGTCGACCCGGTCGTAGAGATAATTGTTCTCGGTGCCCTGGACCGCCGCGATACAGGCCCAGGTCGTGTGGTTGTGGGGATGAATCAGTTTCCCCGGCTTCATGACATTCAGGTAAAGCGCATACGTGCTGTCGGGCTCTTCATGAATCAGGTAGCGCGCCTGCAACTCGCCCTCTTCAGGGCCTGGAAAATATTCATCCGACCACCATTTCTTGTGCGAAGCCAGATCGATCAGGGCAGTCAGGATCACGTCCAGATCCTGGCGGGTCACTTCCTTGGCGGCGGTGTGTTTTGCGGTATCGATAAAGCGGCCGACGGCGGCCGATCTTTCTGCAGCGTGAGTCATGTAGATCTCCTTTAATGAACGAAAATATAGGCGGGTATGGCTACTCTAACAAATTAATAATTATAAAAAACACATAAGTAATACTAATGTATTATCTATGAGAGGCTGTTTATATTCTTTGTTTTATAAGGGATTTCCCTATGAGAAATCTGGACCTTGATTTGTTGCGCACCTTGGTAACCATAGAAAAAGCTAATACATTTTCTGGCGCGGCAAATGAATTGTTCAAAACCCAGTCCGCCGTCACGCAGCAGATGCAGCGCCTTGAATCATTGATAGGCTTCCCCTTGTTCGAAAAAAAGGGCCGGCGCCGTGTTTTGACGCCGCAAGGCAGCAAGCTGGCCGGATACGGGCGGCGCCTGCTGGCCATCAACGACGAAGCCTTGCGCACCATAGGGCAACAGCCGATGGAAGGAGACGTACGGCTGGGTGCCCCGCAAGACGTGGCCGACACCATCCTGCCGTCCGCCCTGACTCATATTGCGCGCTACGCGCCGAAAGTGCGCCTGGAAATCCGCGTAGACCGCAGCCCATTCCTGATGAGCGCCCTGGAATCGGGCGATCTCGACCTGACCATATCCACGCGCTATCAAAAAAACCTCAATGGAATAATCTTGCGCACCTCGCCCACCGCCTGGCTGTGCGCCGCCGACTATGTCCACAACAAGCGGGCCCCCGTGCCGTTGATCCTGGCCGACGAGCCCAGCATATTCCGCAAAACCGCCCTGATGGCGCTGGAACAGACCAAGCTGGAGTGGCATATCAACTACCTGGCCCCTACCCTGATCGGCATCAAGGCCGCCGTCCGCGCGGGGCTGGGCATCACGGCCCGCAGTGTCGAACTGCTGGAAGCGGATATGCGCGTGCTGGGAGAGTCCGACGGCCTGCCGCCTTTGGCACCTGTCAGCTATTACTTGTGGACGCGCAAAGACACCATCAGCCCCTTGACCCTGCACGTCTACGAAATCCTGAAACGCAAATTCGAAGACAAAATGGAAAGCGCGCCTTGATAACCGGCGGCAGGCACTGTTGAATCATGCGTGCGGGCCGGGGCCGTATCTGTAAGGCAAGAGCCTGGCCTCTACCCCTATGCAAACAACGCCGACGGCCCAATCTGATTGGCATGCGGCACGCCGCAAAGCTGCATGGTCCGGACGAATTCCTCGCGCAGGATGTCGATGGCGCGCGCGGCGCCGCACTGGCCCGCCGCCGCAACACCATAAAGAGTCGCGCGCCCGATCAGCACTCCTTGCGCGCCCAGGGCCCGGGCCTTGAAAATATCGCTGCCGCGGCGAACCCCGCCATCGATCAGGACGGGCGTTCGCCCCTCAACGGCCCGGACAACCGCCGACAAGGCGTTCAGGGAGGCAGGGACGCAGTCAAGCTGGCGTCCGCCATGGTTGGACACAACGATGGCATCGCAACCCATCGCCGACAGCCGACGGGCATCATCGGGGCAAAGCACGCCCTTCACGATAAGCTTGCGAGGCCACGCGTCACGCAATTGCTGCAGACGCGACCAATCGAAAGAAGGATCGTAATACCGCCCTACAGACGACGCGGCTTTATTAGCGCTATCGGCCGGCGCTGGCCGCAGGTTTTTCAGATTCTCGACAACCGGCATGCCATTGCGCAGCAAGGCCAGCGACCATCGCGGGTGGCAGGCGAAATCCAGCACATTGCGCGGTGTGAAATGAAATGGGAAAGACAGATGGTTGCGGAAATCGCGCTCGCGCTTTCCGCCCACGGGCAGATCCACGGTGATCATGAGCGCTTCGTAATCGGCCGCTCGTGCCCGTTCGATCAAGCCTGCCAGCGCTGCGCCATCGCGTAGGATATAGGCCTGGAACCAGAGCCTGCCAGGCGCCTGGCGGGCCACTTCTTCAATCGAAGCCGTCGCCGAGGTCGATAAAGTATAGGGAATACCGGCGGCGACGGCAGCCCGTGCAATGGCGATATCGCCGTTCGGCCAGCCGTACCCGGCCGCACCTGTGGGCGCAACCGCCATGGGCAAAGAGGCAGAGGCGGCAAGCAGTTCCACGCCGAAGTCAATGGTCGATACATCGACAAGCGTGCGCGGCATAAGCCGGACCCGCCCAAACGCGTCCCGATTATCGCGCAGAACGATTTCGTCTTCCGCACCGCCATCGAAGAAATCGAAGATGGCGCGAGGCAGCCGCCGCTGCGCCAGGCGGCGGAGGTCGTCAATCGAACGAGCACCAGCCAGCCTTCGCGCCATCGCCCGCCCATCGCTCATTTCGCGTCGATCTTTATATCGGCCGCTTTGATAACGTGCGCCCAGCGCTCTTTATCCTTGTTGAGGTAATTGCGGAACTCTTGCGGCGTATCGCTCTGCGTGATGGCTCCCAGGTCGTGCAGCCGCTTCTGGATCTCGGGATCTTTCAGCGCTTCGACAACAGCCTTGTTCAACTGCGCGACAATCTTGGCCGGCGTCTTGGCTGGTGCCAGCAAACCCACCCACGGGGCGGTGAGTTCAAACCCCGGGAAACCTTCGTGATTCATGGTTGGCACACCGGGAAAATCGGCAAGCGGCTTGGCCGTGCCCACGGCAAGCACTCTAAGCCGTTTTTGGTTTACATAATTGGATATGCCTATGCTTGGATAGAACATGAAATCCACACGACCCGCCATGACCTCCGCCAGGGCCGGCGCATTGCCGCGAAAAGGCACATGCAGCATTTTCACCTTCGCCATAATGCCCATCATCGCCGCGGCCAGATGCGCCGAACCGCCTACGCCCGAAGACCCGAAGGTCACCGCGCCGGGCTTGGCCCGCGCCTTGTCGATCAGTTCTTTGATCGACTTGACCGGGGAGTCGTAACGCGTGACGGCAACGAGCGGCAAGGTTGCAACCAGGGAAATCGGTGCAAAATCCTTGGGATCGTAGCCAGCTTTTTCTCCCAGCAGCAGGGGATTGACGTTAAGGGACAAGGAGGTGAACAACAGCGTATAGCCATCGGGCGCCGCACGCGCCACATCGCGCGTGGCAATCATCGAAACCGCCCCGGTCCGGTTCTCGACAACGACCGACTGCCCCAGTGTCGCCGTCATGCTCTTGGCAATCAGGCGGGCGATGACATCGGTAGGCCCTCCCGCCGAGTAGCCTACGATCATGTGTATGGGTCCGTCGGGAAAATCCTTCGCACTCGCTCCGGAAGCGGATAGGCTCATGGCCAAGGTGGCCAGTAATGCAATAAGTGTCTTCATTTGTCTCTTCCTTTTGATTTAATGTATTTGCTGCTTCTTGCTAAGCAATGCTGTGTTCCAGCACACCTACGCCCGACACCTCCAGCCTGACTCGATCTCCCGCTTGCAGATATTCAGGCGGCGTACGGAAAGCGCCGCTGCCCGCGGGTGTTCCAGTCGCCAATACATCGCCTGGTTCGAGCGTCATGAAGCGCGAAATGTAGGCAACCAGCGTGGCAACCGGAAACAGCATGTCGCGCGTACCGGCCTGCTGTTTCAGCACGCCGTTTACCCAGCTCGATACCATCAATGACTGCGGGTCGCCGATCTCGTCCGAGGTAAGCAGCCACGGCCCCATCGGGCAGAAACCGTCCATGCTCTTGGCGAATGTTGTCTGCGGCGGGGAAATATCGAACTGGAATTCACGCGCACTGAGATCGTTCAACACAGAATAGCCGGCCACCCATTCCAGGGCCCGCGACTCGGGAACGCAATACCCATAGTCGCCGATGACAACCGCGAGCTCGGCCTCGAAATCCAGTTTCTTCACGCCGTCCGGACATGCGACAATCGCGCCGGGCGAGCTCAGGCATGAGGCAAGCTTGCCAATAATCCGCGGCTTCTCAAAGGGCGCAACGCCTGTCTCCTTCGCATGATCCGCGTAATTCCTGCCCACCGCCACCACCTTCCCGGGCCGCGGAACGGGCGGGTACAAGCGAACGGATTCCAGCGTTTGATAGCGGGTCGCCGCCTGGGCCTGGCACTGCTCGACGTGCACGTGAAGACTCCGCATGACGTCAGCCCCGCCTTGAAGCAGCCGAAGCATGCCGCCCGAGGCGGCCGGGTGGCCGCTGCGCAGGCAATGTTCCTGTGTGCTGCCCGATACAGCCTGGGCGGCAATCCATTCGCTCACATCAAGAATGCCGGCCTCCAGCACCACCCCTGTTCTGGGTGCCTCGCCGTCGCCCCGATAGCTGACCAGTTTCATGCCGCCTCCGGAAAGTAACGGTCGGCGGCCACCTGGCAGCGCTTGATCAAGCGGTGCTCGTCCGGCGTGTAGTCCGCAACGGCATTGTGTATCGTGCCCATGTTGTCCCACATCAGTACATCGCCGACAGTCCAGCGATGCCGATAACGAAAGGCCTCCTGAGTCTGATGGGCGAACAGGAACTCCAGCATGCGATCGCTTTCCTCTTGAGGCATTTCATTGATTCGTATCGAGTAGCCTGGATTGGCGTAGAGCACCTTCCTGCCGCTGATCGGATGCACCATGAAAATGGGATGCGAAACAGGCGGTCGCGCCAGACGCTGGGCCTCGGTCAGGGGTGGGCGGCTGCTCCCCTTTTCACGCCGCATCATTTCCCAGAACTTGTTGAAATCGTGCAGGACTGTCATGCCTTCGAGCCGTACTTTCAGCTCTTGCGGCAATGCCTCGTAGGCCGCATGCATATTGCAGAACTCCGTACAACCCAAGGGTTCGCCATCCCGATGCGGAATCTGCATGCCGTACAGAATATTCACGAAGGCAATCAGCTTGCTATACGACATATCGGTATGCCAGTCCTGCCCCGCGTCGCTCAGGCCTATCGGCTTGCCGTTTTCGACAATATTCGACAAAGTCATCACTTCGGGCAATCCCGGCTCTTGATAGCTGTTCGCAACATTTACCTCCAGCGTGCCGAAATTCTGGGCAAACGTTTTGAGCTGCACAGCCGAAATATGCTGCGCCGGAAAAAACAGGACGCCGAAAGCCCCCAGCAGTTTTTCAATTTCAGCGAAATCTTCCGGCGCAAGCGCGGCGGACAGATCGAGGCCCTCGACCCGGGCCCCCAGGCTTGCTCCGCTTTTTGTGACCTTCATGAAATACCTCCGGCTACTGCGATGGTTTGCGATGGAACGGCTGCTACCACGCGGCGTCAAGAATGGCTTCAATGTCGTCCGGCTTATTGACCGGACGCGGATTGAAAGCCAGGCCGCGCTCATGCATTGTTTTTCGCGCAATATCGGGCAATGCCTCCCGGGCCACGCCAATATCGCGCAGGCTGCCAGGCAGGCGGCATTCCGCCTGCAGATTGGCAAGCCAGGAAAATAAAAACCCGTCATCACCTGGCGGCAATGCCGATAAGGATTCACCCAGAACGGCCTCGATCGGGCTCAGGCAATCCGGCGCCGCGCTCTGATTGAAACGCACGGTGTGCGGCAGCATGACCGTATTGGCAAGACCATGAGGCACTCCGCATGTGGCTCCAATCACATGGCACACCGCATGATGCAGACAGCTGCGCGCGGAAGCCAGAACCATGCCGGATAAATGCGCAGCCACCAGCAACTCGACACGGTACTCAATTGATTCCGGATCGCGAGCCACGGCGCGCAATGCATGGTCGAACCGCCTTATCCCTTCCAACGCCAGAGAGGTGGAAATCGGCGACCGGCTTGTCGAGTACAAGCCTTCCAGGCAATGGGCCAGGCCGTTCATGCCTGTGGCCAGCATGAGCGGCGCGGGAATCGACAGATTCAGCTTCGCATCCAGCAAAATGACGCGACTGGCAAGTTGTGGATCCCAGAACAGCAGCTTTTCACCCTCGGGCGTACGCACGCCGAAAGACGGAGTCACCTCGGCGGCCGAAGCCGTCGTTGGGATCGAGATGATTGGAACCTTCGGGCGCAGCAGATCGGGCGCCACAATCGTGGCCGGCAAGATGAAGCGCGATGCCAGATCGCGCAGTGTGCCGCCTTCCGCAAACAGCAATGCCGCGGCCTTCGCGCTGTCGGATACGCTTCCCCCACCCACAGCAACCACGCAATCGGCCTCATGAAAATTCATCCGCTCTGTGACTCGGCCAATCATTTCCAGATCGGAGTGCTGGGGAATATTGTCGAATTCAGCTACCGCCACATCGGACAACAAAAGCAGAAGGTCGGCATACAAACTGTGGGCACGCATGCTTTTGCTGGTCAGTATCAAAGGTCGCCGGCACCCAAGATGCGCCAGTTCGTCGGCCAGGGCGAGGGCGGCTCCCGGTCTGCAAACCAGGCGGGTGCGAAGTGCCTGATGCGTGAAATCGACACCTGCCATCTGTCCGCGATCTCCTTTGCCGCCTGGCGCCATAGTATCTAAAATAGAAACAGTGAGACGGCAGTATAGTGACCCTATTCCTGTATGCATAGAACCAAATCAGGAATATATTATTCTTGAAATGGAAACTATGGAGCCAAAATGGATAGGCTACGCAGCATTGAAATATTTATCGAAGTGGCGCAGCAGTTGAGCTTTTCGGCGGCCGCCCAACGATTGGGAATAGCAAAGAGCAATGTCACCAAACACGTGATATGGCTGGAAAAGTCATTGGGGGTCCAGCTGCTGACCCGAACCACAAAAAGCGTAAGCCTGACCGAGGCCGGCCTGTCGCTGCTGGAGAACGGCCGAAGCCTGCTTGAACATGTCGACAGCATAGAAGCACGCTTGCAGATGTCGGTGAAGGAACTCAAGGGTACCCTGCGCGTTGGCACGCCTCCTTCATTCGGCGCCCATCATCTGGTTCCCGCCATTACCGCTTTCGCCGACGTCCACCCGGATATCCGCGTGATCATGTATCTGGACGACGGCAGGGCCGATCTGGTGACCGAAGGGCTGGATATGTTGATTCGCATTACACCATCGTTGAAGGATACCAGCCAGATCGCACACCGGCTGGCTATCGTTCCGCAAGTGCTGGTGGCTTCGGCGGGCTACCTGAAACGGCGCGGCCACCCCCAGTCGGTGCTGGGGCTGGCCAGCCACGACTGCATGGTGCATTCGCTCAAATCCCCTACCAATTCGTGGAAATTCACCGGCCCAGGGGGAAACGTAGCGGTTCAGGTGCAAGGAACCATTCGCGCCAACTTCGGCGAACCATTGCGCCACGCTGCTTTGCTCGGCCACGGCATTTCAATGCATCCCCGCTACATGGTGGACCAGGACCTGAAAGACGGCCGCCTTCAAATAGTATTGCCCGAGTATCAACCCACCGAGCTGGAAATTTATGCCGTGTTCCCCAGCCGCAAGAATATGCCCGCGCGCGTCCGGACATTTCTGGGCTTCCTGACCGACTGGCTCGGCACTATGCAATGGGCCGGAAAATCCATTTAGCGTTTCTTCCGACCCTCTTTCTTCAGGCAGTCCGGCGCCTTGCCAGGCAAGGCAGCAGGGGCTCCAGCGCCCCGGGTGCGACAGGCTTATTGCACCGATATTCCGGTTTCCGCGACGATCTCCTGATACTTCTTCATCTCGGCGCCTATGAAATCCTTGAAGGCAGCGCCTTGCAAGGGCGTAGGCGTCAGCCCCTGGTCTTCCAGAGATTTCACAAAGCCCGGATCTTTGAACACCGCCATCACATCGTCGCTGATCCTGCCGGCCAGTTCCGCCGGTAAATCCTTGGGCCCGAACACACCGAACCAGTTCGTAAGCTGCAGCCGCGGCAAACCCAGTTCCACGGCCGTGGGCACATTGGGCAATAATTTTTCACGCTTGGGCCCGGCCACCAGAATGGGCCACAGCTTGCCGGCGCGGATGTGCTGGAGCAGCGGCGGCGTGGTTGCAAAAAACAAATCGATCTGGCCACCCAGCAGATCGTTGACCGCAAGAGAAGTGCCGCGGTATGGCACATGCATCAGCGGCAGGCCAGTGAGGCGCCCCAGCATCTCTCCCGCCATGTGCTGCTGGCCGCCCACGCCCGGCGACCCATAGCTGATCTGCCGCTTCGACCCTTTGTATGTCAGCAACTCCTTCAAATTTCTGGCATGCAGCTTGGGTCCGCTGACAAGAACCAGGGGCGCCGAGGCAACCAGAGCCAAGGCCGACAAATCGGTGATGGGGTCGTAGTGCATGCGCTTGAACACCAGCTTGTTGAGCGAGACCTCCGGAGTGTATCCAAGCAACAGCGTGTAGCCATCAGGAGCGGCGTGGACCGTCTGTTCGGCGGCAATCATGCCGCTTGCGCCAGTCTTGTTTTCAACCACTACGGACTGCCGCCATTTTTGAGTCAGGACCTTGGCGAGCAGGCGGGCCACAATGTCGGTGGACCCGCCTGGCGCATAGCCGACCAGAAGCTTGACGGGTTTATCCGGATAAGCGGCCCGGCTGGCGGGCGAAACAAATAGCATGCCCAGCAGCAAGGCCAGGGCTATAGAACGACACTGCATAGGTATTCTCCGATAAATTGAGATCCAGTAATGCGCCTTCATTCAAGCAAAATCAACAGCAACTGCAATTCATCAGCCTTCGCGGCCTCTGCACTTTCGAGCATGTCTATTTCAGTTTCAATCGTTTGCCGCAAGCCCGAGGCCAAGTCGTGGGCAATGCAGGCCGGTGGAAGCGTTTTGAGCAGATCGAGGGCTTGCCCCGTTTTCGCACAGATCAGCGCATAGCGGTTGGCGCCGGCACTGAATACAAGCGAACCGCCCGCATTCGGGATGTTCTCTTCCAGAGCAATGCTTGCGGCGCCGGAAAGCAGTGCATTGAGCGTAGTAAAAACGCTGGCGGCAATGCGCGGATTGAAGCGCCGGTCGATAAAAGCATGCCGGGGGAAATAGCCGCGATCGACGTCCATGAACGTATCGTAGACATAGCGGATAGCCGACGAAGCCTTGGAAAGGATCATGGCCTGCGCAACACTGGCCGCCACAGCAAGATCGTCCGCGCGTTCAATGGCAAGGCTGGGGCCGCTGAGCTTGAGCGACGCAAGCACATGGCAGCCCGTATCGCGGCTGAATTCCATGAGTCGCAGGGCCGCCGGCACAAGCTCCTGATCCGCCTCTATGCGTACCGTGACCCCGTCGATATCGCCCGCATGGAGCGCGGCGACAATGAATTCGCGGTGCACGGCCAGTTCATCGAGTGTGAAACCGGCTTTGACGAAATGACTGAAATGCGTGCCATCGTAATGAGAAGGATCGGCACTGAGGATCTTCGAATAATAAATCCCGGCGCCGGTCTCCGAGCGGATGGCCCGCAAGGTGCCGCGCTGCCGCTCAAAACCATCCAGCGTGGCATTGACCTCGAATGCGGCCACACCGCATGCGGCCATATCCAGCGACAAGAGACCGGGCTTGGGCGCCCCCAGCGAAGTAACGATGTATTGATGGCCCATCCGGGCCATGAGCCGCATGCGTTCCCGGGATTCAATCTCGGCCAGATCCAGATCGGGCACTTTGGAGAGGCGCGCGCCCATTTCCCACAAGGCCAGCAGCGGGTAATCGTTGCGCGCCCATTTCCGGCCGAACTCCTGCACTCCGCCGGTGGCGGTGATCTGCATGCTTTCCGCCCAGGGGTGCCGCAATTCGACACCGACATTATTGAAGGAAGACGTCTTGGGATGCGCCAGGAAGCGGGACGGCCGGGCAATGCGGGTCGTTCCGGCTTTGGCCTGGGCGCCCATGGTGCGGATCGAATAGGCGACATGGCCGTTGGCGAATACGTCCACCACGAAATAACCGAACTTGTCGACATCGCCCCGGCCAAACTCGACACTGGGAGCCACTCGGTAGAACTCGGAAAAATCGTGACGCAGAAAAGCAGTGGAAGGCAGCATATAGAACTCTGCCTGGCCTATTCGGTCGTACCAGAAATTATGCACATGGCCGGCGAAAACGGCTTCCACCTGGGGCTGGCGCAACAACTCGAGCAGCCAGCTCCGGCCAGGCTCATCGACATTGTCGTAGCTGCCACGCTCATCAGTCGAGTAAATATAGGGCGGGTAATGCATGAAAAGAAAGACACGTTTGCCGCCGGCTTCCATGACCTGCCGCTGGAGCCATTGTTTTTGGCGCTCTTCATCGGGCAAGCCGGAATTCAGCAATAGCGAATTGATAATGACAAAGCGCAAATCCCCCTCGTCGAACGCAAAATAATCCTGGCCGAAAGCTGCGCGATACGTCTCAAGAAACGCCTCGCACACCTGGTCCGCCGGCATCCAATCCACATGCTTGTCACCCACGTCATGGTTGCCGGGCACCAGATGCACCGGCACCGTTAGCGGGCTGGCAATGTCCTTGAAGCAGGCCACGGCATCCTGGAATGTCGGCAGCGACGGTACGGGATGCACGATATCGCCCAAGTGCACGACAAACTTCGGCGCCGGTTCCATAGCGGCAATGTCCAGAAAGACATGGCGCGCACGCTCATTGGCCAACTGGTTGGTGCGATACGGCGAACTGGACACGCCATCGCTCTCATTGACGTGGGTGTCGGCGACAACGACAAAAGAAAAAAGCGGCTGGCCGCTGAAGGACGGCGAAGCGGATCGATTCATATTAATTGATGCTCTACGGAGTTTAATTCCATTAATTGGAATTTAATTTCATTTATTTGAATTGAATTATTGTTGCGATTCGCTAATATGTCAAGAATCAAATCAAGGAGCCCAGATGGCGGAACAGGAAAAAGACCGGCCCGAATTTTTAGATAGCGCGGCGTTGCGGGCCCATCCACAGTTTGCGTCCACCTTGGCTAACGGGCTGGCCGTTCTGGGTTGCTTCGCCAATGGCGCGGGAACCCTGGGCAACAAGGACATCGCGGAGCAATTGGCGATGTCGCGACCCACGGTTTCCCGATTGACATTCACCTTGGTGGGGCTGGGTTATCTGCGGCGCGACCGTCAAACAAGCAAGTACTCGCTAGGGCCCGCGGTATTGTCATTGGGCTATCCCTTGCTTTCCCAACTGACGATCCGTCAGGTCGCGGCCCCCGCCATGCTGGAACTGGCCCGCTATGCCCATGGCCCGGTTTCGGTGGGTGCACGCGATCGCTTCCAGGTGGTCTACGTCGAAACCGTGCAGGACCAGGAGTCCAACGACACCAAGCCCGGCGTCGGCTCAACCCGCCCGTTCCTGCGTACGGCCATTGGCAGAGCGCTTCTATATTGCCAGGACAAGCCAGAACGGGCGCTGATCCTCAAGCGCTTGCAGCAAGCTTATCCCGACGATTGGGAAAAATTCCGCCCTGGACTGGATACCGCTTTTTCGGAAATAGATACGCTGGGGTTCTGCGTCGTAGCCGGCGACTGGAGGCCAACCCTGGCCGCCGTCGCAGTCCCCATGAAAGGAGAGGTAAACGGCATGTCCCTGGCGTTCAACCTGACAGTCCCAAGCTACGCCACCGACCGGAGCCGGCTGGAAAAAGACCTGGGGCCGCGCCTGCTGGGCCTGGTGCACAACATTGAATACAAATTAGGATTGAGCAAAGACTGAATGGCGGAGCTGGCGGCCCTATTTGCCCACCGCTCCGCCGTCAGGCAAAAAACACTGAACCCTAGAAATTGTCCAGCACCGCCCCCGTGCTGGCCGTGGATGCATTGAACGCGAACTTGGCCTGCACGCCGCGCGTATAGCGCGGTGCCGGCGCCTGCCAGGCGGCACGACGCGCCTTGATCTCTTCTTCGGGAACGTTCAGTTGCAACAGCAGGCGATGGGCATCGATGGTAATGGAATCGCCCTCGCGCACCAGCGCTATGCAGCCGCCCACGGCCGCCTCAGGCGCAACATGCCCAACCACCATGCCCCAGGTGCCTCCCGAAAAACGGCCGTCAGTGATCAGGCCCACCGAATCGCCCAGGCCGGCCCCTACCAAAGCGCCCGTGGGCGCGAGCATTTCAGGCATGCCGGGGCCGCCCTTGGGGCCGAGGTAACGCAACACCATGACATCGCCGGCCTTGATCTTGCCATCCAATATGGCCTTGAGCCCGGACTGCTCGTCTTCGAAGACCCTGGCGGGTCCGGTCATGACCGGATTTTTAAGCCCGGTAATTTTGGCCACCGCCCCTTCCGGCGACAGATTGCCCTTGAGTATGGCCAAGTGGCCCTTGGCGTACAGCGCCTTGTCCAGGGTATGAATGACGTCCTGATCCGCGGACGGCGCATCGGGTATGTCCTTCAAGGTCTCCGCCATCGTCTTCCCGGTAATCGTCATGCAGTCGCCATTGAGCAAACCCGCGTTCAACAGAATTTTCATGACTTGCGGAATGCCGCCGGCGCGATGCAGATCGACAGCCAGGTACTTGCCGCTGGGCTTCAGGTCGCAGATGACCGGCACGCGCTGGCGCACACGCTCGAAGTCGTCGATGGTCCACTGCACATCCGCCGCATGGGCGATCGCCAATAGATGCAGCACGGCATTGGTGGAGCCGCCCGTCGCCATGACGACGCTGACGGCATTCTCGATGGAGGCCCGCGTAACGATATCGCGCGGCTTGAGATCGAGCTCGATCGCACGGATCAGGGTTTTGGCCGATTCCGCCGCCGAGCCGGTTTTTTCATCGTGCACATTGGCCATGGTGGATGAATAAGGCAGGCTCATGCCCAGCGCTTCGAAGGCGGAGCTCATGGTGTTGGCGGTATACATGCCGCCGCACGAACCGCTGCCTGGTATGGCATGCAGCTCGATCTGCCTTAGCTCTTCGTCGCTCATGCGGCCCGCCGAATTCTCGCCCACCGCCTCGAATACGCTGACGATGTTCAGATCCTGGTTTTTATAACGGCCCGGAAGAATCGTGCCGCCATAGACATAAATAGCCGGTACATTGGCGCGCAGCATGCCCATCATGCCGCCCGGCATGTTTTTGTCGCAGCCGCCGATCACCAGCACCCCATCCATCCACTGGCCCTGCACACAGGTTTCGACACAATCGGCGATGACCTCGCGCGACACCAGCGAATACTTCATGCCCTCGGTGCCCATGGCCATGCCATCGGAAATCGTCGGCGTACCAAATACCTGGGCGTTCCCGCCCGCCTCCTCGATGGCAGCAATGGCGGCATCGGCCAGCTTCTGCAAGCCGCTATTGCAAGGCGTGATGGTGCTGTGGCCATTGGCCACGCCCACCATGGGCTTGGCAAAATCCTCTTCCTTATAGCCCAGGGCGTAATACATGGAACGATTCGGCGCGCGGGCCGAGCCCTGAGTAATATTCGCGGATCGTAGACGCTTGGCTTTATTCATATTTATCTCCTGGGAGGCTAGAGTGTGGCACCGGAATGCAAGTTTTTCAAACGCGGCCTAGCCGGAACCCGGTGCGCGCAACGCCACAGGCAGGTAACGCCGGTAGCAGGTTCGGGAGTCAAGACTCGGACTCGATCGTCGGCTCGCACATAACGGGGAAATTGACGGAATTGGCGATAAAGCAGAAATGATGCGCCCGCTCGTGCAAACTGGCCGCCAACTGCGCATTGTCGCCACGCCGGATTCTCACCTTGGGCCTCAAGGTGATTTGCGTAAAAAAACCGCCGCGATCCGGATCTTCCTGCATGATGCCCTGCGCCTCATCGGCATAAGCCAGAACGGCAATGCCCGCATCCGCGCATAGATGCAGGTACCAAAGCTGATGACAGGCGCTAATTGAGCCGACAAGCAGGTCTTCCGGATTCCACCGCTGGGCATCGCCCAGAAAATGCGCATCGGACGAACCCGCTATATCCGGCTTTCCAGCCGAACTCAGGGTGTGGCTGCGTTCATAAGACCTATACGCGGTTGTTCCCTCGCCCTTGTTTCCAGTCCAGTTCACCTGAATGTTATAACTGTGCGTTCGACTCATTTCCATTCTCGACTCAATCGGGGTTGAATGCGGCAACAGCCCTTATGGGGGCACGCATCGGTTTTACATTACTCCTTTTCACCACGATATGCCCGGCCCACAAAGTGACCAAGGACTTGCAGGCGAATGGACTGGTCGCAGTCTGGCGGCCCGAAAGCAAGACACGAACAATGTGATGACAATGTGTTGGGGGGATCTGTTGGAATGGCCTTTATGCGATAGCTCATTGTGATATCAGCCCACAAGCACGCAAAAACGCAGGTTTGCGATCGCCCAAAAAACCCCAACGCAAGCGGGGGTGGCGGCCCAGGCAGGGTGAGCGAGCTTGAGTCCGCCGCGGCCGGCACCTGGATCGGGATGCAAGGGAGCGGTTGTCTGAGCGTCAAGGGTGTCCACAGCCCGGGGGGCTGTGGACGACGCGAGTTCCGCGACCGCCCGATCCAGGCGCCGGCCGCGGGCAGTCCTGGCGCAGCCAGGACCGGACGATGCGAGCTCCACCCTGCCCGGGCCGCCACCCCCGCGCCTTAAGAACACTAAATAACGCTAAAAAAACGCGAATGACGAGCAACCCACAGACCCGCCAGCGCTTACCGCCGACCGCCATTCAACTGCGACACATCCCGCACCGCGCCGCGATCGGCGGAGGTCGCCATCGCAGCGTAGGCCTTCAAGGCCTGCGACACAACACGTTCCCTATCCACCGGCTGCCAGGCCTTGTCGCCGCGGGCCTCCATTTCAGCGCGACGCCGGGCGAGCTCCTCATTGCTGATGGCCAGATTGATCGACCGATTCGGGATATCGATTTCAATCGCATCGCCATCATTGACCAGGCCAATATTGCCGCCTTCGGCCGCTTCGGGCGAAGCATGGCCAATGACCAAGCCCGACGATCCGCCCGAAAAACGCCCATCGGTAAACAAGGCCGAACACGCCCCCAAACCCTTCGATTTCAGATACGACGTCGGGTACAGCATTTCCTGCATGCCAGGCCCACCCTTGGGCCCCTCGTAGCGAATCACCACCACATCGCCCGCCTTGACGGCGCCGCCCAGAATGCCTTCAACCGAAGCCTCCTGGCTTTCGAACACACGCGCAATGCCAGTAAACTTGAGTATGCTTTCATCGACGCCCGCCGTCTTGACGATACAGCCCTTGGGCGCCAGGTTACCGTACAGCACAGCCAGCCCGCCATCTTGCGAATACGCATGCTCCTTGGAGCGGATGCAGCCCTTCTGCCGATCCAGGTCCAACTGCTCGAAATGACGATTCTGGCTGAATGCCACCTGCGTGCGGACCCCGCCCGGCGCGGCCTTGAAAAACTCATGCACTTCCGCGCTGGCCGAACCGCCATTCACGTCCCAGTCGCGAATCGCCTGGCCCAAGGTGCCGCTATGCACATTGCCCGCGTCTTCGTTGAGCAGGCCGGCACGCGACAACTCGCCCAAAATACCCAATATGCCGCCGGCACGATGCACATCTTCGATATGAAACTTGTCCGTTGCCGGCGCCACCTTGCACACGCAAGGCACCTTGCGCGAAATACGATCGATATCGGACATCGTGAAATCAACGCCCGCCTCTTGGGCCGCGGCCAGCAAATGCAGCACCGTATTGGTCGAACCGCCCATCGAGACATCCAGCGTCATGGCATTTTCAAAGGCCTGGTACGTGGCAATGCTGCGCGGCAATACCGACGCATCGTCCTGCTCGTAATAACGCTTGGCCAAATCGACAATCAGCGTACCGGCTTTTTCGAACAGGCTCTTGCGGCGCGCATGCGTGGCCACCACGGTTCCGTTGCCCGGCAAGGCCAGGCCCAGGGCCTCGGCCAGGCAATTCATGGAGTTCGCCGTGAACATGCCCGAGCACGAACCGCAAGTCGGACAGGCGTTGCGTTCAACCTCGGCCGCCTCGGCATCGCTCACCTTTGAATCGGCGGCCTTGATCATGGCGTCGACCAAATCGAGCTTCATCAGTACTTTCTGGGTGCCCGCTTCAACAATCTTCCCGGCCTCCATCGGGCCACCCGATACGAACACAACAGGGATATTGAGGCGCATCGCAGCCATCAGCATCCCCGGGGTGATTTTGTCGCAATTGGAAATGCACACCATGGCGTCGGCGCAATGCGCATTGACCATGTATTCCACCGAATCGGCAATAAGTTCGCGCGACGGCAGCGAATACAGCATGCCTCCGTGACCCATGGCGATACCGTCGTCGACCG
Organism: Paralcaligenes ginsengisoli; assembly: GCF_054781135.1. Lineage (NCBI taxonomy): Bacteria > Pseudomonadati > Pseudomonadota > Betaproteobacteria > Burkholderiales > Alcaligenaceae > Paralcaligenes > Paralcaligenes ginsengisoli. Next base: position 217,168 of record NZ_BAAGUZ010000002.1, read on the forward strand.
CGATCGTATTGAATTCCTTGGCTACGCCGCCGGCCGCTTCGATTTGCCTGGCCACCAATTGACCCATGTCTTTCAAGTGCACATGACCCGGTACGAATTGGGTAAACGAGTTCACCACCGCAATAATGGGTTTTTCGAAATCGCCATCCTGCATGCCGGTCGCACGCCACAGAGCGCGGGCGCCAGCCATGTTGCGGCCTTGGGTCGAAGTACGGGAACGATATTGCGGCATTGAAGTTCTCTGGTAGAAAGAAAAGGAATTAAAGGCTGAATATGATAATCGTCTTGGCGCCGTTGCGCGAATCAGCCCCGAAGTACCGGCGTTTTTGAGGAAAAGGCTCAAGCTATCGTATAGTTAGCGCTTGCGCCCGGCGCCTGCTTGCATAACCCCATCCAACCAAGGAGTCCCAGTGAACTTGCCCGCCCCCAGCAACACGGAACCGTCGTCCCACTTGCGTACCGACATACGGCTGCTCGGAAAAATACTCGGCGAAGTCATTAAAGAATGTGAAGGCAAGCCAATTTACGACGTTATCGAAAGGCTGCGCCGCGCCGCCGTTACCTTTCGCCGCGAAGGCAAGACCAAAGACAGCATCCTGCTCGAAAAACAGATACAGAAGCTGGCCAGCCAGGATGCCACCTTGGTCATCCGCGCCTTTACCTACTTCCTGCATCTGTCCAATATCGCCGAAGACCGCGATCAGAACCGGCGCCAACGCCACTACGCCCTGACCGAAAGCGCGCCGCAGCGCGGCAGCCTGCAGCATGCTTTCGAGTTCCTGAAAAGCAAAGGCGTAAGCAGCGGGAAAATCCAGCGCCACCTCAGCGACGCGTGCATCATGGCGGTACTGACGGCGCACCCCACCGAGGTACAGCGCAAAAGCACCCTGGATGTGCACCGCGAAATCGCCCTGCAGCTGAGCCGCCGCGACACCACCCTCACCTCGTCCGAAGAAGAATGGCTGCAGCAGCGGCTTACCGGCCTGGTGGAGACCCTCTGGCAAACACGCCTGCTGCGCCGGCAAAAGCTCACGGTCCTGGACGAAATAGACAACGCCCTGGGCTATTACCAAAGCACCTTCCTGAGCGCCATACCGCGCCTGTACCAGGATCTCGCTCTCAAGCTGCGACGACCAGGCCGCTCCAGTTTCGACATCAATGCCAGTCCCTTGCCGCCTTTTATGCGCATGGGCAGCTGGATCGGCGGCGACCGCGACGGCAATCCCAATGTCAACGCATCAACCCTGGAACAGGCGCTGCTGCGGCAAGCCACGGTAGTCCTGCAGCATTACCTGCAGGAAGTAAAAGACCTCGGCACCGAACTGTCGATCTCGCAAACGCTCAGCGCCGTCAGCCCGGAGCTCCTTGCACTCGCGCAGGCCAGCCAGGATGCCTCGCCGCACCGCGCCGACGAGCCTTATCGCCGCGCCTGCATCCACCTCTATGCCCGGCTCGACGCTACGGCCCAGAACATCACGGGCCGGTCGCTGGCGCTGCGCCCCACCTACCCGGCACCGGCCTACGCCGGCGCCGCCGAATTCCAGCTCGATCTGCAGGTCATCGCCGATTCGCTGGAAACGCAGCGCAGCGGCCTGATCGGCCTATTGCGGCTGAACGGCTTGATTCAGGCCGTCAGCGTCTTCGGGTTTCACCTGGCCACGGTGGACCTGCGCCAGAGCTCCGATGTGCACGAACGCGTGCTCGCCGAGTTGTTCAAGGCGGCAGGAGTCCGGTTCAAGGGCCAGGCCATCGATTATCCGACGCTTTGCGAAGCGGACCGCATCGCCGTACTGCGCAATGAAATCCAGGAAATCCGCCCCCTGGTGTCTCCCTGGATACAGTATTCGGACGAAACCGAAAAAGAACTGGCCATACTGCGGGCTGCCGCCGCAGCGCGTCAACGCTACGGGCGCCAGGCCATACAACAGACCATCGTGTCGCATACCGAAACCCTGAGCGACTTGCTCGAAGTCCTGGTGCTGCAACAGGAAAGCGGCTTGATCGCTCCGGCTGCCGCCACGTCCGGACTCAATGACGGACTGATGGTGGTGCCTCTGTTCGAAACCATTCCCGACCTGGAGCGCGGGCCCGAAATCATGGCGGCATGGCTCGACCTGCCCGAGGTGGCAACGCGCATACGCCACACCCAGGGCGGAATCCAGGAGGTCATGCTGGGCTACTCGGACAGCAACAAGGACGGCGGCTTCCTGACATCGACCTGGTCGCTCTACCAGGCCGAGCGGCAATTGGTCGAGGTTTTCAAGAAGCGCAAAACCCGGCTGCGCCTGTTCCACGGCCGCGGCGGCTCGGTCGGGCGCGGCGGCGGATCAAGCTTCGACGCGATCCTGGCTCAGCCCCCGGGCACGGTCAATGGCCAGATCCGGCTTACCGAACAGGGCGAAGTCATACAGAGCAAATACAAGGACGCCGAAGTCGGGCGCTGGCATCTGGAACTGCTTGTGGCCGCCACGCTCGAGGCCAGCCTCACTCCTCATCAATCGGCCTCTCAAACCGAAGACGAAAATATGGCCCGCTACGGAACCGCACTGAGCCTGATGTCGGTCGCCGCACAAAAAGCGTATAGAGATCTGGTCTACCACACCCCCGGATTCGCGGACTATTTTTTCGCTTCGACGCCTATCCTGGAAATCGCCGGTCTGAACATCGGCTCGCGGCCATCGGCGCGCAAACCGAGCCGGCGCATTGAAGACCTGCGAGCCATACCGTGGGGGTTTTCGTGGGCCCAATGCCGGCTGATGCTCACCGGCTGGTTCGGCCTGGGTTCGGCGATTCTGTCCTACCTGGAACACAAAGGCGACGATACTCCGGGCAGCCGCGACGCGCGTCTGGCGCAATTGCGCGGCATGGCCCGCGACTGGCCGTTTTTCTATACGCTGCTGTCGAATGCCGAAATGGTGCTGGCCAAAACCGATCTGGCCATTGCCAGGCGGTATTCGAAACTTGTGCCCGACAAGAAATTGCGTGAAAAAGTGTTTGAGCGCATCGAACAGGAACATGCCCTGACGCTGGAAATGTTCAAGCTCGTCACGCAGCGCGAATTGCTGGACGACAATCTGCAACTACGGGCATCGCTGAGCGAACGTTTTGCCTATATCGATCCGCTCAATCACTTGCAGGTGGAGCTGTTGCAACGCCACCGCGCGGAACGTCGCAAAACCACGGAAGCCAACGAGGAAAGCCGCAGCCAGCGCGCCATACACATGACCATCAATGGAATTGCGGCAGGGCTGCGCAACTCGGGCTGAAGCCTGCCGCCCATACCGGTGCGAGCACGGGGAATCCCATGCCCGCACCTTGCAAGGAACCGCTATTTGGCCTTCAGGCAAGTGCTCATGAAGGCTTTGCGGGCATCGCCCTTGAGCGATTTCGCGGAAGCATCCGCATTGCAGGTTTTCATACGTTCCTGCGCCGCGTTTGCGGGCTTGGCCGGTTCGGTTTCGCCTTTCAGGCAGGAACTCATGAACGCTTTGCGGGCGTCGCCGGTTTTCCCGGTGGCGTCTTTGTTGCAAGTGGTCATGCGCTGCTGCTGAGCCGTTTTGGCCGTGGGAGCGGCGGATGCGGCTGGCGTGGCTGCAAAAACAGGGGCTGCGACAAAGCCGCAAAGAGCCGTGGCAGCCAGAAAGACGCGAGTCGATGCAAACATGGAACACCTCATTAGGAAGTAAGGCACAAAAGGTGTTGATATATTGAGGCCACGGGTCGTTCTGCGCAAGAGGCAAGTCCATGTTGTGTTTAAAGCTCAATCAATATAACAATTAAGTATATATTTATAACCAAAAATAATTATAATAGTTCCTCCCTGTACATTCTTTCCTTTCCAGATTGCACTTACATGGTCGACCGTATCGATTCTGCAATAGAGCTTGTTCGTATACATAGGTTGGGAAATCCATGCTCCTAGTCAGTTTTCTGGGCGTTTTTATAGGCCTGGTCATGGGGCTGACGGGTGCCGGAGGAGGCATACTGGCCGTACCCGCCCTGGTCGTAGGCCTGGGTTTCAGCATGACAAGCGCCGCCCCCGTAGCCTTGATGGCCGTGGGCATTTCGGCCCTGGTCGGCACCCTCGACGGCCTGAGCAAGAAAATAGTCCGCTACAAGGCAGCCCTGCTGATGGCTATTCTGGGTGCCCTGTTCTCGCATCTGGGCATTACGCTGGCCCATATCATTCCCGACCTTTTCCTCATGACGCTGTTCAGCGCCATTATGCTGCTGGTGGCCTGGCGCATGTTCCGGCAGGCCCGCCAGGTCAAAAACCCGGTCCAGCCCGGCGCTTCGGAACTGAAGCCTTGCGTGCTCAATCCCACCACCGGCAAATTACACTGGACGCGGCGCTGCGCCTCCACACTGGCGGGCATAGGGGCCGTGACCGGACTATTCGCCGGCATGCTGGGAGTGGGCGGCGGCTTCATCATCGTGCCTGCCTTCAAACGCTATACCAATATAGACATGCACAGCATCGTCGCCACATCGCTCGCCGTGATCGCCCTGGTCTCGATGAGCACGGTAGCCGGCATAGTCCTGCACGGAACCCGTATTTCCGGCATGGGCTGGAACTTTGTGGGAGCCGCCGTGGCGGGAATGGTACTGGGCCGCCTCGCCTCGCCTCATATTCCCTCTCGCCTGCTGCAAATCGGCTTCTCGGGCATAGCAACGCTGGTCGCGGTAATCATGCTGATCAAAACGTATTGGCCGGCCACCTTTTCCTGATCGCAAGCAAATGACGCGGGCCAGGGTCAAGCCCATCCGGCCCGCGGGCCTGCTCAGGACCCGAAGGAAAATGTTTCGAATATCAATTGGCGCAGCCACTGATTGCCCGGCTCGCGGTGATTCTTGCCGTGCCACAGCACATTGATGACGATGTCGGGAATCTTGATCGGACACGGCGCAAACATCAGATCGAAAGGCTTGAGCGTGCTTTCGGCGTAGGCTTGAGGCACCACCGCAATCATGTCGGTGCTTTGCAATATGTGTCCCACCGCCACGAAATGCGGTACGCGCAAACGCACGTCATCGACCAGGCCAGCCCGCTGTATGGCCTGGTCGACCATGCCGTGCCCGGTCCCGGCCGCCACAATCATCACACGCCTGGCGGCCTTGAACGCTTTCAGGCTAACGCCGTTCGTGGCCAGACGGTGGCCGCGGCGAAATACGCACACATAGCGCTGGCGGAACAGCCTTTGCTGAAAAAAACCGCGGTTCAGATCAGGCAAAAAACCGATCGCCAGATCCACCTGCCCGTTCTCCATTTCATTGCGCAAACTGGTCGTGGTATCCCGCACCGTACTGATGGACACACCAGGCGCCGTTTTTGCCAATCGCCGCATCAGTTCGGGGAGAAAATAGATTTCGCCGATATCGGACATGGCAATGGTGAAATTGCGCGTACTGGTTCCAGGCTGGAACACAGGCGTTGTATTAAGTGACGAATAGATTGTGCCGAGCGCCTGGGCAACGGGTTCGGCCAGCTCGCCGGCAAAGGGCGTGGGCGCCATGCCCCGCGACACCCGAACAAACAACTCATCGCCCATCGTCTTGCGCAATCGGTTCAGCGCATTGCTGATTGCCGACTGCGACAGGCCCAGTGCCTGAGCCGCCTGTGAAACACTGCGCAAACGATGCAGCTCATTGAAGACAAGCAGCAAATTCAGGTCTATGTCTTTGAGTTCCATGATTTTATATTATTAATAATAGTGATAGATATTATTTACATAATTCTATTTATAAATAGATTTGAATGGTGCATTATTTCCCAAACAAGCACAACGATGCCGGAGACCGCAATGCACTCACTTCCCGACGCAGCCAGCCCTGAGCTTTGCTGGAGCACAGAGGGCTCCAGCCGAATACCGTTCCGGGCCTATACCGACGACGCCTTATACCGACGCGAACTCGAGCGCTTCTTCTATACCGCCCACTGGAACTACGTGGGCCTGGAAGCCGAAATCCCCAATCCGGGCGACTTCAAGCGCACCACCATCGGCGAACGCTCGGTCATACTCGTGCGCGCCCACGACCAGGAAGTGCAGGTCGTCGAAAATGTCTGCGCCCACCGCGGCGTGCAGTTCTGCCGCGAAAAATCCGGCAATCGCCAGGACTTCACTTGCCCCTATCATCAATGGAACTATGACCTCAAAGGCAATCTGCTGGGGGTGCCTTTTCGCCGCGGGGTCAAACAGAACGGCAAGATCAACGGCGGCATGCCGGCCGATTTCGATCCCCGCGACCACGGATTGACCAGGCTCAAGGTCGCGCTGCGCAACGGTGTGATCTTCGCGTCTTTCGACCACTCGGTCGAATCACTGGAAGAATACCTGGGCCCCGTCATACTGGGCTACTTCGACCGGGTTTTCGACGGCCGCAAACTGACCATCCTGGGCTATAGCCGCCAAAGAATCCCGGGCAACTGGAAACTGATGCAGGAAAACATCAAAGACCCCTACCACCCCGGCCTGCTGCATACCTGGTTCGTAACTTTCGGCCTGTGGCGCGCCGACAACCAGTCCGAGCTGGAAATGGATGAAAAATTCCGCCACGCGGCCATGATTTCAACCAGGGGTACGGGCGGCAAAGGAGCCGTCACGGCAGGCGTGTCCAGCTTCAAGGAGCAGATGACCCTGCATGACGACCGTCTGCTCGATGTCGTGCAGGAAGACTGGTGGAAAGGGCCCACGGCTGTCATGCTTACCCTGTTTCCCAGCGTCATCATCCAGCAACAGGTGAATTCGGTATCGACCCGGCACATTCAGCCCGCAGGCCCCGACTCCTTCGACTTCATCTGGACGCACTTCGGCTTCGAGGAAGATACAGCCGAGATGACGCGCCGCAGGTTGCGCCAGGCCAACCTGTTCGGCCCCGGAGGCTTTGTATCGGCCGACGACGGCGAGGTAATCGAATTTTCCCAGGAAGGATTCAGGCAGAAGCCGTCGCACAGCACGCTTGCCGAACTGGGGGGCCGCACGGTTGAAAACACCGACCACATGGTGACCGAAACCCTGATACGCGGCATGTACGACTACTGGCGCAAAGTGATGGAGTGCTGAAATGATCGACTTCCCCACCTACTACGCGGTCGTATCGCTTTATGCCGAGTATGCCTCGGCGCTCGACAATAACCGTTGGAGCGAATGGCCGGAATTCTTTACCGAGGAATGCATCTACAAGGTACAGCCCCGGGAAAACTACGACCGGGGCTATCCATTGGCTACGCTGTCCTTCGAAAGCAAAGGCATGCTCAAGGACCGCATCTACGGAGCCACGGAAACCATCTTTCACGAACCCTATTACCAGCGCCATGTGATCGGCTTGCCGAAAATCGGCAAGACAAGCGACTCCCGCATCGAGGCCGAAGCCAATTACTCGGTATTTCGCACGCGCTCGGACGGCGTATCGATTGTGTACAACGTCGGCCGCTACATCGATATTATCCAGCGCGGCAACGACGGCCTGAAGTTCGAATCGCGCCTTTGCATCTTCGATACCGAAATGATCCCGAATTCACTGATCTATCCCATCTGAGAACCTCATGGACGAAAACTGGAACCCGGCCATCGCCGCGACCGAAGTGCCCGCCGACGATGTGGTGGCCGTAAATGTGGACGGGCGCGAAATCGCCCTCTATCAGGCCGAGGGCGAGTATTTCGCCACCGACAATATCTGCACGCACGGCCATGCCCGATTATGCGACGGCTTTCTTTACGGTCACGAAATCGAGTGCCCGCTGCACCAGGGCCGATTCGATATACGCAATGGGCACGCGGTTTGCGCACCGGCCACGCAGCATATCAAGTGCTATCCGGTACGGGTTGAAAACGGCCAGGTGCTGGTGAACCTGGCTTAGAGCCGGCCTGAAACCGGTCTATCGTAGAATGTCCAGTTTGGCCGTCAAGAAAGATGCTTGTCGGGCCGGCATCGACACTTGGCAGCCAGTGAGCACTGGACATCCATGAGTGGCGACCCCACACAATCAACCGACAGAAACTCCCGAAATGCGGCCCTGGTGCTGGGCATGTCGCTACCCGCCGATACCGTTCTTTATCTGGTGTTGCCAATTTATGCGTCGCAATTCGGTATAAGCCTGGCCGAGGCCGGCATGCTGCTGGCAGCCAATCGGCTGATTCGGATAGCGGGCTACAGCACGGTGGCCAGACTTTATGCCAAGCATGGCGACCGCGCCGCATGTACCATCGCCGCGGTCATTGCATCGATTTGCGCCCTGGGCTACTCGTTTTTTTCAGGCTTCTGGGCCCTCGTCATAGTACGACTGCTGTGGGGGCTTTCCTACGCGGCGTTGAACCTTTCCACGCAGGCGCTCGCAACGGCCGATCTGACCGGAGCCTCGCGCAGAACCGGCCAATCGCGCGCCCTGATTGCCCTGGGACCCATGCTGGCGCTGCCGCTCTCCGCTTTTTTCGCCGAACAGTTTTCCCCGCGGCCGTTCTTCCTGGTGCTGGCATTGATCGCACTGTGTTCGGTCCCGCTGGCATTGAAGCTCCCCGCGGGCCAGGGCCATGTCAAGCCGCAAGGTCGCCGCTTCAAACTGCCCGGCAGCCTGGACATCTGGTCCTTCGTCGAAGGCCTGGTCCTGGACGGCCTTTTCATTGTCGGGCTTTCATTTCTGGGGCAAAGCATCGCGCCTACCGGAGCGGTATTGATTGCCGGCCTGCTATTGGCCTTGCGTTATCTGGCGGAAATTCTGCTCAGCCCGGTGGGAGGGCAAGTGGCCGAGAAGTACGGCCCCGAACGCATGCTGATCATGCTGTCGCTGATGACAGCGCTTGCATTGGTGGGCTTCGGCGCCGGTTGGCTATGGGTCTGCGCCGCCGCGGTGGTTATCCTGCGCGCACTGCAACTGCCCCTGATTGCGCCTATTGTTGCCCATCGGTACCCGGGCCCGCAAAGAGTGCATGCCCTGGCTGCCCGCTCGGTCTGGCGCGATATAGGTGCCGGTGTAGGGCCCATCCTGGCAGGCTTCCTGCTGCCCGTCACACCTTCCCTTGTTCTGTACGGAGCGGCGGCGGCCTGCCTGGCAATGGCCGCCCTGGCCTGCCGCAGCGACAGGCGCTGAACGCCGATCAGCGACGATCGCCATCCCGATGCTCGCCTCGCCCCCTGGACGGCCGTTCGCCGCCAGCCTGAGAATGCCGTTCTTCCCGCTGCTGCGCCGCCGGCCGCTGCTGTTGCTGGGGTCGTTGCTGTTGCTGCGGGCGCTGCTGTTGTTGCGGCCGTTGTTGTTGCTGCGGCCGTTGCGGCGTTTCTCGAGTGCGCGCGGGCGGAGGCTGTGAAATATTCCGAAACGGCGTGGCGGAATGGTTAGGCCCCGCGTCGGGCCGACGCGTGCGATTGATATTGGCGGGCGCCTCCCCGGAGGGAGTCCGGTGGCTGCGCGCATTGGGCGCCTGCAAATCGCGTCCATTGCCTCCGAAACCGCCGCTATTGCGATCGCCTCGTGGAGGAGACGACAAATTCGGCGTTGCCAGGCCATTTCCCCGCGCAGCGCCATTTTGACTGCGCTCTATCGCACGCTGTACATCCTGCCGATTATGTGGGTCGTTCAACTGCCTGCGCCCCGTATCGGCGCGGTTGCGAAACTGCTCGCGCTCGGTGGCGCGCATCCCCGAAGGGCCGCTCTGCCCAAATCGCTGGCGAGCCCCCGGATCACGATATTCCACACCCCGGCGATGCCGCGGATCGTGCTCCCAGCGATTATTGACAATATGAGCGTGATTAAAATAGTTGTAACGATTGATGTTGATATTTACAGCGCGGCGATGCCAATCGACATGGCCCCACAAGGCGTTACCCACCACCAGGCCGGCGCCAAAAGAAATAAAGACTCCGGGGGCCGGATAATAGTTCGGCGGATACCAGTAAATGGGCCGATAGGCCGGATATGGCCACGGGCCGTACACCACAAGCGGATTGTAAGTAGGCACATAAATGATATCGGGCTGCACCGGCACGATCTGAATAATGGCCGGACTGCCGTCGCCGACCACAACTCTTTGCCGGCTACCCGACCTCAGATGCCCGGTCGCCTCGGCGCGCGCCCGCAAGCGCTGCACCGCATCCATCACGTCTTGCTGTTGGCCCAGAAAAGCATCACCCAATTGCTGCGTCCAGTCGATCTTGTCGCTCATCATAAGCAGGACATCGGGAAAGGCAGTCAGGGACTTGACGCTGGGATCCCATGGCTGGCCCTGCACAGCCGCCGATAGCTGCTGATCGGACATGTTTTTGGGTTGCGCCGCACGCCATCGCTGGGCTTCAACGACATCGAGTGGATAGGTTGACGCCATCAGCACTTGCGACAGCAGCGAATCCGGATACAACGCCACCGGCGCCACCAGTTGCTCCAGTTGCGGGGGGCTGAGCAATTCATCCGCCCGCGCGGGAACAAGCGCGGACATGGTTGCAAGCATCGTCAGCGCAAGCATTACCGTGGATGCCAGCTTGCGCCACAGCGCACGCAAGGCCACCCATCCGGCAAATACGGCTTTCGGCAAGCACAAGGTATTCATACTATTGGCTCCAAAACCAGGGAACTTCACGCACCGCCCACGATGCCTCAGAGTAAGACCTTGCGGCTTCCGTTTCGTTCACGCTTCTGAAACTTAATGAAACACCTCATCATGCCGCCCGATGGGGGAGCCTGGGCCTAGTGTCTGACCTTGCAGGATTTGGCCAATATATTGTTCACGGGCATAGTCTTGCCGTTGACATCCTGCTCGCCTTGTTGCGTCAGCATATTGCCATTGGCCTGGCCGACAGTGTCCAGCGTGAATTTATCGGTAGTCCAGGTATAGCCGCTGCCCGTAAAGGCAATGCCGACCATATCGGTTTTGCTGCCGGTGTCGCGGGTCAAGTCGATAGCCTGGTTGTTGTAGATCAGCTTGGCCGTCACGGCGTCAGTGCCCTGGAAGGTATATTGCACGCTAAGCGCCTGTTGGGCCTGGGCGGAACATGAGTACTCCACCGTCTTCTGCGTCAATTCGTTGGCTTTCTTTCCTTCTTGCGGCGTAGAGCATGCGGCAAGCCCGGCGCACAACACCAGACCGGTAATACGAGCCAGATGGTAATTTTTCATGTTTATTCCTTTAAGATTCTAGGCATAAGCACCTACTCTTGAAGTTTTTATACCACCCGCACCAGCCAGCTCCTGTAAGAGCGCGTGTCAAATTGACTCCGACTAAAACGTCGATGCCGGCCCGCAAACAAGCCCCGCACGCCCACACAGGACGGCAATACGTTCCCTACTCGAAGCCATGGATGCGCCCTCTCGCGCGGCCGTAACGGCAGGCGATCTGCTTGCATGCTGTTTCATGTCGCTTCTTTCTGTGTTGCAAAAAGAAAATCGGCGCCGCCGCGGCATCATGCCACCAGAAAAGAAAAACGCACAACCAAGTTGTGCGTCTCTATGCATTTGATTTTTTTGAACATTCAAGTCAATGCGAGAGCCAACTCCATAAGCCGCCGCATGAAGTCATTCCAGGCTGTGGGCTCATACGGCCACGCTCGATAAACGGCCCTGCTTTTGCAATCGCTCCCGAAGACGGCTGAAGACGCGCAGTGCATTGCCCCCCATTACTTGCTCGCGCACGGCAGGCTGCAACCAAGACACCGCATCGATATAGCGCTTGGTGTCGTCGTAATTAAATCCTGTCTGCGGATCCACGCCCTTGACTGCGCCAATGATCTCGGAGGCGAACAGAATGTTTTCGGGAGGAACAACCCGCAACAGCAATTCAATGCCTGGCTGGTGATAAACACAAGTATCAAAGAACACGTTCCGCATCAGCTTTTCCAAAGGTGGGCGGCCCATATTCTGCGCAAGGCCTCGATAGCGCCCCCAATGATAGGGCACCGCCCCGCCACCATGCGGAATTATGAACTTGAGAGTGGGAAAATCGCTAAACAGGTCCGACTCGATGAACTGCATGAACGCCGTCGTGTCGCCATTCAAGTAGTGTGCGCCGGTAAAGTGAAAATTCGGGTTGCACGAGCAACTCGTGTGTACCATCGCCGGCACGTCAAGCTCGACCAGCTTTTCAAACAACGGGTACCAATGGCGATGCGCCAGCGGTAAATCGGTCCAGTACCCATCAGTGGGATCCGGATTGATGTTGCAACCCACGAAACCGAGCTCTTCGACACAACGCACCAATTCCGGTATGCAATTAGCTGGGCTAACCCCTGGCGATTGCGGCAGTTGACACACACCGACAAGTTGATCCGGATAGAGCATGACTGCACGATGTATTAAGTCGTTGCAATGGCGAGTCCATGTTTCGCTGATGCTGGCACCACCCACATGGTGTGCCATCCCGCCCGCACGGGGAGAGAACAGGGTAAGGTCTACCCCACGCTCCTTTTGAATGCGGAGTTGATTGTCCTCCAGGGATTCACGGATCTCATCGTCGCTGACAACAACGCCCGGATCCATCCATCTCCCTTCAGGGTTTTTCAACGTTTCGAACTGCCAAGCACGGAAATCACCGAGCGCCTTGGGCGCCGTCGTATAGTGACCATGACAATCAATAATCATGCCAAACCCATTCTGTTGTCAAAACACTGGCCTGTCAGCCAATTGGCGTCGTTGCTCATTACCGCATCAATTGTTGACACTGATGCCCGCCGTTTTTACGACCCGGGCCCACTTTGAAACCTGTTCACGGAAAAATGCCTCGAACTCCGCCGTTGTGCCTCCTCCAATCGTAATGGCCATTTTTTTAAGCTTGTCCTGCACCTTTTTGTCTTGCAGTGCCTTGTTGATGTCGAGATTGAGCGTCTTGATGGCTTGCACAGGAGTGCCTTTTGGCACGGCAAATCCCCACCATACCTTGGCCTCCAGTTCGGGATAGCCCAGATCCTTCGCCGTCGGAACATCAGGCAATTGGGCAAGACGCTCCACACTATCGACCATGAGGGCTCGCAGCTTCTTGGCTTCTATCTGGGGCATGGCTTCCAATGGATTAAGCAGCATGAACGACACCCGGCCTGTAACCAGATCAAGCTTGGCCGGAGATCCTCCTTTGTACGGTACATTCAGCATTTCCGTCTTGGTGGTGATTCTAAGCAATTCGGAGGCCAGATGAGGCGCACTGCCATTGCCGGACGTCGCAAACGATACCGAATCCGGCTTGGCCTTGGCGGCCTTGATCAGATCGCCAAAAGTTTTGAAAGGTGAGTCATAAGCCACCACAAGAATCAGTGGTGCGTATCCCACGTAGGCGACGAGCGCCAGATCGTTGACTTCGTTAAACGAGCGCTTGGGATACATTGTGGAGTTCGTTGCCAATCCGTTGGCAGCGAGCAGCACCGTATAACCATTTGGCGCGGCATTGACAACCGCCTCCGTACCGATGTTGCCATTTGCTCCAGCGCGATTCTCCACAATCACGGGCTGGCCCGTCTGGGTGCTGATGCTATCGGCAAAAATGCGCCCCAAGGTATCGACCGCTCCTCCAGGAGGAAACGGAACCACCAGCGTAATCGGCTTTTCGGGGAAAGCCGCGCTGGCCGATGGAGCGGCAAGCCCCAGTGCAACCATACAAGCTGCAGTGACCATCCCCAGCACACGATTAAAATCTATCTTCATTGGAATGCCTCCTCTATTTTTGCGATTGATGACGATTGGAGTTGCCACCATGCCGGCAGACTAGTGCTGCGTTAACGACTACGCATGAATACTAGTCGCAGCCGAGCCTTGTGAATAGAGACATTACTGCCTAGCTGATATTCCAAAAAAACATATCATGAAAATTCTTTCAATCGTGTTTTTCACGCCGTGTCAGGCGATCGCCGTAGCCCGCGCTTCAATTGGCGTCCCGTGACAACACACGCAGAATTTCCTGCAATAGCTCGCTGGTTCGAAGCACCAGCGTGGTTAGCGGGCGTTCGGCGGACATGGCCAATGCCAACACGCTACTCATGTGCGGAGCGGTGATACGACGGGTCAGCAAGTGATCCCGGGCATCACTGATGGCGACCGCATGCCGCGTTGCGATGGCATATCCTTCGCCTTGCGACACAAGCTTCACGATGGTTGCCACCGCGTCAATTTCGAGTGCAATCGTCGGCTTGAGCCCCATATTAGCCAGCCGCGTTTCAACCATCATGCGCAGCGGGTGGGGCCGGCAAGGAATGATCAGAGGCAATTCCGCCACTTTGCGCATCGGGATGGGTGGCGCGATTGCCGCCGCTCCACGTTTTTTGTACCCCAACACCAGTAGATCATCTTCACGGATAGGACGAATATCAAGACTCGGCGACGGGACTGGATCGTGCAGCAACGCAATGTCAATACGTCCCAGGAGCAACCATTCGTACAAATGAACGGTCAATCCTTCGGTGATACACAAGTTCGCCTTTGGGTAACGATGTCGGAACTCTTTCACAAAAGGACTGCTCAACGAATGTCCTACCGCATAAGGCAAACCGATAGTCACACGCCCCAAAGGGGTGCCGCGAGAGTCCTCGACATCGTGGCGGGCATGTTCAAATTGCATCTGAATCGTGCGCCCATGTGCCAGCAGACGTTTGCCAGCTTCGGTAAGGCTGACGCCACGCCCATTGCGATAAAACAGAGTCTGCCTGAGCTCCACTTCAAGGCGTCGCACCTGCCGGCTTAGCGTGGGCTGTCCCACGCCAAGCACCATGGCGGCCTGCGTGAAGCTGCCCAATTCAGCAACATAGATGAAACACTCAAGCTGCCGCAAGTCCATTCCACTCCTCCTTCTGAAGGAAGATTATGACGTACATGGGGCAATCAGCGCCCTATTTTTTTATGGAATGGATATTGACCTCGACTCACGGGGGCATCTGGGGTTTATCCCCTTCCTCACGCCCGGACAAGCCATGGACGGCGCTTACGCACGCAGCAAAATAATGGCACCCGATATCAGCGCAAAGATCAGTACCGCCTTGCGCAGGATTTTTGCGTTGACGCGATGATGGATCAAATGACTCACCCACATGCCGGCCAGTAGCGCCGGCATCATGACCAGCGCCGACATGAATTGATGCAGGTTCGTGCGGCCACTCAAGGCCAGTACTGCCAGCGATACGATTTGCCCTATCAGGAAGCACAGTGCCACCGTCGCACGCAAGGTGGCTACCGGCATATGCTGGCACACAATCGCCAACGGCGGGCCGCCAATGCCCGTAGCGGTTTCCGCAACACCTGTGATTGCCCCGGCGATTGCCAGTGCCTTTTTACCAGGATTGAAGGCAGGAATCAGGAACGACGCCAGCGACGCAAGAACAATAGCGATTCCGATCAGCGTGCTTAACCATGTCAGGGGAATGGCGACAAGAATCCAAACACCGCCGAATGTGCCCAGAATGCGTCCCAGCGAGATCCATTGCGTAGCGTGATAGTCGATGGCGTGCCGCTCGCGCAGCACCACATAAATATTCAAAGGCACCATCATGATCAACAGCCAGACCGGCAGCAGGCCTGGCTCGACGAACGCAATCACCGGTGCGGAAATCAATGCAAAACCCATGCTGGTAGTGCCCTGGGTCAGGGCCGCGACAAACACGGTAAGCGCTACCAGCGCAATCTGGAATTCGGTCAAATCACTTGCCTAGTCGGAATGACGCATGCCAAGGCTGCGGAAAAGGCGCAGTTTAGCATCGGTGCAACCTCTCCAGGCGGCCGGAGCTCGTTCTTCGATTCCTTGTGTCAACAAGCGAGCAGGCCACACACTGCACTTCAATGAGCCCGTGCCGCCGCCCTTTGCCTGAAAAATAAAATGCAGGTCAGCATAAAAGCAAAAAGAGCAGCCGAAGCGGAATAACGGCTCAACGCCAGGCCACCGGCGCTGAGCGGTTTATCAAGAAAATCGCCAACCACCGCTCCAAGTGGGCGAGTAAGGATGAATGCCGCCCAGAACAGCGCGGTGCGAGATATCCTGGTCCGGTAGTACGCCACGGCAATCAGTGCCAACAAGGCGCTAAATACCAAGGCACCTCCTTCGTAGCCCAGCCCGGCGGTGTCGGCGGTCCAGTCGCCTAGCGCAGTCCCCAGAGTCTGGGAAAACATGACCGTCACCCAATAAAACATCTCTGCTTTTGGAGAGCTGACGGCCTCGACCGATACAGTCCCAAGCGACCGATGCCAAATAAATAGTGACGCCATCAGCAGGATAAACAGCAAGGACGATCCCCCCGCATATCCAATTCCAAGGGAACGATCCGCAAAATCGGCCAAGGTGGTCCCCACTGTCGTCGTTGCAATAATCGTGGCCCAATAGAGAAACGGATGAAAGCGCTTTGCATTGACTTGAGCGGCCACGGCAATCAGGAAAATTACCGCAAAAATTGCCGTCCCGACAAGGTATCCAAGATTCATGGACATGGTCACCGAATCACCACCCGTTTCACCCAGCGTGGTAGCGGCGATTTTTATAATCCAGAAGATCAAAGTGACCTCCGGGACCTTGCTCAAAGCGTGTGCAGTTGAATTGTTCACATCGACTCCATTTAATTTCCATTTTGGAAGCTCGACACGAAGTCTGACACTTTAAACTTAGGCTAGACATAGGTTAAAGGCAGCACCGTTTCGCTATCCATCTGCTTCAGCGTCGTCGGACTTTGTTTCATCCAACATAGACTGCGCTTCCAGCGTCAAGGCACGTATCGCTTTGTCGAGAAAGCGATATTCCTCTTGCGTCATGACGCCTCGCAAACGCTCCTGACGGTTGAGAGTGCCCGAAAGTCCCGCGGCAAGCACCCGCTCGCCCTCCGCGCTCAGATGCAGGAAGGACTTGCGTCTGTCTTTCTTGTCGGCGGTATATGTGACCAAGCCTTTTTGAGAAAGTTCATATCCAGCCCGGCTTACCTGACTGTAGTCCAAGTGCGAAAACTGAGCGATCTCGCCCGACGAGGATGGGCGCCCGAGCCGGCTAAGCGTAACGAGCAAACGCCATTGCCGGCTAGAGAGTCCTTGCGATTGGCTGACCGAGTTATTGACCACCCGGGCAAGCAACTGGGACAACACCGAGATACGAAATGTGATCAGATCGTCCGGTATGGTGGGGTGGATGTCGGTCGGTCCACAAGCGGCCGATTCCACGTTCGTCAATGGGAGCGCAGTCAATTTCGAAATTCGTTTCATGGAAGTTTTTTTATTTGTCATGGAAAAATTTGACGTAGCAAATAAATGGGCCTATATTTCGGGAAATCCACAATAATGGAGACATCATGTATCGTACCGTTTTGCGCCTTCTCATTGGGGCGTTTCTTTCTTCCATCCTGACTGGCCCCGCTTTTTCCTCGACCTGGCCGGACAAGCCCGTGAAAATAGTGGTCTCGCAAGGGCCTGGCTCTGGCAGCGACATCATGGCAAGGCTTCTTGGACGATATCTCGGGCACGAGCTCGGGCAAAGCGTCATCGTCGAGAATCACCCCGGCGCTTCGGGAATGATTGGCAATGCGTATGTCGCAAACAGCAAGAGCGACGGCTATACCCTGCTGTTCAGTTCGACGGCGCCGCTTCTTGTGGCACCACTGATGCTGCCCGATGCAAAGTTCCGCTATACCGATCTCGTGCCTGTGGCGTCAGTCATGAGAGCCCAGTTTGTCGTGCTGGTGGCCAATTCCCCCGGCTCACCCAAAACCCTGTCGGAGCTGATGAGCCGGATAAGGGCGGGGTCTGTTGCGTACTCGTCGGCGGGCCAAGGAACCATGACGCATCTGGCCAGCGAATTGCTGCTGAAAGAGGCCGGCCTGACAGCTACTCATGTGCCCTACAAGGGCAGCGGGCAATCGCTGACCGATTTGATCGGAGGCCAGGTTCTCTTCAGTACCGACTCCCTGACCGCCTCGATGGCTGCAATAAAGTCGGGACGGCTGCGCGCGCTGGCCGTGACCGGTCCGCAGCGGTCGCCGTCCTTGTCTGACGTACCGACTCTATCCGAAAGCGGCTTTCCAGGTTTGACCGTAACCACGATCGGCGGCCTGTTCGGTCCGAAAGGCGTTCCCGCAGAGCTTATCGACCGGCTGCATGCGGCGGTATCGAAGGCGCTGCAGAATCACGAACTCATGGACTCGTTTGCCAAACTGGACACAGAGGTGTTGAATATTTCGAACCATGAATTTGCGGAAGATTTCCAAAAAGACGCCGTATCGTGGGACAAATTGCTGACTCAAATACATCTGAAAAGGAGTGAATGATTGTGCCCCACCAGCGATGCGCCAGCTTGCTGCAATCAACGGCCTTCGACGAAACGAAGCGGGGACCTTTGAGGAACATCCGGGTCATCGACATGAGCCGCTTGGTAGCCGGTAACATGCTTTCGCTGCAGTTGGCCGATTTTGGAGCCGATGTTTTGAAAATCGAAGCCATCGGAACCGGAGACCCTCTACGCGACTGGAAAGATGCACACTCGGAGTTTCCCGAAGGTTTCGATGGCTGGTGGCAGGTCTATGGGCGAAACAAGCGCAGCGTTGCCTTGAATCTGCGATCCGAAGCTGCGCATAAGGTGTTTCTGAGCCTTGTCGATGAAGCGGAAGTCTTGATTGAAAGCTTCAAACCTGGGACCTTGGAAAAAATGGGTTTGGCGCCATTGTTCCTGCATACCCGCAACCCGCGCCTGATTATTGTCCGGGTATCGGGATGGGGGCAAACCGGACCCTACCGCGATCTTCCGGGCTTCGGAAGCCTTATAGAGGGCTTTTGCGGCTATGCGCGAAAAAATGGCCATGAAGGCCAACCCCCTTTGCTGCCCAACATGGCTCTGGCCGACATGGTGGCTGGCCTGACAGGCGCATTCGCCACGTTAGCGGCGCTTCGGGAACTCGAAGTGGGGAGTGGGCAAGGCCAGGTTATCGATTTGTCTTTATTGGAACCTATGACTGCCATTATGGGGCCGGACGCAGCGAACTACGCCGGCACAGGTATCAAGCCTGATGCCAGACTCAAAATCGCATCGCCGCGCGGAGTCTACCAATGCCAAGACGGGAAGTGGGTCTGCATGTCCGGCTCGACCGACAAAATGGCGCGGCGGATATTCGAAATCATTGGAAAAAGTGCCTTGTTTGATGAGGCGCGATTTTCCACGAATGCCGCAAGGCTAGACAACGATGAAGCGATCGAGGACATGTTGCAGGAATTCATTGGCGGATACGATCAGGCCTCCTGTCTGGAGCTGTTTCGGAACGCAGGAATAACGGTGGGGCCTGTGTATGACATAGAAGAGCTATTGCAAGACACTCACGTGATCGAGCGGGGTGTCTACGTGAAATCGCAAGGACAAAACGACGCAGGGCCGGTTGTCATGCACAACGTAGTTCCCGCACTATCCGCCACTCCCGGTTCCTTACGACTGCCCGCACCGCGGCGAGGGCAGCATACGGCCGAAGTGCTGCGCGCCATGGGCCTGGGCGACCAGGATCTTGAAAAATTATCGAGATCAGGAGCGATCGAATGCGAATGAAGAGCAAGCGCTCCTTGCTGTTCGTACCCGCGACAACGCCGCGATTCCTCCAAAAGGCAGCGCAACGAGGCGCTGACGCCATAATTATTGATCTGGAAGACTCGGTTGTTCCTGAACGCAAGCAAGAAGCCAGGGAGTCGGTAATTGAAGCGGCAGCCCAACTTCACGATCAGGGCGCAGTTGTCGCCCTAAGGGTGAATGCGGGCGAGGAGCATTGGAAGCGCGATCTTGCCTACGTGGACCCAAGCCACATCAGCATGATAGTGTTGCCCAAGGTAGACGCCCCGGAACAGGTGCGTGCGCTGGCTCAGGCTCTGGATTGCCTAGGCTCGGAAACACGGGAGTCGAACCCTATGCTGATCGCGGCGTTGCTGGAGTCTCCCCGAGCGGTGTTGAATGCCGCCGCTATTGCCTGCTCCAGCGAGAGGCTGTCCTCCTTGGGTTTTGGTGCGGAAGATTACTGCACATTGATGGGAATCGAGCCCGATCCACAGGTACTGAGTTGGCCGGCCCAGCAAGTGGCCATTGCGGCGCATGCGCACGGTCTGGAATGCTGGGGATTAGCCGCCAGCGTGTCAGAAATCGCCAACCTGAAGGCTTATGAACGGGAAGCGATGCGGGCGCGGAATCTTGGCTTTACAGGCAGCGTGGCCATTCATCCAGCCCAGGTTCCCATTCTGAATCGATGTTTTTCACCGTCTCGAGAGCAAATCGAATGGGCGCGGCGAGTCGTCGATGCCCATGACCAATGCCGCGCCAAGGGCGACGGCGCTGCGCAGCTCGACGGGAAAATGATTGATCTGCCCATCATCGAACGCGCTCGACAGTATCTGGATCTGGGCGATACATACTCTTCGTAATCGGCATGCTGGCAATGCACAAGGCAGATCTTGTGGAAGCCAATTTTGCGCGGTCTGACGCCAGCTTTAGCCTCTGTAGCGCCCGAATGCATCAACACCCTGCGCATGAAAAACAAAAACCCCTGAATGACAAGGGGCTTTTATTGTCGGAATATATTGGTC
Organism: Paralcaligenes ginsengisoli; assembly: GCF_054781135.1. Taxonomy (NCBI): domain Bacteria; kingdom Pseudomonadati; phylum Pseudomonadota; class Betaproteobacteria; order Burkholderiales; family Alcaligenaceae; genus Paralcaligenes; species Paralcaligenes ginsengisoli. The sequence continues at coordinate 237,647 of NZ_BAAGUZ010000002.1, forward strand.
GGGGCGAGAGGATTTGAACCTCCGGCTCCTGCGTCCCGAACGCAGTACTCTACCAGGCTGAGCTACGCCCCGATTTAATGCCAAATGATTTGCCGTGGGCCATATTGCTGCCTTTGTACCGGGCTATGTACCCAGGACTGACCCGCCTGCGAGCAATCCGCTTACCGGCAAATCCAACGGCAAGACGAGCATTTTAGCAAAACCCGGCGATTCCGTTTGAGAGCAACTAAATAACCCCGTCCACGAACAACTTAATGATTCCGTTCGACGGCGAAAGAGCAAAATTCTAACAAAGATTCCAGCTGAACGGAAACCGGATAGGCGGCCAGGGCCTCGCGGGCCCGCCCGGCTTCGGCGACCGCCGCCTGGCGCGTGTAGTCCAGCGCGCCGGTATCGTGGATGGCCAGCGCCACGGCTTCAAAGTCGGCCTCGCCGGTTTTGATGGCGTCCCGGATCAATGTCTTCTGGGCCTCGGTACCGATCTCCATGACACGAATCAGCGGCATGGTGGGCTTGCCTTCGCGTAAATCGTCGCCCACGTTCTTGCCCAGCGCATCGACATCGCCGCTGTAGTCGAGTACATCGTCGATCAGTTGGAACGCGGTGCCGATATGACGGCCATAGGCGGCCGCGGCGGCCTCCTGTTCGGGCGTAGCCCCGGCAATGACGGCGCCGACCTGTGCCGAAGCTTCGAACAGCTTGGCCGTTTTGTACCGCACCACCTGCAGGTAGCGCTCCAGCGATACCTCGGGATCGTGCACATTCATGAGCTGCAGCACCTCGCCCTCGGCAATGATGGTGGTCGCCCCCGACAAGATGGACATGACCTGCATCTTGTCGGTTTCAACCATCATTTCAAAAGAACGGGAATACAGGTAATCGCCCACCAGTACGCTGGCCGCGTTGCCGAACACCGCATTGGCCGTGCTGCGGCCGCGGCGCATATCGGACTCGTCCACCACATCGTCGTGCAGCAAAGTGGCCGTATGAATGAACTCGACGACCGCGGCCAGCAAATGATGATGCGTTCCCTGGTAGCCCAGGGCCTTGGCAATCATGAGCAACAAGGCGGGGCGCATGCGCTTGCCGCCCGCGCCCACGATATAGTCGCCGATCGTGCGTATCATGACAACGTCGGAACTCAGGCGGGAGCGAATAACCGCATCGACCGCTTTCATATCCTCTGCAATGGGGGCAAGCAACTCGGCGAGATTCAAAACAGGGTCCGGGTTTAAAGTAAGCCAAAGGGCAAAATCAACAAGGCCGCCTTTCTGCCAATCATTTGGGCCGACAGCGCCGGCACGCGCGGCGTGAACCTCTGAACAGCAAGGTACGGCCGTGCAAATCCAAACAGTTACAAAATCTGGCGGATCAAGGCTGGGATTATACGTTCTTGCGCGAACATCACACATAACACGGCCCCGGATGCCAATGCACCCAAATCGCAATTCCTGCAAGACCAGGCATAAATTGGCGATAATAGCGGTTTGCCCCAATTCCATATGGAGAACTCAGTGAGTGCCACCGACTTAAGCACGCTTATTCAACGCGCCGAACGCGTACTGGCGCAATTAGAAGCGTGGCTTCCTCCGGCACCGCCGGAAACGGATTGGTCGGCGCATGCTTTTCGTTGGCGCAAACGCAGCAATCGCGGCTGGCTCGATGCCGTCAAGCATGTATCGCTCATCAACCTTGACGACCTGCAGCATGTCGAGCGCCAGAAAGGCATTATTGATCGCAACACGCAGCATTTCCTGCAGAAAAAGCCGGCCAACAATGTGCTCATGACAGGCGCCCGCGGCACCGGCAAGAGCTCGCTGGTCAAGGCCATGCTGGCCGCCTATGGATCACGCGGCTTGCGGCTCATCGAGGTCGACAAGGCCGATATGGGCGATTTGGGCGATATCGTCGACCTGGTCGGCCAGCGCAGCGAACGTTTCATTATCTTTTGCGACGACCTGTCCTTCGAGGAAGGCGAAGCCGGCTACAAGGCGCTCAAGTCGGTGCTGGATGGTTCGATCTCATCGTCGGGCGATAACGTGCTGATCTACGCCACGTCGAATCGGCGCCATCTCATGCCCGAATACATGAGCGAGAACCTCAGCGCTCAGCATCAGTCCGACGGCGAAATCCATCCCGGCGAAACGGTTGAAGAAAAAATCTCGCTGTCGGAACGATTCGGGCTGTGGCTGTCGTTTTACCCATTCAAGCAGGACGACTATCTGGACATTGTGTATTACTGGCTCAAAGAGCTCGGCTGCACCAATGCCGATATCGAAGCCTCGCGTACCGAAGCGCTGCAATGGGCGCTCGAGCGCGGTTCGCGTTCCGGCCGCGTCGCGCGTCAGTTCGCCCGCGACTGGTCGGCCCGTCATGTCTAAACCGCTCATCAATGTCGCCGCCGGCATGATCCAGCGTGCCGACGGCTCGCTGCTGCTGGCCGAGCGCCCCGCCGACAAGCCCTGGTCGGGCTGGTGGGAACTGCCCGGAGGGAAAATCGAGCCCGGCGAAACCGTGCTCCAAGCCTTGGCGCGCGAACTGAAGGAAGAGCTCGACATCGATATCACCGAAGCCACTCCGTGGATCACTCATGTGCACGAATACCCCAAGAACATCGTGCGCCTGGCGTTTTGCCGGGTTACCGCCTGGAACGGCACGCCCGTCGGGCGCGAAGGCCAGATCCTAGCCTGGGTCGACCCCCAGCAACCGATTACCGTAGGCCAGCTCTTGCCGGCCACCGAACCACCGCTGCGCTGGCTGCAACTTCCCGACCATTACCTGCTCACCTCCATCGAGCGCAGCGAGAATCTGCCCCGCTTCATGGACTTGCTTACCCAGGCCCTCAAGCGAGGAGTAAGGCTGGTACAGTTTCGCGAACCCGCCTGGTCGGCCCACGCCGCCGAGCACGAGGTCTACTCCGGGTTCAGGCAGGTATTGCAGCGCTGTCGTGAATTTGAAGCGCAGTGCCTCGTCAACAGCAGCCACCCGGCACCGTGGCGAACGCAAGCGGACGGCACACAGTGGCGCGCGGCAGATGCCCGGGCACTGGCCGAGTCAGGCAGCCCGGTTCCCGCACCGGGCCTGATTGGCGTATCGGCTCACACGCTCGACGACCTGGCTGCGGCGCGCGCACTGAATGCTGATTTCGCCGTCCTTGGACATGTGCTCGACACCCCTTCGCACCCGGACCGACCCGGCATGGGCTGGGAACAATTTTCCCGACTGGCCGAGCAAGCCGGACGCCCGGTATTCGCCATCGGCGGACAATCCGCCCAAACCGGGCCGATCGCACGGGAACACGGTGCACACGGCATTGCCGGCATCCGTCATTTGCTGCTCGCCTGATGATTGTCGGCCGGCTGGGGCACCTGCCAGCCGCCGCCCAGCGCGGCAATCAATTGCACGCTGGCCACCAGTCGAGCCGCTCTGAGCGCCAGCGCCGAACGTTCAGTGCTCAAGGCGGTGGTTTCAACCTGCGCAACACTCAGGTAATCGATTATTCCGGCCTGGTACTGGTTTTCCGTCAGGCGCAGGGATTCGCGCGCCGAGGCCAGGGCCCGGTCCTGGGTCTGCTGTTCCCGGGCCATCACGCTTAATTGCACCAGGTAATTTTCGACCTCCTGCAAAGCGCCCAAAACCGTCGAACGGTAGGCGGCGACTTGCGCATCGTAGGCCGCGCGCGACTGTTCAATATTCGCCTGGCGCGCACCGCCGTCGAACAGCGTCATGGCCAATGCCGGCCCCAGGGACCAGAAACTGGCCGGCGCCGCCAGCCATAGCGCCAACTGGCTATTGCTGAAGCCGCCGCTGGCGCTCAGGGTCAGGTCCGGAAACCAGGCCGCCTGGGCCACGCCGATCTTGGCATTGGCCTCGGCGGTGCGGCGCTCGGCGGCGGCCACATCAGGGCGGCGCTCAAGCAATTGCGACGGCAGGCCGACTGGAATTTCAGGCACGGTTCCCACTGTCTGGTCTGGAGCAAGCGCGAAACTCGACGGGGCCTGCCCTGTAAGCACCGCCAGCGCATGCTCGTACTGCGCGCGCTGCCATTCCAGCGCCAATGCGTCGGTACGCGCGTTCTCCAGTTGAGTGCGGGCGGCTTCCACATCGGACTGCGCCGCCACGCCCGCATGGTAGCGGTTCTCGGTCGTCGTCAGGGAACGCTGATAGGCGGCAAGCGTCTGGACGTATAGCCGTTTCTCCGCATCCAGCGCGCGTAAATTGAAATAGGTTTGCGCCAGGGTCGATTGCATGCTCAAGCGCGTTGCCGCCACATCGGCCGCACTCGCTTCAAGGCCCGCCCGGCTTGACTCCACCGAACGCCGCACCTTGCCCCAGATGTCGGGTTCCCAGCTTACCGCGCCGCTAAGCTCCGATTGGCTGCTCTTGCTGCTGCTGGAACCCGAACCGGTGTCGGGACTGCGGCTGCCGGAGCGCGTCGAAGACAGGCCCCCCGTTACGGTCGGGAAAAAGCCGGCCCTGGCGGATTTCACCAACGCTTGCGCCTGACGGTACTGGGCCTCGGCTTGCGCAATGTTCTGGTTGGATGCGAGCAAGCCATCCATAAGCCCATTGAGCACGGAGTCGTTGTAGCTGCGCCACCAGTCGGCACGCAAGCCCGTGTCACCAGGCTGCGCGAGTTTCCAGCCTTTTGCTTCTTTGTACCCGTTCCCCACGGAAACAGTCGGCCGCTGATAATTCGGCCCCACCGCGCACGCGCCGAGCAAAGCCGTCAGCACGACAAGCGCCGAATTTCTCAAGATTTTTTTATGCAAATTAACCATGTGCAGGCTGCCCCCGCTTGCGTTTGGCCCACAAACGGAAGCGATCCAGATATAAATAAACAACGGGTGTGGTGTAGAGCGTCAGGATCTGGCTGAGGATCAGGCCGCCGACAATGGTCAGGCCCAGCGGCCGGCGCAATTCCACGCCGGCACCCGAAGCCAGCACCAGGGGCAGCGCGCCAAACAGCGCCGATACCGTCGTCATCATGATAGGGCGAAACCGGATCAGGCACGCCTGGTATATGGCATCGCGCGAGGACAGGTTCTGCTCACGCTCGGCCTGCAGGGCAAAATCCACCATCATGATGGCATTTTTCTTGACTATGCCGATCAGCAGAAATACTCCGATCAGCGCAATCAGCGTAAATTGTTCGCCCAGCAGCATCAGGGCCAGCAAGGCACCTATACCCGCAGACGGCAAGGTCGACAGAATCGTAATGGGATGCACATAGCTTTCGTAGAGCATGCCCAGCACGATATACATGGTGACAAGCGCCGCCAGGATCAACCAGGGCTGCTGCGCCAGAGACTGCTGCAAAGCCTGCGCATCGCCCTGGAAGCCCGCCTGTATTTCCCGGGTCGGCAAGCCGCTGCGCGCCACTGCATTGTTGATGGCCTGAAGCCCCTGGTCCAATGCCACGCCGGGCGCCAGGCTGAACGAAACCGTATCCGCGGCGAACAAGCCCTGGTGCTGCACACTGAGCGGCGAATTGCCAACCTCGAAATGGGCAAATGCGGACAGCGGCACTCTGTTGCCGCCGGCCGTGACCACCTGCACCAGCTTGAGCGATTCGGCATTCTGGGCATAGCGCTGATCCAGCCCCATGACCACATGGTATTGATTCAGCCGCCCATAGATGACCGAGATCTGCCGCTGGCTGAACGAATTATTCAGCGTCGACGCAATCAGGCCCATATTGACGCCCAGGCGGGTTGCCGCGTCGCGGTCTATAACCAGATTGACCTGAGTTCCCTTGTCTTCGACGTCGGTGTCCACATCGACCAGTTCGGGCAAGCCGGCCATGATTTTCTGCACCTTGGGCAGCCAGGTCTTGAGCAGCCCCAGATCGCTGGCCATCAAGGTGTAGTCGTAGGACGCCGTGCTGGTTTGACGGCTGCCCATCCGGATGTCCTGCTGCGGCACCAGTGTCAGGCGCGCGCCGGGCACGCCCTGGAATTGGCCGCGCAGGCGATTCACAACCTGCGTTGCGCTGATCTTGCGGACATCCAGCGGCTTGAGTTGTATAAGCAGGAAACTGGAATTGCTTCCGCCGCGACCGCCGGCATAGCCGGTTACGCTTGCAACAGCGGGATCCTGCAGCAGCACTTTGCGAAAATCTTCCAGTTTGGGCAGCATGGCCGTAAAGGAGGTTCCCTGATCGACACGAAAGAATCCCAATAGCTGGCCGGTATCCTGCTGCGGGAAAAAGCCTTTGGGCACGATCTTGTACAAATACACATTGAGTCCGATCGTGATGGCCAGCAACAACATCATGAAGCGCCCATGCGCCAGCGCCCACGACAAGGATCTTTTATATCCGTCCCACAATACTTCGCCCACCGATTGAAAGGTCCGGGCCAGGCGGCCCGGCGGCTTTCGAACACGTTCCTGCCGGCGCAACAGGCGCGAGCACATCATGGGGGTCAGCGTCAGGGAAACCAGCAGGGACACCATGATGGAAGCCGACAGGGTTACCGCAAACTCGCGGAACAGGCGCCCGACTATGCCGCTCATGAGCAGAATGGGGATGAATACCGCAACCAGGGACACGCTCATCGCCAGCACGGTAAAGCCCACCTCCTTGAGACCGCGTATGGCCGCACGCACCGGAGGCGCGCCCCGTTCTATATGCCGGATGATGTTTTCAAGCACGACGATGGCATCGTCGACCACGAACCCCGCCGCCACAATCAAGGCCATGAGGGAAATGGTGTTGAGCGTGAAATTGAACAACAGCATCAGGCTGAAGGTGGTAATCAGCGATACGGGCACGACAATGCTGGGAATGAGCGCCGCGCGCAGATTGCGCAAAAACAGCAGCACCACCAGCACCACCAGCACCACGGCGATTACCAGAGTCAGCTCTGCCTCGTGCAGGGAAGCGCGTATGCTCGGAGTGCGATCCTGCGCCACGGTAAGCGTGACATTGGCCGGCAGCATGGCCTGGAAGCTGGGGATCTGGGCGCGAATCGCATCGACGGTCTCGATGATATTGGCATCGGACTGCCGCCGCACGATCAGTGAAATGGCTTTCTGATTGTTGAAGAATCCGGCATTGAAAAGATCCTCGACCGAATCCGTGACTGTGGCGACATCGCTCAGGCGTATCGGCGCGCCATTGCGCCAGGCCACGATCAGCGGCCGGTACTGCGCCGACTGGGTCAACTGATCGCCCGAATTCAGCAGCCAGTGGTACTGGTCGTTTTCGACCATGCCGTTGGGGCGCAGGCCATTGGCATTCACCAGGGCGGTACGCACATCGTCCAACGCCACTCCGGCGCTGTTGAGCGCCTGGGGATTCAGGTCAATGCGTATCGCCGGCAAGGAGCTGCCCCCGACATCGACCTCGCCCACACCCGAAACCTGGGCCAGCTTTTGCGCGAGAATGGTCGACGCCATGTCATACAGCTGCCCCTGCGTTACCGTGGGCGAGGTCAGCGCCAGGACCATGATGGGCGCCGACGCCGGATTGACCTTGTGGTAGGTGGGGTTGCTGCGCAGGCTTGACGGCAGGAGTGTGCGCGAAGCGTTGATGGCGGCCTGCACATCGCGCGCGGCGCTATTGATGTCGCGGCTCAAATCGAACTGCAGGGAGACGCGGGTGGAGCCCTCGGTGCTTCTCGAGCTCATGTCCGTGACCCCGGCAATCGAGCCCAGGGCCTGCTCCAGCGGGGTTGCCACGCTGGAGGCCATGGTTTCGGGGCTGGCGCCGGGCATGCTGGCGGAAACCGAAATCATCGGGTAGTCCACCTGCGGCAAAGGAGATACCGGCAGCAGGCCAAAGGCCAGCGCCCCCGTCAGCACCAGCGCCAGGCTCAATAGCGTTGTTGCAACGGGCCGCATGATGAACAGGGCCAGGAACCTCATGGCAAGGCCTCGTCCGGAGCCCTGTCAACCGCCGGCCTGGGCCGGAAACGACGCGCCAGGCGATCGAACGCCAGATAAATCACGGGAACAGTAAACAGAGTCAGCAACTGGCTGCACAGCAGGCCGCCTACCATCACCAGGCCCAGGGGCTGCCGCAGTTCCGAGCCTGCGCCCGTAGCCAGCATCAGCGGAATGGCGCTGAACAAGGCCGCCAGCGTAGTCATCAGGATCGGGCGGAAGCGCAGCAGCGCAGCCTCGTGTATTGCCGCCCTGGGGCTCAGGCCTCTGTGGCGCTCGGCATCGAGCGCGAAGTCGATCATCATGATGGCATTTTTCTTGACGATGCCGATCAGCAGAATAATGCCGATGACGCCTATCATGTCGAGCTCGGTCCGGCTGATCAGCAGGGCCAGCAGCGCGCCGATCGCGGCCGACGGCAAGGTCGACAGGATGGTGATCGGGTGGATGTAGCTTTCGTACAATATTCCCAGCACGATGTACATCGCCACCACGGCGGCCAGAAGCAGCCAAAGGGTGCTGCTCAGCGAGGCCTGGAACGCCTTGGCCGCCCCCTGGAATCGCGTATCGATAGAGGCGGGCAGGCCCATGCCGGCCTCGGCTTTCTGGATCGCATCGACCGCGTCGGACAAAGCCACGCCCGACGCCAGGTTGAAGGACACCGTCGCCGCCGGGAACTGGTCCAGGCGTTCGATGGACAGCAAGGTATTGGACTCGACGACGCGCGCCAGGCTGGTCAGGGGAACCGGGGTGCCGCCTGAGGTCGGGACGTAGATCTGCGCCAGCGCCGCCGGGCTCTGGCGATACTGCGGTGCGACTTCCAGCACGACACGATACTGCGACGATTGGGTGAAGATGGTTGAAATCAGCCGCTGGCCGAAGGCATCGTAGAGGGCCTCATCGATGGCCGCAGTGGTCACGCCCAGGCGCGCCGCCGCGTCGCGATCGATGACCAGCGAGGTCTGCAGGCCGCCATTTTGAAAATCGTCGGCCACATCCGTCAGTTGCGGCAGGCCTTGCAGCTTTTGCACAACCTTGGGCACCCATGTGCCCAGCACCGCACTATCGGGGTCCGACAAAGTCATCTGGTACTGGGTCCGGCTGACCTGATCGTCGATGGTCAGGTCCTGCACCGGCTGCATATAGACTTTGATCTCGGGTATATTTTTCAGCGCCTGATTCAGTCGCCCGATGATGGCCATGGCATTGTCGCTGCGTTCACCCGTGGGCTTGAGGGCAATCTGCAGGCGGCCCGTATTCAAGGTTGAATTGGTGCCATCGATGCCTATGAACGAAGTCACCGTGGATACTGCCGGATCTTCCAGGATTCGATCGACCGCCTGCTGCTGGCGCCGCGCCATGGACGGAAAGGAAACCGTCTGCGGCGCCTGGCTGATGGCCTGGATCATACCGGTATCCTGTTGCGGGAAAAAACCCTTGGGCACAAGCAGATACAACAGGCCGGTCACGGCCAGCGTGCCGACGGCCACCAGCAGGGTGATGCGCTGGTGCGCCAGGACGAAAGACAGGCCGCGATCGTAGCCGCGCACCAGGCCGTCGATCATGGCGCCGGTTTTACGCTGGAAACGGCCGAATTTCATCTCGGACTCGGGCTTGAGCAGACGCGCGCACATCATGGGCGTGAGCGTCAGGGAGATCGCCAGCGAAATCAGGATGGCCACCGCCAGCGTAATGGCGAATTCACGAAACAGCCGCCCTATTACGTCGCTCATGAACAGAAGAGGAATCAGCACGGCGATCAGGGACAATGTCAGGGAAACCAGCGTGAACCCTATCTGGGCCGCGCCCTTGAGAGCCGCCTTCAAGGCGGTTTCGCCGGCCTCGATGTGCCGCGCGATATTCTCGATCATGACGATCGCGTCATCGACCACAAAACCCGTGGCAATGGTGAGCGCCATCAGGGTCAGGTTATTGATGCTGAACCCGGCCAGATACATGATGCCGAAGGTGCCCACCAGCGACAAAGGCACCACCACGCTGGGAATGAAGGTTGCCGTCCAGCTGCGCAAAAACACAAAAGTCACCAGCACCACCAGCACTATGGCCAGCACCATCTCGAACAGGACATGGTTGATGGAATCACGAATGGTTTGCGTGCGATCGGTCGCCACGGAGACATCGACCCCAACAGGCAGAGACTGCTTCAGGGAGGGCAGCAGCGCCTTGATGCGGTCCACCACATCGATCACATTGGCCCCGGGCTGACGCTGAATATTCAGCAGCACCGCGGGCGTCTTGCCCACCCATGCGGCCTGGCGGATGTCCTGCGCATCCTGTACCGCCGTGGCCACATCGCGCAGACGCAAGGGAGCCCCGTTCTTATAGGACAAAATCAGCGAGTCATAGTCCTTGACGGAACTGAGCTGATCGTTGGCGTTGATCGTCGTGGAACGTTCCGGACCATCCAGGTTTCCCTTGGGCTGATTGGTGCTTGCGCTGGTGATGGCCGTGCGCACATCGGTCAGCGTCAGATTGTGCGATGCCAGTGCCTGTGGATTGACCTGTACGCGTACGGCCGGCCGTTGCCCGCCGGCGATGCTGACCAGGCCCACACCGGATACCTGCGACAGCTTCTGCGCCACACGTATATCGATCAGATCCCGGACCTGATACAAAGGCAAGGTGGGCGAAGTAATGGCCAGGCTTATGACCGGCGTATCGGCCGGATTCACCTTGTTGTAGGTGGGCGGCGTGGGCAGATCGCTGGGCAGCAGGTTCGAAGCGGCATTGATCGCCGCCTGCACTTCCTGTTCGGCCACATCCAGCGGCAAACCCAGATCGAACTGCAGGGTAATCATCGACGAGCCGCCCGAACTCGACGAGCTCATCTGGGACAATCCAGGCATTTGTCCGAACTGGCGTTCCAGGGGCGAGGTCACCAGAGAGGTCATCACTACCGGGCTGGCGCCCGGATACAGGGTTACCACCTGAATGGTCGGATAATCGACCTCGGGCAATGCCGATACGGGCAGGATCCGGTATGCGAGTATGCCGGCAATCAGCACGGCCAGCATTGCCAGCGTCGTGGCAACCGGCCGCATAATGAAAAGGCGCGATAGATTCACGGAAATCAGTGCCCAGTGCGGGTCCGGGAGCCGGCGGGAGCCTTCGGAGCAACAGCTCCTTTGGCCGGCGTGCCAGGCACGGCGGCGCCAGTCATGATCTCTACCTGGGCGCCCTCGTTCAAACGATCCAGGCCTTCTGTTACCACCTGCTGGCCGATCGTCAGACCAGACGTGACCGCAATGCTGCCGCCGTCGACGATTCCGGTCTTGATTGGCTGGATGTGGGCCTTGTTATCCGGCTGGATCACATAGACAAATGGCCCGATCGAACCTTGCTGCACCGCAATCGTGGGCACCACCGTCGCCTTGTCGTCGGTGCTGACCAGCAAATGCACATTGACGAACTGGTTGGGAAACAGGGACTCGTCGTCATTGTCGAATTTGGCTTTGAGCTTGAGGGTGCCCGTAGCCACGTCGATTTGATTGTCGATCGACATCAGCTCGCCGCTGGCAATCTTGACCTTGTCGTCGCGGCCGTACAAATCGACGGGAAGCTTGCTGCCTTTGTGCCATTCGGCCAGTACTTGCGGCAACTGTGCCTGCGGCAAAGTAAATACCACGGAAATCGGTTGCGTTTGCGTAATGACAACCAGACCGGGGGCGGTCGACGCGGAGATCAGATTGCCCTGATCAACCAGCCGCAAGCCCAGCCGTCCTGAAATCGGCGCGGTGATTCGTGTAAAACTCAGTTGCAGCCTGGCGTTATCGACAGCGGCCTGGTCGCTTTTCTGGGAACCCATGTACTGCTGGACCAGGGATGCCTGGGTATCCACCTGCTGCTTGGCGATGGAATTCTGCTTATATAGCAGTTGATAACGCTGCAGGTCGAGGCGCGCATTCTGCAACAGCGCCTCGTTCTGCTTTTGCTGGCCCTCGGCCTGTTCGAGCGCCACCTGGAACGAGCGCGGATCGATCTGCGCAAGCAAATCGCCCTGCTGCACTTTCTGCCCATCGGTGAACGCTATTTTCTGCAGTTCGCCGGCGACGCGGCTGAGCACGGTGACGGTATTGAATGCGGTCACTGTGCCGACGGCATTCAACGAATAATTGATGCGCCCTGTCTGCACCGTGGCTACCCGGACCGGCACCACATCGGAGGCCCCGCCTCGAGCCTTGCCGGCCGAACCGCCATGCTGTTTGTTGAAGGCCCAATACCCTCCCGCCAGCGCAACTGCAATGACAGCAACCCAAACCCAGGCTCGGGCGGGGCGATGACGATTTGGCTCGGAACCTGGCTCCAACATGCACTACTCTCCGTTTCGGGACGCGATAACCTCGCTATTCTCGCCGATTTGAAGCCTTCCTGAGCACAAATATTGGCCGCATGAAATGGAACGCAACAACTTATTTCCCTTGGCGCGACAAAGCCGTACAAAATTGCGCCCGCAGGGCCTGGCCTATACGTTGCAGCGTGACAACTTGAAAGGAATATCGCGTGTAACCGGCTGAGGCTTCAGATCGCTGTCCTGGGAAGCAAAGCGTATCCAGATCACGTACTTGTTGGCGCTCATTTCGGGGAATACCGCCAGCTCGGGATCAACCCAGACACGCAAAAGCTGAAAAGTCTTGCCGCTGAGCATTTCCTGGTAGGCCCCTTGCCGCGCTTCGAGATTGGCGACATCGCTGGATTCGCGCAACAGGCGCAGATTCAGGGAAAGGCCTTTGTACAGGGATAAAAACGGGCTTATCCATTGCCGCAAATCGCTCATGCGGGCTTCGTAGGGCTTGATTTGCCAGGAGAAATACGAAGGCATGTCGACCTGCGACGACCCGCCGGGCACGGATATCCGGCCACGCAAACTGGCCAGCCATTCGTTATCGCGCAGGACTTGCCCAACGCGCCCCTGGGAGCTGAGTTCGGCGCTGCTGGCCTGGATCTCGTTGAGCAGGGTGTCGAGGGTGTCGGGGTCGACTCCCGGATGCTGGCGCAGCGCATTGAGCGTGGCGCGCTGCCGCTCGAGATCTTGCAGGATGGAGCCCTTGAGATCGGTTCGATCGCAGATATCGAGCACATCGAACAGTGTCGCAACCGCCACCTGCTGATAACGCGCGTCGGAGCCTTCGGCGAAAAAAAACAGCCTGTTAAACAAATGCTCGACTCTGAGCAGAGCCCTAACGCGTTCATTGCAAGGATATTCGTAAAGAATCACGCGACCAAGAACCTTTTTAACAATCGGCACCGCTTACCGATCAATTCTGTTGTATTGCCCAAAAACACCAGCGTTCATGCACCTGGCGCGCACGCCGGGAGAGCTCTGCCAGTGTCGTCTGCGCATCGTTGAGTACGACGTCGTCGGCAAGCGCCAGCCTATCCTTACGCGAAGCTTGCGCTGACATAATACGCGCAATAGCTTCGGACGTCAGCCCATTGCGAGCCTGAACCCGTGCGATCTGGGTAGCGGGATCGCAGTCGACCACGCAAATCCGGTCGACGCGGTCGCGCCATCGCCCCGACTCCACCAACAATGGCACGACAAACACAAGATAACATCCCTGCGCCCGATCGGCACGCTCTTGTGTAACGACACTTATCATTGGATGAAGAATGGCTTCCAGCTGCCCGCGCGCGTCCGGACTGGAAAATGCCAGTTCGCGCATTTTTTTCCGGTCCAGCGAACCGTCGGCCGCAATCATTGCCCGCCCGAACCGGCGCCGGATGGGCTCAATGGCACCTCCCCCGGGAGCCGTGAGCTCATGGGCGATCACATCGGTGTCGATGACAGCGGCGCCCCATTCCTGAAAGAAATCGGCAACGCGGCTTTTCCCGGATCCTATGCCTCCGGTCAATCCTATCTTGTACATATGGCCTGGCCAGATTTTCTACCAAAAACAAGAATGTACATCAGGACGGAGTATCAGCGCGGCCGCGCCGCTGGCGGCCAAAAACGGGCCGAAGGGATAGGAGGCGGCCAGCCCGAAGCTTTTCTGGCGGCAAAATGCCCACGACACGCCCGCAATGCACGCTGCCAGCAAGACATAAGGCAAGCTGAAAACACCTACCCAGGCGCCCAGGGCGGCAAGCAGCTTGAAGTCGCCATAACCCATGCCTTCGCCCCGACCCATCCAGGAAAACGCCCGGAACAACAGCCATAAAAATCCGTATCCGGCCACCACGCCCGCAACGGAATCGTGCAGGGAAACCGCGGATCCCACCCAGGCCACCGCCAGGCCCAGCCACAGCAATGGCAGCGTGAGCGCATCGGGCAGCAGGCCTAGCTGCACATCGATGACGGCCAGGATCAGCAGCATATTAAGGGCAATGCCGACAGCCCAGAACTCGGCAGCGAGCCCCACCCTGCTTTGCAAAACATAGGTCAGCAGTGCCAGGACCGCTGCCGCGCCATAGCGCGCGCATGCCGGCAAGCGCAAGAACCCGGGGGTTGGGCTATCCGTGCCAAAACGGGCGGCAAGACGGACACCGTAGCCACAGGCAAAGCCTGTGCTCCACCAGGCCGACAACGCGCCAGCCAGTGCGCCGGCAAGGCCGCTCCCATACCCCGCCCACACATTGTCAGGAATCGATCCCATTGCCTGCCCCCCAACAATGGCAATAAATGCGTAGAATGCATATTGCCTCTATTCGATGGAACTTCTGTCATGCATGCCTTCGCTTCACGCAAACTGCGCCCAATTCTATATGCCCTGAGCATCACGGTATCGGCTGTGATGCTCGCCGGCTGCGCACAGCAGCGTGCCGCCGGTTTTTACGATCAACCACGCGACAACACGCAGCACGATGCCGAGGCCCAGGCGCAGGGCCGGGCGTACACACGGGCTCCATCGCAGATCCAATTGGGCTTTGGCAACACCCAAAAACCGAATCAAGGCGGCGAAGCCAGCCCCCAGGCCGAGTCGGCCGTTCCGGCAAGCACCAGGCCTTTGACTGAAGCCAAAACCTTTTTAGGAACCATCCCGTGCCTGGCCGACAGCAACGCCTGCTCGGCCACCCGGATCACCCTTACGCTGGCACCCAGCGGCGAATGGCGGGCCCGCACCGCATTCCTTGGCGGCGCCACCGCCAACAAGAAAATAGTTCAACAAGGCTGTTGGGAAGTCGTAGGAACCACGCCCCTGCGGATTGTGCTGCAACTGAAAAACCGCAACACCAAGGCCAACCTGACTTTCGTCACCGACAACCTGCTGCGTATCAACAGCATCGATAGCATCACACCCAATCTGGACTACCGCCTGACCCGGCAAGCCGATGTCGATGCGATCAGCGAGCTCAATAAAGAACCCGCAATGCAATGCGGCAATTGAACGATAAAGGGCACTAGGCCATGGGGGCCCGGCACACAGCCGGCCGTCCCCAAGAACTACGCCGCCAGTACGCAATGCGTCAGCTCGACGGCGTTTCTGACCTGCAGCTTCTGGAAGACCCTGGCGCGATGGGCTTCGACGGTGCGCTGAGACACGCCGAGTTCGGCGGCAATAATTTTGTTGGGCTTGCCCATTACCACATAGGCCATGACATCCCGTTCGCGGGGGGTCAGCACGGCAAAACGCTCGCTGTCTGAATCGAAAACATTATTCATGCCGGTCTCCTCTGTAAAAACATACGGAGGATTCTGTCATGAGTTTCAGGGAAAGTCGCCTGTCATTTCTTACAGAAATTCAGATTTCCAGATTGTCGATCAAGCGCGTGCTGCCCAGCCTGGCCGCCGCCAGAACCACCAGCGGTTCGCCCGCCCCGATTTCCCCAACCGTCGGGGAATTGAGGTCGCGCTGCCGGCGCAAGGACACGTAGTCGACCTTCCAGCCGCGCTCACTCAGGGCAGCGACAGCCTGCCCCTCCAGGTCGGCCTGATCGGCGCTGCCCGACTTGATTTGCGCCTGTATTTTTTGCAAGGTGGCATACAGGACATGGGCCTCGCGGCGCTCGTCGGGCTTCAGGTACATATTGCGCGACGACAGCGCGAGCCCGTCGGTATCGCGCACTGTTTCGTGGGCCAGAATGTCCACCGGCAATTGAAACTGCCGGCACATATTGCGCACCACCATGAGCTGCTGGTAGTCCTTCTTGCCGAAAACCGCGACACGCGGCTGCACACAGGAGAACAGCTTCATGACCACCGTGCTGACGCCGGTAAAAAACCCGGGACGGAAGTGGCCTTCGAGTATGTCGCCGAGATCGGCTGGAGGCTGGACCTGGTAGTTTTGCGGCTCCGGATACATTTCCCGTTCATCGGGCGCAAACAAGACATACACATCGCGCTCGCGTTCCAGTTTTTCGATATCGGACTGCAAGGTGCGCGGATAGCGATCGAAATCCTCATTCGGTCCAAACTGCAGGCGATTGACGAAAATACTCGCCACCACAGGATCGCCATGCTGGCGGGCCAGTTTCATCAGCGACAAATGGCCATTGTGCAAATTGCCCATAGTCGGCACGAACGACACTCGCAACTGGCCACGCAGTTGATCACGCAGTTCTTCAATCGTGTGAACGACTTTCAAAAGGCTCTCCGTCTTGTAAGGGTTGGGCCGGATTCATGCCTGAGCACGGGTATACGACAAACGCACATAAATCGGCGCGTACGGCGCTGCCTGAGTAATATCGAGCAGAGACTCCCGTGCCAATTCGAGCATGGCCAGAAAATGGACGACAATTATCGCCGTTGTATCGCCTTCGTGGGCCCGCTCCATGAACAACTCGGTAAATTCCATGAAACGCACATCGCTCAAGCGGCGCAGGATCTGGCTCATGTGATCGCGCACCGATAACTGTTCGCGCGTAATGTGATGATGCGCGTTCAATCGTGCACGGCTCATGATGTCCAGCCAGGCAGTGCGCAAATCGTCGGGGCTGACGTCCGGCAGCATCCGCTCCACGCTCAAGTCCATCAACGCATGCGTACGCAAGAAATCCCTGCCTATTTGCGGCAGGGCATCGAGTTTTTGCGCAGCAAGCTTCATTTGCTCGTATTCGAGCAAACGGCGCACCAGTTCGGCACGCGGATCGTCGGGCTCTTCGCCGGTATCGGTCTTCTTGACCGGCAGCAACATGCGCGACTTGATTTCGATAAGCAAGGCGGCCATCAGCAGGTATTCGCCGGCAAGCTCGAGGTTCTGGTTGCGGATCTGCTCGACATACGACAAATACTGCTTGGTGACCTCGGCCATGGGGATGTCGAGCACATTGAAGTTTTGCTTGCGTATCAGGTACAGCAGCAAATCCAGTGGCCCCTGGAAGGTTTCCAGAAATACTTCCAGGGCATCCGGCGGAATGTAGAGATCCTGCGGCATGGCAAACAGAGGCTCGCCGTACAGGCGAGCCAATGCCACGCTGTCGACGACGTCGGGAGTGCTGTCGATCACAGGCTCGACCAGGGCATCCAAGTCGCCGACCGGCACGGAAGACACGGACATCGGGACCGCTTAGTCGGTTTGATAGACGTAGGGACGCTGGGGAACGCGCGCCACCCGAAAACCGTCAAGGGTCTCCGAATCGAGCTGTTTGTCCCACAAACGAGCCCGGCCGTCGCGCTGCCGCGCCTCGGTGTCGGGATGCTCGGATTTATAGTTCTTCAGAAACTGGGTAATTTCCGATTCGTAATTCTTGGCCATAATACCTAAGGAATTTGATAATCAGGTTTCAAGTTTACTTCAGTCAAACAAAGTTAGAATCAGGCAATGGATCCCAGCCCCCGTTTTTCCCCCACACAGCCCCTTTCCGATCGCGAACGCACTGCGATTCGAATGATTCCCTTCATCGTGGGTTGCGCTCTGTTCATGCAAATGCTGGACTCCACCGTCGTGGCAACGGCGCTGCCTGTCATGGCGACTTCGCTGCATTCGACGCCTGTACAGATGAACGTGGCCATTACCAGCTATTTGCTCGCCACGGCGGTTTTTGTACCGATCAGCGGCTGGGCGGCCGACCGGTTCGGCGCCAAACGGGTATTTATGGCCGCCATTCTACTATTTACCCTGAGTTCGATAGGCTGCGCCATGTCGCATAACCTGGCGCAACTGGTCGTGGCCCGCATTGTGCAAGGCATGGCGGGCGCCATGATGGTGCCGGTGGGCCGAGTCATCATGCTGCGCAAAGTCCCGAAAACCGAACTGCTCAAGGCAATGGCCTTTTTATCGCTGCCCGCCCTGCTGGGGCCAGTCATTGGACCACCTCTGGGTGGTTTTTTAGTGACTTATGCCTCCTGGCACTGGATTTTCCTGATCAACATCCCGGTGGGAATCCTGGGAATTGCGCTTATCCTGCACTATGTACAGGACGATTACCCCGATTCCAGACCCAAACTGGACTGGCTGGGCTTTCTTCTCAGCAGCATTTGCCTGGCGGCACTGGTTTCCGGCTTCGAAGCCATAGGCCACAGCTCCATGCCGATGGTCAATCTGCTCTTGCTGGTGGGTACGGGCCTGGTCTGCGGCCTTTTATACTGCTGGCACGCCAAACATGCCGAATATCCAATTATCGACCTGAATCTGCTGCGCACCCCTACCTTTGCCATCTCCGTCCTGGGAGGCAATTTGTGCCGGTTCGCGGTCGGCGCCACCCCTTTCCTGCTGGCCATCCTGCTGCAGGTCGGCTTTGGCCTTTCCCCCTTTTCGGCCGGCATGATCACCTTTACCAGCGCCGTGGGCGCCATGATCATGAAATTCGTAGCCACCCCCATCATCCAGCGCTTCGGCTTCAAGCGTATCCTGATGTTCGACGCGCTGATCGCGGGCGCCTTCGTGGCCTTGTGCAGTCTGTTCCGGCCCGAAACGCCCATATGGATCATGATCGCCATCCTGGTCGTGGGCGGTTTTTTCCGTTCCTTGCTTTTCACCGCCGTCAATACACTGACCTACGCCGACATCAGCTCCGAAAAAATGAGCCGGGCCAGCAGCTTTGCCGCCATGGCCCAGCAACTGGGCATCAGCCTGGGAGTCGGCTGCGCAGCCGTTACGCTCAACCTCAGCATGGGCTGGCGCGGAGCTACGCACCTGGATCTGATCGACATTATCTGGGGTTTTGTAGTCATAGGCGTGCTGACCGCCCTGTCGTTCTTTTCGTTCCGGCGCCTGTCGCCCAACGCCGGCGATCACTTGCACCAAAACAAGAAACTGCCTCGTACCTCCTGAAACAGTCTCCGTATTACATGACGAATCCGCGCCCTGGCCGTTAATGCCGCCGCGGGCGGCCACAAGGGTCGCTCCTGCCTCCGCCATCACGCAAGGCCCTGGCCGTCCGTCAATAAAATCACCAATTTGCAGTCCGGGCGGGTAGCCAGGCGAAACGTGATTTGCCTGTAGATCAGGGCGCCCAGCTCCGGATGCCTGAACTCGCGCCGCCCGCCCTCGCGCTCCACGACCGTCTGGCGGGTCCACCAATGGGTGAAAACCGGGCTGGTCTGCAGCAGATCGTCAACCAAGGTCCGCACATCGGGCTCGTCGGCGTGCGGGCCGGCGTCGGCGCGGAACTCGGCGACCACACGGCGCGCGCGCTGCTCCCAATCGACCACCAGATCGCGCGCCGTGGCGTCCTGGAAAATATAGCGCAGCAGATTGGGCTGCGTACTGCGGTCGGGCCAGCCGTCGAACAGGCGCAGCAAGGGTTCATTGCGCGCCAGCACATTCCAGCAGCGGTCCAGGATATAAGCCGGCGCGGTAATACTGTGAACGCACTCGGTCAGGTCCGAAGGCAGCTCGCCGGGCTGTTCACGGCCATGATCGGGATCGGTACACTCGGCCAGTTCAAACAGATATTGCCGTTCGCCACGGACCAGTTGCAGGACATTGGCCAGCCGCGCCCAGACCCCCGGCGAAGCCGACACATCGCGCCCCTGTTCGATCCAGGTGTACCAGGTGACGCTGATGCCGCACAGTTGGGCCAGCTCTTCGCGCCGCAAGCCGGGAGTGCGGCGGCGCGTACCCGCCGGCAGCCCCACAGTTTCAGGCCTCACGCGCGCGCGCACGCTGCGCAGGAAGTCGCCCAGGGCGCGCCGCCGCGCGGAGCTGGCCTGGATATCGGCGGCTGCCGACGCGCCGGGCAGTTTGTCGGGCATTATGGCGCCTCGGCTATCTCAGGGTGCTGGCCAGCGTCCGGCGCACGTCTTCCTCGCTGCGGCCGCTGCGCTGAACATAATCTTTGACCTGATCATCGCCTATGGAACCCACGTTGAAGTATTGCGATTGCGGATGGCTGATGTAAAACCCCGACACGCTGGAGGCCGGATACATGGCATAGCTGTCGGTCAGCTGCATGGAAATATCTTCGCACTCGAGAACCTTGAACATTTCTTTCTTGATCACATGTTCGGGGCACGCAGGGTAGCCCGGGGCAGGCCGTATACCCTGGTATTTTTCAGCAATGATCGATTCGTTGTCGAGGGTCTCGTCAGGCACATAGCCCCACAAGTCCTTGCGCACCCGCGCATGCAGGCATTCGGCAAAGCCTTCGGCCAGGCGATCGGCAATCGATTTGAGCATGATGCTGGAGTAATCGTCGTTATCGGCCAGAAAGGCGGCATCGTGTTTTTCGATCCCCAGCCCGCCAGTGACTGCGAACAGGCCGATATAATCGGCCACACCGCTCGATTTGGGGGCGATGTAATCGGCCAGGCATTTATTGTCCACGCCTTCACGCTTGACCGTTTGCTGCCGCACGTTGCGCCAGGTAAACAGGACGTCGGAACGAGATTCGTCGCGATATATTTCGATGTCTTCGTCGTTGACCGTATTGGCCGGATAAAACGCCACCACGCCGTTGGCGGTAAGCCAGCGGCCTTCGATGACTTTTTTCATCATGGCCTGGCCTTCGGCAAACACTTTTTTCGCCTGTTCGCCCACTACCTTGTCCTCGAGAATGGCCGGATACTGGCCAAACAGGCTCCAGGTCTGGAAAAAGGGCGTCCAGTCGATGTAATGCAGAACATCGGACAAATCGTAGTTCTTGAACGTACGGCGTCCAATGAACTTGGGACGCGGCGGCGTGTAATTGGCCCAATCGATATGCGGCTTATGAGCACGCGCCTCGGCCAAAGTGACCAAGGGCGTTGCCTTGCGGTTGGCATGGCGGGTGCGTACCAGCTCGTATTCCTCGGCCACTTCGGCCGTGTACGCATCGACCTGGTCCGACATCAGGTTGGTGGCCACCCCTACGGAGCGGCTGGCGTCGGGCACGTAAATAACCGGGCCTTCGTAATTGGGCGCGATCTTCACGGCCGTGTGCACGCGGCTGGTGGTCGCCCCGCCAACCAGCAAGGGCAGCTTGCGGCTGCGGAAATACTCGTCGCGCTGCATTTCCGAGGCCACATAAGCCATTTCTTCCAGGCTGGGCGTGATCAGGCCCGACAGGCCCACCATATTGCAATTCTCTTCCTTGGCCTTGGCCAGGATGTCGGCACAGGGAACCATCACGCCCATATTGATGACTTCGAAATTATTGCACTGCAACACCACGGTAACGATGTTCTTGCCTATGTCGTGCACATCGCCCTTGACCGTGGCGATCACAATCTTGCCCTTGGCGCGCACATCGCCGCCGGCAGCGGCAATCTGCCGTTTTTCTTCTTCGATGAAAGGAATCAGATGCGCCACGGCCTGTTTCATGACGCGGGCCGATTTGACCACTTGGGGCAGGAACATCTTGCCGGCGCCGAACAAATCGCCCACCACATTCATCCCGTCCATGAGCGGGCCTTCGATCACCTCGATGGGGCGGCCGCCCTTGTCGGCGATCTTCTGCCGGACCTCTTCGGTATCGTCGACAATGAAGGTGGTAATACCCTGGACCAGCGCATGCGAAAGACGCGCCTCCACCGGCTGATCGCGCCAGGCCAGATCTTCTTCCTTCTTGGCCCCCGAACCCTTGAACGTTTCGGCCAGTTCGACCAGACGCTCGGTCGAGGTGCGCTCATCGGCCGGGTCGGTCTTGCCCAGCGGCTCGGCACGGTCGAGCACCACGTCTTCGACATACGCCAGCAGCTTCGGGTCGACGTTCGCGTACACGCCAAGCTGGCCGGCGTTGACGATGCCCATCGTCATGCCTTCCCTGATGGCGTAATACAAGAACACAGTGTGTATGGCTTCGCGCATCAGCTCATTGCCGCGAAACGAAAAGCTCACGTTCGAGACGCCGCCCGAAATTCGCGCGTGCGGCAGGTTGTGGGTGATCCAGCGGGTCGCCTCGATGAAATCGACCGCGTAGTGATTGTGTTCTTCGATGCCGGTGGCAATGGCGAATACATTGGGATCGAAAATAATGTCTTCGGGCGGGAAGCCGACTTCGTCGACCAGCAAGCGATAGGCACGTTCGCATATCTGCTTGCGCCGCTCGATACTATCGGCCTGCCCTTGCTCGTCGAATGCCATGACGACCGCCGCGGCGCCGTATTTGCGGCAAAGCCTTGCATGATGCAGGAAAGCGTCGACGCCTTCCTTCATGGAAATCGAATTCACCACCGATTTACCCTGCACACAACGCAAGCCCGTCTCGATAACCTCCCATTTGGAGCTGTCGATCATGACCGGTACCCGGGCAATATCGGGCTCGGACGCGATCATGTTCAGGAACCGATGCATGCACGCGGCCGAATCCAGCATGGCCTCATCCATATTGATGTCGATGATTTGCGCGCCGTTTTCAACCTGCTGGCGCGCCACCGCCAAGGCTTCTTCGTACTTTTCTTCACGGATCAGGCGCAGGAACATCTTGCTGCCCGTCACATTGGTGCGCTCGCCCACGTTGACGAACAGGGAATCCTCGTCAATAGTCAAGGCTTCCAGGCCGGACAAGCGGGTCTTGACTGGAATGACCGGCACCTGCCGCACCGGCAAGCCACTGACCCGGTCGGCAATCGCCTTGATGTGTTCGGGGGTCGTGCCGCAGCAGCCGCCGGCCATATTGACCAGGCCGGTCCTGGCAAACTCTTCGAGCAGCGACGAGGTGTCGGCCGGCGTCTCGTCAAAGCCGGTCTCGGCCATGGGGTTGGGCAGGCCCGCATTCGGGTAGACGCAAATATAGGTATCGCATATCTTGGACAGCTCGGCCACATAAGGCCGCATCAACGCCGCCCCCAGCGCACAGTTCAGGCCTATGGTAATAGGCCGCGCATGCCGCACAGAATTCCAGAATGCCTCGACCGTCTGCCCGGACAGAATGCGCCCCGACGCATCGGTGACCGTGCCCGAAACCATGACAGGCAGCCGCACGCCGCGCTCTTCGAACACGGTTTCCACCGCAAAAATGGCGGCCTTGGCATTCAGGGTGTCGAAAATCGTTTCGATCAGCACCAGATCGATTCCGCCATCGAGCAGACCGTTCATTTGCTCGGTGTACGCTGCGCGCAACTCCTCGAAGCTTACATTGCGCGCGCCCGGATCATTCACGTCGGGTGAAATCGAAGCCGTTTTAGGCTGCGGGCCCAAGGCGCCCGCCACAAAGCGCGGTTTGTCCGGTGTGCTGTATTCATCGCAGGCCGCGCGCGCCAGCTTGGCCGACTCCAGGTTCAGCTCGTAGGCCAGTTCGCCCAGGCCGTAATCGCCCTGCGCAATCGAGGTCGCCCCAAAGGTATTGGTTTCAATGACATCGGCGCCCGCCGCAAGATACTGTTTGTGAATTTCCAGAACGATGTCCGGGCGCACCAGCGACAACAGCTCGTTGTCGCCCCTGACGTCTTTGTAGTGATCCGCAAAGCGACTGCCCCGGAACTCGATCTCGCTGAGCTTGTACTGCTGGATCATGGTGCCCATGGCGCCATCGAGGATCAGTATGCGCGAAGCCAGAAGACGCGCGAACTCGGCGCCACGGGTGTACGAAGTGATCGGATAGGGCAATGTAGGATAGGACACGTATTTACCTGAAAGCAGAAGAAGCGGGCACATTTGCGCCGGGACGGACCATGGCCGCCCAGGCCGAATTGATCGAAATTATCCCTGTATTGTATCTATATCGTTTCCGCGGCCGAGGCAAGACCCTGTCGGCACCACGGTTCTGGCAGGAACAGAGGGGCCTGATGTCCTCCCGGCATCGCGTTGCAGGGCCATCCGTTGAAGTGGCCGTGACATGCTCATGGCGCCAAGGGCCGCTCCTACAGATGCAGCCCTGCGGGCATTCGACCAAGCCAGTTGTTATTTTCCATAGGACTGTTCCCTTAGAAACTCACTGGCTTCCTGGGTGCATTTGATAATTTCCTGAATGATGGCCTGGTCTTGATCGCAACGGCGGGCAATCACAAAATCGAGCCGTTCCACCGCCAATTCTTTCGAAATCGACAGCAGGCGCCCGTCCTTCATATGCTGGATCACCATGCTCTCCGGCAGAACTGCGATACCCACGTCATTGGCCGCAAGCTCGACAATACTCTGCACGCTGTCCGACGTATTGATATTTTTCGGTGCCACACCATACTTGCGCAGCATTTCAACCGCCAGCGGATACATATATGAAGGCCGGGCCACACACCAAATAGGATAGCTTTCGAGAATTTCCTTTACGCTCGCACATTTCTTCTCGGCCTCCGCCAGCAGCTTCCTGCCTATCAGCCAATGCAGATCAACTCCGCCCAGGTTCGTCGCAGTGATCTGGTTGCTATCGGCCACCGCGGCAAGGATCGCTACGTCCAACTGCCCGACTTCGAGCTTGTGCCGCATGTTCACGGTAAGCCCAACTTCAATCTCATAATTTACGCCCGGCATTTTTTCTTTCAAATGCGCCATCAGCCTCGCGAGCCAGGTGACAGCGACAATTTCGCCGACTCCCATGCGAATTAGTCCAGTGGCCGCAACGGGATTCTCAAGAGAAATGACCAAGTCTTCAAGCCGATTGAGCAGCGGCTCCGCCCGCTGCACCAAGTCGCGACCCTGTATCGTGAGTTCCATGCGCCTGCCTTGTTGCCTGAATACACGTACCCCCACGGCATCTTCCAAGTCTTTGATACGCTTGGATATGGCGGGCTGGGTTAAATTGAGCCGTTCGGCCGCGGCGGTAAAAGAACCGAGCCGGGCAATCCAGCAGAGTGTTTCGAGATTGACGAGGGTTAGCCGACGCATTAATAAAAGTTATTAATAAAGCAAAAAAAATGTCATTGGTAATTATACATTGCACTCAGTAAGATTCACACACAGAAAAGAATAGTCATGCGCAATCCGCACCCATGAATCCTTGGTAATGGGCTAAGTGCAAATCTGCGCGCAGGCAGTATCCACCGGTAGCTAAGGCCAGAGGAGGCACGCTGATGACTGAGGGATGGATAGTCATTGAGAATATGCTGCAGGCGCTTTACAGCGGCATTGTCGTCGGAAGTGTCTACGGTTTAATGTGCGTCGGTCTTGCGCTCATCTTCAGCGTCATGCGGGTCATCAACTTTGCCCAGGGTGAATTCCTCATGCTGGGCATGTATGGGACTCTTCTGGTTTTCACCCAGCTTGGCCTTGGAGCGACGCTCGGCCCTTACATCGGCCCTTATATTGCGAATTTGATCTCGGCGGTGGCAATGTTCTTCATTGCCAGCTTCCTTTATGAAGTGCTCCTGAGCAGGATCACCGGCCTGCGCGCCAGCGGCACAGAAGGCGACGGGCATTACGCTCAATTGATCCTCACCCTTGGCCTGTCGCTGGTTCTGCAAAACGGCGGGCTGCTCGTCTTCGGCGCAATACCCCAATCGGTCAATACGCCGCTCTCCTCCACGGCCTGGGAAATCGGCCCGCTTCCTGGCGGCATGACACTCTTTCTCAATCAAGCTCGAATGGCCGCGTTCGTCGTTGCCGTCATTGTCATTCTGCTCGTCGCGGCTTTCATTGGCCGCACGCGCCACGGCAAGATACTGCGTGCGGCCGCCGACAACCCTGAAGCGGCTACCTATATGGGCATCCACGTACGCCGGGCACACCGGCTGGCGTTTGGCATAGGCGGGGCGGTTACGGCCGTGGCTGGCGGCCTCATTGCCACGTATTATTCGTTCCAGCCTTATGTAGGCGTGGAGTTCGTCATTATCATGTATGCGGGCGTGGTGCTGGGTGGAATGGGCAGCACCATAGGTGCATTCTGGGGCGGCATGACCATCGGCCTTGTACAGCAGCTTGCAACCCTGATACTGCCGACGCAGTTGCAGAATGCGGCAATCTTCGTCGTCTTCCTGCTTATCATTCTCGTGCGGCCTCAAGGCTTGTTCGGGCGCAGCGTGGAGCGGGCATGAAGGCATCCACGCTCCTGCGCAACAACACCATCATCGTGGGCGCCGGCCTGGCCCTGTACCTGATTGGCACCCTCCTGCTCAAGAATTCGTACTACCAGCTCATCTTCACGCTCGTCCCGATCTGGGCAATGATGGGTGTAGCCTGGAATATCATTAGCGGCTATTCGGGTCTGGTCTCTTTCGGGCATGCCTCATTTTTCGGTCTAGGGGCATTCGCCGTTACGCTGCTTTTTGTTCACATGGGCATCACGCCGTGGCTGGGTTTGTTCGGGGCGGGCGCCATAGGCGCGCTCGCGGGCCTGCTGATTGGAATCCCCACATTCCGCCTGCGCGGCCTTTACTTCGCGTTGGCGATGTTGGCGTATCCCCTTGTCCTGCTCTATGTGTTCGATTGGCTGGGCTTGAACGAAATCACATTGCCGATGCAGCGCGTGGATCCGTGGAAATACATGCAGTTCTCGGACCAACGAGTTTATATTGTGATCGGCGTCGTACTGCTGGCAGGTTCGCTGCTGGTGAATCTATGGGTCGCACGGTCCAGGTTTGGCCTGTCGCTGCTGGCCATCAAGCAAAATGAATTGGCGGCGCAGGCTGCCGGGATCAATCCTTTTGTCTGGAAGCTCAAGGCTCTTGTGCTGTCCGGGGCGATTGCCGGTGTCGCCGGTGGCTTTTATGCTGTCGTCATGCTGATCGTTACGCCCGCAAGTGTATTCGGCATGCTGGTGTCGGCCGAAGCAATGATAGTGACGCTATTTGGCGGAGCCGCCAATATTGCGGGGCCGCTAGTCGGTGCCGTAGTGCTGATTCCACTAGGCGAGATCCTCAACGCGGAGTTCGGCAACCGCTGGCCCGGCATTCAAGGCGTAGTTTACGGACTGGCAATCATTCTGGTCATTCTGATTGCGCCGCAAGGCATACTGCCTAAACTTGCCCATGCATTCCGCCGCAAGCGCAATGGGCCGGCCCGTGCTCCAAACGCCTTCCATGCCGAACCCTACATGCGTAAAGTTCAGGCATGTACTGGAACGCCTATGAGCGATGTGCTCCTCGCAGTGCGCAATCTGTCCAAGTCGTTTGGCGGGGTTGTGGCGGTGAGCGAGGTAAGCTTCGATGTATACCGGGGCGAAATTCTCGGCATCATCGGCCCCAATGGCGCGGGCAAGACAACCTTGTTCAATGTGCTCAATGGTGTGCTTTCACCTACCCAAGGCCAGGTGAGCTTTGAAGGCAAGTCGCTGGAACGCCTGCCCCTGCATGGCATCTGCCGCGCGGGCATTGGGCGAACCTTCCAAGTGGTGCGATTGTTCCCGCGCCTTAGCCTGCTCGACAACATCGTGGTAGGCGCATTTTCCGCCCACCGCAAAGACGCGGCGGCCTATGACGCCGCGCGTACGGCGCTCGTCCGCGTCGGCCTGGCCAGCCATGAGGATGAGGTAGCCACCTCTCTGACAACACTCCAGCTGCGCCTGATGGAACTGGCCCGCTCGATCGTCTCGAGGCCGCGGCTATTGCTGCTGGATGAAATCCTGGCCGGCCTGGGTTCCGAAGAAGTCGAGCATGTGCTCAAGGTAATCGACGACCTGAGGAACAGCGGCATCACCATCGTCATCATCGAACACACCATGCAGGCCATGGTGCGGCTGGCCGACCGCCTGTTGGTGCTGAATCATGGCCGCATGCTCATCTGCGGCAAGCCGGCCTTGGTCACCAGCGATCCCAAAGTCATTGAAGCATACCTCGGAAAACGGTGGGCGACCCATGCTGCGCATTGACAATCTCGCGGTCTCCTATGGCGGCCTGCATGCGCTGTCGGACGTCAGCCTTAGCGTAGGAACAGGTCAGTTCGTGGCCATCGTCGGGCCCAACGGCGCCGGCAAATCCACCCTGTTCAAAGCCATATCGGGCACCGTGCCGTTGGAGGCGGGCGCCATCCTGTTCGAGGGCCAGGACCTGGCAACCGTCCTGGCGGCGGACCGCGCCGCCCTGGGCATTGCCCACGTCCCAGAAGGCCGTCAGGTCTTCAAGAGCATGACGGTGCTCGAAAATCTCGAAATGGGCGCGCAGTCGCGTGCGGCGCGACGCCAATGGCCGCGCTCACGCGACATGATATTCGGTTTATTCCCACAGCTCGCATCGCGGCAAAAGCAATATGCCGGCACGCTCTCCGGCGGCGAGCAGCAAATGGTGGCTATTGGCCGGGGCCTTGCGTCGACGCCCAAGCTCCTGATGCTGGATGAACCCTCGATGGGACTTGCGCCAGCGATCGCCGACCAGATTTTCGAATTGATCGAGCAGATACATAAAGACCACAACCTGACGGTCCTGCTTGTGGAACAACGCGTTGCTGAAGCACTCGAGGCTTGCAGCTATGGCTATGTTCTGGAATCCGGCCGCGTCGCGCTGGAGGGGACTCATGAGATTTTAATGAGAGATGCCAAGGTTAAGCGGGCATATCTTGGGATGTAGCAGGCAAATAACGACTAAGGAGACATCATGAACATCAAGATGACACACGGTTTTGTATTTTGTGCGGCACTGGCCATGGCGGGAACGCTGGGTGCTTCGGCAAACGCCTTTGCGGAGCCGAAACCAGTGAAAGTCGCAGTGATGGTTCCGCTGTCCGGGGCCTGGGCGCGCAGCGGCGAATTTCAGGTCAAAGGAGCGGAGCTGGCGGTCGCCCACATCAATGCCGAGGGCGGCATCAAGGCACTTGGAGGCGCAAAAATGCAGCTCGTCGTGGCTGATTCGGGGGACAGCACCCAGAAGGCCAAGATCGCCGCGCAGCGCCTAGTTGCGCAAGAGCCCGACCTGGTGGGGGGCACCGGTGTGTACGTCAGTTCTTTCACGCTCGCAGTCACCGAAGTAACCGAACGCGCCAAGCTGCCATGGCTGACCCTGTCGTATTCCGAAGCCATCACCAATCGCGGCTACAAATATGTGTTCCAGACCTCGATGCCGGGCGGAGCCCAAGCCGAAAACGCACTGCCGGTGATTGCCCAGGTTGCGAAGAAGGCCACCGGCGCCGCCCCCAAGACGGTGGGCATCATCATGGACAACACAGCCTCCCCGGCCAGTTTTACAAAGCCCATGCGTGAGGGCGGCTTTGCCAAACTCGGCATGAAACTGGTGGTCGACGAAATCTACACGCCGCCGCTGTCGGATGCGACCTCAATGGTGCAAAAGGTCCGCAACGCCAAACCCGACCTGCTGCTGCTCCTGACCACCAACGTGCCCGATTCCAAACTCATTCTTGAAAAGATGAACGAAATGGGCATCGGCAAGGGCAGGATTCCTGTCCTCGCCAGCGGCAGCTCGCTAGGCATGCCGGAACTGCTGAAGGTAATGGGCAAGGATGTGATCAATGGAGTCATGCTCATTTCGGGCAATTGGGGCGGCAAGGGCGAAGAGAAAATCACCGCCGACTGGAAAAAGGCGACGGGCGAGCCATGGATGACCCAGGAAGCAATTTCCAGCTACGGCGACATGTGGATACTGAAAGACGCGCTTGAAAAAGCGGGCTCCGCCGATCGCGAAAAAGTTGCCCAGGCATTGCGTGCGATGGATACCACGGAGGGAGCGGCGCGCTTTTATCCGGGTCATCGCATCAAGTTCGATGCCGAAGGCAGGCGCGTCGGTGCCGACATGGTGCTGGTGCAATGGCAGGACGGGGAACCGAAGACGGTGTATCCGCCGGCGCTGGCAACCGCCTCCGTGATGTGGCCCAAGCATTGAATATTGATTGCAACCACCCTCGCGTGCCGAATAGCCGGCATGCAATACAGGAGTACCGAAATGTCTGATGATGTTTATGAAAGCGGACTGGCCGTTCGCAAAGCAGTGGTCGGTGTCGATTATGTCAACAAGTCGCTGGCCGAAGCCGATGATTTCACCAAGCCCCTGCAAGATCTCGTGACCACCTACTGCTGGGGCGCCGTATGGACCCGCGACGGGCTATCGCGCAAGACACGCAGCCTGCTGAATGTGGTCATGCTTACCGTGCTCAATCGACCGCATGAATTGAAGATACATGTTCGCGGCGCCTTGCGCAACGGCTGCACCCAGGAAGAGATACGCGAAGCCCTGCTGCAAGCCGGCGTATACGGCGGCGTGCCGGCCGCGGTCGACGCCTTTCGCGTCGCCAAGGAAGTGCTCGCCGAACCCGCCCCGGACAAGTAAGACGGCCTCGGCAGACATCGACAGGAGAACATCATGGACCATTACGACTTGTACCTGGACGGCAAGCCTTGCCCACCTTCCACCGGCGAGTATTTTGAATCGTTCGACCCCTACACAGGCCGGCCCTGGGCAATGGTGGCCAAGGGCGGTACGGAAGACGTTGTGCGCGCTATCGAGGCCGCTCACCGGGCCTTTGTAGCACCGAGCTGGCGCGGATTGAGCGCCAGCGCCCGCGGCAATCTACTGCGGCGCCTGGGCGACCTCATTGCCGCCAATGCAGAACGGCTGGGCAGCATCGAAACCCGCGACAACGGCAAACTGCTCGCAGAGATGCTGGGCCAGGTACGCTACATACCCCAGTGGTTCTATTATTACGGCGGGCTGGCCGACAAGATCGAAGGCTCGGTGGTCCCCAACGATAAAACCAAGATGTTCACCTATACCAAGTCTGAACCCCTGGGAGTCGTCGCGGCGATCACACCCTGGAATTCACCTCTTTTGCTGGCTGTATGGAAGCTTGCGCCGGCGCTCGCGGCAGGCAACACGGTGGTGTGGAAGCCTTCTGAATTTTCATCTGTCTCCGCGCTCGAATTCGTCAAGCTGTTCGACGAAGCCGGGTTCCCGCCGGGCGTAGTCAACGTGGTTACGGGCTTCGGCGCCGATATCGGCGAAACACTGGTGACTCATCCACTGGTGGCCAAGATCGCCTTCACTGGCGGCGAATCCGCCGGGCAGCGTGTCAACGAGCTGGCCGCGCGCCACTTCAAGCGCATCACGCTGGAACTGGGTGGCAAGTCCCCGAATATCGTCTTTGCCGATGCCAATCTCGACAATGCGGTCAAGGGGGTGATCTCCGGCATCTTCGCGGCCACGGGCCAGACTTGTATTGCCGGTTCGCGTCTTCTGGTGCAGCGCAAGATCCACGACGCCTTCGTCGACAAAGTGGTCGAGTTCGCCGGCACTGCCCGAATCGGCGATCCAAGCAAGCTCGAAACCCAGGTAGGTCCGGTCACCACGCGCCCTCAGTATGACAAGGTCCTGCGCTACATCGAGACGGCCAAGAGCGAAGGCGCCACATGCCTGCTCGGCGGAAGTCCGTCCCGGCGGCCCGAGTGCGGTACCGGCTGGTTTGTGGAGCCCACCATTTTCTCCGGTGTCACACCGGAGATGCAAATCGCACGCGAAGAGGTTTTCGGTCCCGTACTCGCGGTCCTGCCTTTTGAAGACGATGAAGAGGCGGTGCATATCGCCAATAGCCTGCCGTATGGCTTGGCGGCTGGCGTGTGGACCGAGAACATCGGCCGTGCGCTGACCATGGTCGATCGGCTCGAGGCCGGCACGGTCTGGGTCAATACCTATCGCGCGGTCAGCTACATGATGCCTTTCGGCGGCTACAAGCGTTCCGGCCTCGGCCGTGAGAACGGCATGGGCATGATCAATGAATATCTGCAAACCAAGAGTGTCTGGATCGATATGGGCAACGACGTGCCCAATCCCTTCGTGCTGCGATAGACACGAGTGAGCCCCAGAGAGTCGTACAACGGAGACTGAAGCTATGACCTGCATCGGATTTATCGGCCTAGGAAATATGGGGCTTCCCATGGCTACTCGCCTGCGCAACGCCAAGTGCGCCCTGATCGTACAAGACCTGCGCCATCAGCAGGCACTTGCCTTCGCAGGGCCCGAGGCCGCGGCGCGCACCCCAAGGGAGCTTGCCGATCGGGCGGATATCGTGCTGATGAGCCTGCCCACTCCCGCATCGCTGCGCGCGGTGGTCGAAGGAGCGGACGGCCTGGCCCAGGGCCGCCGCGCCAAGCTGGCCATCGATCTGTCCACCACGGGCCCGGCTACCGCAGTGGCCGTGGCCGAGATCCTGCAGCAACGCGGCATGCGCTTCCTGGATGCGCCAGTCAGCGGCGGCGTGTCGGGCGCCGCCAAAGGCACGCTGGCGATCATGGCGTCGGGTGCGCAAGCGGACTTCGAACGCGCCCAGCCTTTCCTGGAGATGCTGGGCCGCGTCTTTCTGGTCGGCGACCGCCCCGGCCAGGGCCAAGCCATGAAGGTGCTCAATAATCTCCTGTCAGCCAACGCCATGGCCGCCACGACGGAAGTCATGGCTTTAGGCGTGAAGGCCGGATTGGACGCCAGCGTCATGCTCGATGTTCTCAATGCCAGCAGCGGCCGCAACACGGCAACCACCGACAAGTTCCCCCGCTCGGTGCTCGATCGCAGCTTCAATTTTGGGTTTCGTGCCGTCTTGCTGAACAAGGACGTGCGTCTGTGCAAAGAGTTCGCCGATGAATACGGCGTACCGTTCACCATCGGCAGAGCGGTCGCCGAAGTGTGGGAAACGGCCGCGACGGAACTTGGCGACCAGGACTTCACCCGCATCGTCGAGCTGGTCGAACGCCGCGCCGGCGTCGTCATCGAAGGCAAAGCGAAGATGCCCGCCACCGCTTCAGAAAAGGCTGAATGAGCATGATTAGCAGAACAGGGACTACGTACCGGGTCGGCGTCGATACGGGCGGAACTTTCACCGATCTCATCGTCCTCGGCGATGACGGCAGCCTGTTCAGGCGCAAGGTACTCTCGACGCCGGAAGATTTTTCGCGCGGCATTCTTGGCGCACTGACCGAAGTCTTCGGCGAATTCAAGCTGAGCGGCGGAGATCTCAATGGCTTTATCCATGGCACGACCGTAGCCACCAACGCCATCCTGGAGGGCAGCGGGCCGCAACTGGGCCTGCTTACCACCAAGGGATTCTGCGACGTCCTGGAGATAGGCCGTGGAGGCTGGGGAGCGGATGTGCATGATCTTCGGTGGGTCAAGCCCGCGCCTTTGGTGCAGCGCGCGCATCGCCTGGAAATCGACGAAAGGATGTCGGCGTGCGGCGAAGTGCTGCGCGCTCCGGAACGCGCAGACATTGAACAGGCATTCAAACGCTTGCAGGCCCAGGGGATAAGCAATGTGGCGATATGCCTCATCAATTCTTATGTCGATCCCACCCATGAGCAACTCGTGCAGACTGTAGGCCAGGAGCTCTTCCCCGGCATGACGATCTGCCGCTCGACCGAAGTGCTCGGCGAGGCTCGCGAGTATGAGCGCACCAGCACAACCGTCATCAACACCTACCTGATGCCGGTGGTCGACCATTATTTGCGGCAACTCCAGGAAGCCCTCATTTCGATCGCATACCGGGGCGATGTCCTGGTCATGCAGTCGAACGGTGGTCTTATTTCCGCCGAGCTGGCCCGGCAGCGGCCCGTCAACATCGTTGAGTCGGGCCCGGCCGCGGGCGTTCTGGCGGCATGCTACCTGGCACAGCAAACCGGCGAGCGTAATTTGATCGCCTTCGATATGGGCGGCACCACGGCCAAGGCGACGCTGATCGAAAACGGCAAACCGTTTGAATCCTCCGAATATCATGTCGGCGGCGGCATGAGCCACTCTGGAGGCTCGAGCGGCGGACATGTCATCCGCGTGCCATCGATTGAAATCGCCGAGGTCGGCGCCGGCGGCGGCAGCATCGCCTGGCTCGATGCCGGCGGGGCGTTGCGCGTCGGCCCGCGCAGCGCCGGCGCGGCACCCGGCCCGGCATGCTACGACCAGGGCGGCACCGAACCCACCGTCACCGATGCCTACGCCACAATGGGTTATATCAACCCCAATGCAATAGCGGGCGGAGCGAAATCCATCGTAGTCGACTTAGCACGTGAAGCAATTGCCAAGAAAATCGCCCATCCCGCAGGGCTCAGCGTCGAGCAAGCCGCCTACGGCATCTATGCGGTAGCTACGTCGAACATGATACGCGCGGTGCGGGCCGTTTCAGTCGAACGCGGCCGCGATGCCCGCGACTATACCCTCGTCGCCTTCGGCGGCGCCGGGCCCTTGCATGCCGCGGAACTGGGACGCGCGATGGGGCTGAAGCATGTCCTTGTGCCAAACTCCCCCGGACTCTTCAGCGCCCTCGGCCTGCTGATGGCAGATGTGCAGCAGAAAGGCTCGCGAACCGTATTGCAACGCGTCAACGAGATCGATGACGCCGCGGTGGAGCGTCTTAATCAAATCTTCGCGGACCTGCAGGACAGTGCAATGGCCGACCTGTTGCGCGATGACCTCCGGTCAGCCGACATCGTAATCGAGCGCAGCGCAACCATGCAGTATGTCGGCCAGTCGTTCGAACTCTTTATCGACGCGCCCCTGGGCAAGCTGGATAGAAACAGCTTCCATCGGCTTGCCGAAAAATTCTGCGAGGAACACCAGCGCACCTACGGCTATCAAGAGGATCTGACGCATGTGCAGATTGTCAGTCTGCGTATCACCGCCCGCGACATCACCAGAAAAGCCTCTTATGCCGAGGTAGGGCGGCAGAGCATGCAGGAAACGGCAAACGCCGAAACCGTTACCCGCGACGCTTACTTCGGGCCCGATGCCGGCTGGCAGAAAGCCCGGGTGATCCGCCGCAGCGCGCTGCGCACAGGTTCCGTCATTGGGCCGGCCATCGTCGAAGAGCTCGACACCACTATCGTCATTCCTCCTCAGTGCAGTGCTTCGCTGGATGATTTCGGCAACGTCATCATCGCGCTCGATACCGTTGCGGCACAGGCCGCGACGAGCGCCGAGACCGCGGAAATCAACGCGATGTCGCTCGAGCTGGTCAAGAACAGCCTCGACTCGATCACCGACAACATGGCGGGCACGCTGGCGCGGACGGCCCGTTCGTTGATTGTCCGCGATTCGCATGATTTTTCCGTTGCCTTATGCAATGCCGAAGGGGAATTGGTCACAGGCGGGGTCGGCATCGCGGTGCATCTGGGATCGATTCCCAATGCACTGATGTCCTTGCCGGCGGAGATTCGCGTGACCTTGGAAGAAGGCGACCTGATCATCATGAACGACCCCTACGCCGGCGGCATGCATCTTCCGGATTTCTTTGTGTTCAAACCGATATTCCTCGACGGAAAGCTCTCCGGCTTTGCGGCAGCGGTGGCCCACATGGCGGACGTGGGCGGCCGGGTGCCCGGAGGCAACGCCGCGGACTCGACCGAGATCTTTCAAGAGGGTATCCGCATCCCCCCCTGCAAGCTGTATGCGCGCGGCATACTCGACCAGAATCTACTCAATGTGATCCGCGCCAACGTGCGGCATCCAGATATCCTCATGGCCGATCTCTATGCCGAGATCGCCGCCTGCAACACCGCCGAAGCCGAGTTCCAGGGCATTGCCCGCCGCCTCGGGGCGGAATTGCTGGGCCACTATATGCACGAGCTGATCGACTATGGGGAGCGCATGGCGCGGGCGGCTCTGCAGGAACTGAAGCCAGGGCGCTATTGTTTTGTCGATTACATCGACGATGACGGAGTAGGAGGAGACCCAGTCAGAATCCAGGTCGAGGTGAATGTCAGCCCGGAAGGCATCGCGGTGGATTTCACCGGCACATCGCCGCAAGTGCGTAGTGCCATCAACGCGCCGCTTTCGATTACCCGCACCGCCGTAGCCTTCGTCGTCAAAGCCATCATTGGGCGTGAAATTCCCAACAATTCAGGCTTCCTGCATCTGCTCTCGGTGACTGCGCCCAAAGGCTCGATCGTGAACATGGCCTTTCCTGCCGCCTGTGCCGCGCGTGCAGTCACAGCGTATCGCGTCACCGACGCCCTCTTTGGAGCATTCGCGCCATTGCGCCCCGAACGCGTCCCGGCTGCGGGCGACGGCGGCCCCGCCGTGATCAGTGTCGGCGGCGAGGACCAAGACGGCGTGCCATTTGTTTTCATGGAATTGATCTCGGGCGCATTCGGCGGCAGGCCTGGCCTCGATGGCCTCGAAGGCGTGGCCTCGCCCATAGTCGATGCCCAGAATACCAGTTGCGAACTGATCGAGGCGACCTACCCATTGCGCGTCGAACATTACGGTTTTGTGCCCAATACGGGCGGCGTGGGGCAATTCCGAGGTGGCCTGGCGGTGCGGCGCGATGTACGCTTCCTTGGCCGGCGCGCTGTACTGCAAATCCGTTCCGATCGTGCTGTCATCCGGCCTTGGGGACTAGCTGGCGGGGGTCCGGGCAGTAATTCGAAAAACGCGCTTTTCTCGCAAGACGGCGCAATGCGTGATTTGCCATCGAAGATCGTCACGGAAATCGAATCGGGCTCGATGTGGCGCCATGTCACTGCCAGTGGCGGAGGCTGGGGCGATCCCCACAAGCGCACACATGCGGCGATCGATCAAGACCTGCAAGATGGGAAGATGCGCGCTGATGACCCCATTGCGAGGTATGACGATCTTCCCCAGTGAGGTTTGAATGCGCCAACAAATATGGCGGAATGCCATGAACAATTTCGCCGATGCTTTGACAGGAACCATAGCGAAAGACCGTGCGAAGCCTGGCATGATCTTTGTTCGCGCTCCCGCAATGGCGCCGCAACCCTTTCTGTTGCACGCCAGGGATCCGCTTTGCGCCAGCGCAGCGGCAGACCCCTGGCGCTCAGCGGATATGTTGCGGCAAAAAGGTGGCCAGATCGGGGAACACTCCGACCAGCAGCAACACGGCCGCCATAATGAAGACATAAGGCATGGTGCCGACAATAATGCGTGTAAGCGGCACATCTTCCACGACGCCTTGAACCACGAACAGGTTCAAGCCCACGGGTGGCGTAATCAAGGCCATCTCCATGTTGATCACCATGATGATGCCAAACCAGATTGGATCCCAGCCGAATGCGAGAATGATGGGAATCAGAATGGGCGCTGTAATCACGATGATCGACAGCGTCTCCATGAAGCAGCCAAGAAAGATCAACAACAGATTGATCGTGATGAATGCGATCCATGGAGGAACACTCAGCTCGGCCACGACTCGGGAAAGCGTGGGTGCGACATTGCTGGTGGTCATGGCATAACCGAAGAGCATTGCACCGCCGATGATCATAAGGACCATGACACTGCCCTTGGCCGTTTCCCGCAGGATGATCACAATCTTGGCCCAGGTCAGCTCGCGATAGATAATGCCCGAAAGCAGCAGGCTGGCCAGGACACCCAGGGCGGCCGCTTCTGTGGGGGTGGCGATGCCCTGATAAATAGTGCCGAGTATCACCCACACCAAAATTGCCACAGGCACGATATGTTTCAGCGCGGCCAGGCGCTCCCGCAGTGTTACCGGCTCATGCGTTGCGACGGGCATTTTTTTCGCCTCGCGCCTTGCAATCCACACCTGGTAGACAATAAAGCTGCACGCCATGATGATGCCAGGAACAATGCCGGCGATAAACAGCTTCCCGATCGATTCCTGGGCGATGATGCCGTAGACGATCAGCGGGATGCTGGGAGGGATCAGAATGCCCAGCGTTCCCCCCGCCGCAACCGCACCGCAGGCGGTTTCGTCCCGGTAGCCGAAGCGGCGCATCTCGAGCACCGAAAAACGGCCAATCGCCCCCGCTGTGGCCACGCTGGAACCCGATACCGCCGCCATGATCGTACAGGCCAGTGTGGTCGCCACGGTAAGGCCGCCGGGCACCCCTGCCATCAGGGTCGCCAGCGCGCCATACAGCCGGGCTCCCATGCCCGAGGCCGAAATTATGGCCCCCATCAGAATAAAAAGCGGCACCGCGGTCAGTGTAAAACTGGCGATGGAAGACCACAGGGTGGGCGCCACCAGACCCAGTGCATCGAAGCCTCCGCCCAGTATCGTAATCGACGCCATTGCGACCGCAATCAGGGCGAAGGCAACTGGAATCCCGATAAGCAACACGACCAGCAATGACACGAACATTGCCAATCCGATCCATAATTCAATCATGCAGAGTCCCTTTTATCGGTCTATCGGCGCCAATGCCGCAAGGTTTGCGTGACCAGCACCGCCAACAGCCAGACCATCCCGATAAAAAAGGA
Source organism: Paralcaligenes ginsengisoli (assembly GCF_054781135.1). Classification (NCBI taxonomy): domain Bacteria; kingdom Pseudomonadati; phylum Pseudomonadota; class Betaproteobacteria; order Burkholderiales; family Alcaligenaceae; genus Paralcaligenes; species Paralcaligenes ginsengisoli. The sequence continues at coordinate 275,817 of NZ_BAAGUZ010000002.1, forward strand.
CAGATAAGGAATCCACAAACTGATCGACAAAAGGGTGTCCGACACTTCGTGGCTGGTCCAGGCATCCCAAAAAAACTGGAAACTGAGCCAGGCCAGCGTCGCAACAACCAGCAGCATGATCCCATCGGTGACAAAAACGAGTACCCGCCGGGCGGTGGGAGGCATCTTTTGCACCAGCAAGTCGACGCTGACGTGCGCGCCTTCTTTAAGAACGTAGGCAGCCCCCACAAACGTGATGTAGCCCATCAGATAGGTGGTGACCTCGGTGACCCATGAGTTGGTCATCCGGAATAAGGTCCTGGCCAGAACGTCGTACGTGACGAAAATACCGATCAGAAAGGTAGCCACCCCCACGGACATTCCGGAGAGGTCCACAAGCCGGTTGAAAAGGCTACTTTTTTTCACAGGCCGGCACTCGGAGGGAATCATTTGTATAAAGCAAGGACTTCATCGAGCAACGGTGCCGCCGCAGGATTATCTTTCTTGAATTTTGGAAATGCATGCTCCTGGAACAAATCGTGCCAGCGGTTCCAGTCTTCGAGCGTCATTTGCTGAACCTTCACACCATTGTCGGCGAAGATTTTCGTCACCCGCGCATCTTCTTTCTTGGCACCCTCGAGAGCGCCTTGCTCAAGGCTTTTACCGACGTCCGACAGGATCTTCTGTTGCCCTGGGGTCAGCTTATTCCAGGTTTTCATGCTGATGGCAATAGGCTCGATGGTGTAGTAGATGCTGTATTTTTCGGGAGAAACATAATACTTGCTGACTTCGTAGAGCCGATAGGCTCCAAACGAACTGGATGAAGTCCAGACGGCGTCAAGCAGGCCCAATTGCATGGCGCTGTAGTTTTCCGATGACGGCATGGAAACCGTGCTTGCCTTGGCCTGTTGCAGCGCATACGACATGTATTTTCCCGCGGCGCGTACTTTTGCTCCGGCGACATCGGCGGGCGATGCAATGGGTTTCTTCGTCGATGCCACGCCACCGGAAATCTGGATCCAGCTAAGCGTTTTAAAACCGTAGGCTTCGGCTTTGGCTTCCAGCTTCCGCCATGGCTCGCTGGTGCGGAAACGAAACACATCGTCATGAGATTTCCATATTCCCGGCATCAGGATCAGGTTCATCTCGGGAATGGCGCCGGCGGCATAGATATAGGGATAAATGGCAAGATCCACCGTACCGTTTTTCAGGGCGGTGTGGGTATTGCTGGCCTTGACCAGCGATTCTGCCGGGAAAAACTGAATCTTGATTTCGCCTTTGGATCGTTTTTCAACCTCGTGCGCAAACTTGATGCCGGTGGCCACGACATAATCGGATTCAGCCTGCGGCCATTGATGCGCCATTTTCAGGGTGATTGTTTTGGCCGATGCAAGACCCGGCAGGCACAGAGCGGCAGCCATGCCTAAAGCCATAAATAAATTATTGTTTTTCGAGTTCATCCCTGTCTCCTGTTTATGATTTTTGTGCCAACAAATTCAGTATATGGAAAAACTATTCAATTTTATTTTACATTCAGAATGTGAGTTTGGGCAAGGACAAATTTTCGGCCGCCCCGAAGCAAATTCGAAGCAGGGTCGGCCTGGTTGATTGTTTACGTGGCGGAGGGCGAGTTCGACTCGGGCTCACGGCCCCACAGCACGTCGCCACAGCCTTCGGCCTGATTGATAATTCGAGCCAGGACGAAACACAGATCGGAGAGCCGGTTCAAATATTGCCTTACCGGTGGATTGACGGCGGCGCTCCGCCCAAGCGTGACGACTGCGCGCTCCGCCCGACGACAAATGGTGCGCGCCAGATGCGCCAATGCGGCGGCTCGCGACCCGCCGGGCAAAATGAACTCTTTAAGCGGCCCAAGCTTGGCGTTATAGCGGCGAAGATTGCCGTCCAGGTACTCTACGTGCCGCGCGGCTATGACCACATGCCCTGGAATGCACAACTCCGCCCCCAAATCGAACAGATCGTTCTGAACATGCTTGAACAAAGCGTCCAAGCCCTCGGGCAGCGGTTCTGTGCGCAACAAACCGATCATGCTGTTGAGTTCGTCCACGCTGCCCATGGCTTCGATGCGTGGCGCATCTTTATCGACACGGCTTCCATCTCCCAGGCCGGTAGTGCCCGCGTCGCCGGTGCGAGTCGCAATGATAGAAAGACGAGTTGCCATTTTTTTCGATTCCTTAAAATTTAAACGCCCGCAATGCGCCGATTCTGCCTGCTCATAGGCTTTTCCCAAGCCCATCGAGCACGGTCCGGTACTGTTCAACCAGCGACGATCCCAGGCAGGAGGGCGGCAGTTGATCAACGACGCGCGCGGCCTCCCGCTCCACAAGCCGCCGGATTCGATAACGGGCTCGCTCATGGAGAAGTTTCTCACGCACGCCATCTTGCTCGAGCAATCGACAATGCCGATCGATTTCGGCGGATAGATTCCGGATGCTCTCCGAGTCATCCGCCGCGGTAAGGAGTACCTGGGGAGTCCATCCCTTCAGTATGCGCTTGCTCATGCCGACGATGCGCTTGACATCCGCCGCCATTTTTCGCGCCCCCGGCAAATCGGATTTATTCACCACGACAATGTCCGCCATCTCCATGATGCCGGCCTTCATGGCCTGAATCACATCGCCGCTATCCGGCAGCAATACAAGTACCAGGGTGTCGACCTGCGGACGAACAGCGTATTCGGCCTGCCCCACCCCGACAGTCTCGATCATCACTTCATCGAATTCAAAGGCATCCATGACTGCCATGAGTTCCGGCAGATTGTCGGTGAGTCCGTCCGTTGCCGAGCGCGAGCCGAAAGAACGGATGTAAAGATCGCTTATCCCGGCCAATTCGTCCATGCGAATACGGTCGCCAAGAATAGCCCCGCCCGATTTCGGACTGGTGGGATCGATAGCCAATATACCAAGTCGTATACCTTCGGATCGTATTTGCGCAAGACGGCCGACCAGGCTGCTTTTCCCCGCGCCGGGCGGCCCGGTAAAACCAATACGGCGTGCCGTGTGCGTGAGGCACGCCCCACTGTCGGCCGCGAGGGCATCGTTGACCGTGGCATTAGCCAGGCGCGTCAGGGTCAGGCCAAGAGACCGGCGGTCGAGATCGGCTCGCTTCAACGCCCGTCCCCCGAAAGAATGTCGCCGCGATGCTCGTCGAGCAGCGGCGGCATGGCATATTCCGGTTCCGAATCGCTGAACTTGATGGGGCTTCCGATTGCCCGCAGCCGCTCGCTGCCATCGCCCAGTTGAACGATAAGATTGCGGTACTGGGTAAGGTCATTGTCAAGGGCGTCGCTCAGGGTACCGATCTCGGCGACCACGATTCCAAGCGGGGCCAGGCGCCTGACCCAGTCGCCGGCCGACGCCGTCAGCATGACTGCGCTGATGTCGGCAACAACAAGCTCACGATTTTGGCGGCGGCCCGACATGGTGGCAAAGCGCGGATCGGTCAGCCATTCGTCCTTCCCGAGTTCAACGCAGAATTTCTGCCAGAACTTGTCATGAGTGATGAACAGGGTGAGCCAGCCATCGGCCGATTTGAAAATCTGCGCCGGGACGATGTAAGGGTGCGAGGAGTTCGCCAGACGCTCCTGGCGCTCTCCGGCATTGAGCGTGGCGCCGGCCAGATAATTCAATTGCGACAGCATGACATCGTACATGGCGACATCGACCTGCCCACCTTTGCCATGAATGATTTTTGCCAGGAGGCCCAGCGCGGCCATTATGCCGGCGGAATTGTCGACTGCCGAGTAACCCGTCTTGGTGGGAGCCGAATCCGGATCTCCGGTCAGAGCCATAATGCCGGTCATGGCCTGAATTACGTAGTCGTACGCCGGCCTTTCGGCGTAGGGGCCTTCGAGCCCATAGCCGGTCAGGGCCACGCAGACCAGGCTTTCGTTCCAGACTTTCAGCGACTCGTAGGTCAGGCCCAGCTTCTTGATTGCGCTGGGCCGAAGATTGGTGATCAACGCCTGGGACGTCTTAAGAATCCCGCCCAGCGCGGCCTTCCCAAAATCGCTGGCGAGGTCCAGGACAATACTTTTCTTGTTGCGATTCAGGCTGGCAAAGTAAGCATTGTGCCGGCCAATCTGGTGAGGACTGATGCGCCTGCCAATGTCGCCGTCCTTGGGCTCGACCTTGATGATCTCGGCGCCAAGGTCCGCCAGCAACAGACCGCAGTAAGGGCCGGCCAGCATGTGGCCGATTTCAACGATCCGTATGCCTTCCAGGGGCCTGTTCATGACAATGCCCGGGCCAATGAAGCAACGACATCGTCAAGAGGCATATCGCTTGTATAGACGCCGGTCACTCCCATCGATCGCAATTGCTGCTGGTCTTCCGCCGGAATCGTGCCGCCCACGAATACCTTGATATCGCTGGCATTGAGGTCTTTCAATCTGGCGAATACGTCCTCGACGAGTTCCTTGTGGCTACCCGACAGTATGCTCAGCCCCACCGCATCGACGCCTTCATCCACGGCGACGCGCGCAATTTCCTGGGGGCTGCGGCGCAAACCCGTATAGATTACCTCGGCTCCCGCATCGCGCAGCGTGAGCGCGATGATCTTTGCACCAATGTCGTGCCCATCCAGCCCAGGCTTTCCAACCAGGATACGTTTACCCAGCAATGGGCGCTTGGTATCGAGTGCGTTCATAGATTTACCGGCTCCTTGAATTCGCCCCACTGTTTCTTCAGTGTGGAAACCATCTCGCCCACCGTCGCGTAGGCATGGCAACAATCGACCAGATACGGCATGAGGTTCTCCGTATCATTTGCAGCAGCCGTGGCCAGCCTGGCCAGCGTGGTATCGACGGCGTTCTGGCTGCGGGTATCCAGCACTTTCTGGAATTTTTCCAGCGCGCGTTTCGCTACGCTGTCATCGAGGCGGAAAATCTCATTGACGCCGGCCTGCTCGCCTTCCCGGCGGAAATGATTCTGGCCGACGATGACGCTTTCGCCCGAATCGGCCTTCTGCTTGCGCTCCAGCCCGCGCTGCGCCAGCCTTAATTGCAGCCAGCCGTCTTCGATGGCGGGAATGACCCCGCCATAAGCTTCTATCTCGTTCATCACGTTGACAATGGCTTCTTCCATCCTGTCGGTGTGCTGCTCCAGGAAGTAGCTGCCGCCCAGCGGATCGACCGTACGGGCAATCCCCGTTTCGTAGGCGATCATTTGTTGCGTGCGCACGGCAATTTCAGCGGAGAACTCAGTGGGGATCTGAAAGGCTTCATCGAAAGCGCACGTAAATATGGATTGCGCCCCGCCCATTACCGCCGCCATGGTTTCAACCGCTACACGCACGATATTGTTATAGGGCTGCGGAGCTACCAGGGAAGACCCGCCGCACACAACGCCAAACCGGAAATGCTGGGCTTTGGGATCCTTGACGCCATAGCGTTCCTTCATCAGTTTTGCCCACAGCCGGCGGCCTGCGCGGAACTTCGCTATTTCGTCGAAGAAATCCATGTGCACATAAAAGAAGAACGACAGGCGCTTGGCGAATTTTTCGACATCCCCTCCGCGGCTCTGCAGCTCGTCGACATAAGCCAGGCCGTTGGCCAGCGTGTAGGCCATTTCCTCGACGGCGGTCGCCCCCGCGTCGCGCACATGGGCGCCGGCAATACTGATCGCGTTGAAACGCGGGGACACATCGTTGGAATACAGGATGGAATCCGCGATGAGACGCATGGACGGCCGGACGGGGAATATCCAGGTGCCTCGCGCCACGTATTCCTTCAGGATGTCATTCTGAATGGTGCCGGTAAGTTTTTCACGCGCCACACCTTGCTTGTCGGCCACCGCAAGATACATGGCGTAGATGATGGCCGCCGTGCCATTGATGGTGAAGGAGGTCGAGATGCGCGATAAGTCTATCCCCTGGAAAAGAATCTCGGCTTCGCTCAGGTTGGATAGAGACACCCCGACTTTTCCGATTTCCGGCCGAGCCATGGCATCCGTCGGGTCAAAGCCGCATTGCGTCGGCAAATCGAGCGCAACGGATAAGCCCGTTTGACCTTGAGCCAACAAGAACTTGTAGCGCTCGTTCGACTCTTCGGCGGTGCCGAATCCGGAGTATTGCCGGATGGTCCACAACCTTCCCTGGTAGCCGTCCGGGAATATGCCCCGGGTAAAAGGATATTCCCCGGGCTTGCCAATATTTTCCGGGTGCACTGCCGAGGCATCCACTTGCGTGGGCACTTCAATACCCGCCGGGCTGGACAGCCCGACTGCCGGCGGCGCGAGTGCGGCCGCGTTCGATGTTGTTCCGTCTCGCGTCATTTCTTGCCCTTGGAAAGTATGTGGTCCGCTGCCTGCCAGTGATCGTCGTGAGTCCAGCTGGCGATCAAATGGCGCTGTTCGGCGTCGCGGCGCTCGGTATAGGAGCACCCCGTGCGCCAGGCATTTGCCTGTTCCTTGAGCGACCGCAAGATCAGACCGGAACGTTGAAGCAGGGGCTGGAGGAACTCCCGAGCGTCCTGGCCTTCGGGCCCGTCGGTAATCACGGCATCGGCCAGACCCCAGTCGAGTGCCATTTCGGCATGGATCATTTCGCATCGCGACATCATGCGCAGCGCCCGGGAGGCCCCCACCAGACTGCATAAATCGGTGCCTCCGCCCCACGCCGGCGTAATGGCAAGCCTGGCATGGATAAAGCCAATGCGGGCTGGAGCGGAGATCATGCGCATATCGCAGGCCAGGGCAAGCTCGGCCCCGCCGCCGATGGCATCGCCATTCAGATAGGCGATCACGGGGGTTTTGCAGTTGCGCACGGAATCCAGCGCGCCGCGCGCTTCGCTGCTCATGGCCCGGGTTGCCTCCGGCGTGCGTACCGACGACAAATCGACGAGATCGCCTCCCGCCGCGAAATAGCGTTCGCCCGCTCCCTGTATGACGATGAACCGGGTATCGGCATCGTCGCCATAGCGCGTCACCGTATTCGATAACTCTTCGAGTACCGAGCGCGAGAGCGCATTGTGCTTGCCGGCGCGATTGATCGTCAGCCAAATCTGGCCGTCGCCGCGGTCAGTAACGAGTATGTCTTTGTTGCTTTCCATTGAGTATGCACTTCCGGTCTATGCCGTTTGACTACGCGATCATCAAAAATTGCGGTATCAGAGCTTGATATTCTGGATGCACGACAACAACTGCGCCGGAATGTCGCCCGCCTTTTGTTCCATCCGGTTAAGCGGCCCCGCAACGGCCACCGCCAGCGTCATGGAACCCCGTTGCAAGGGAGCCGCAATCGCCATCACCTCGTCCACGTTCTCGCCTCGCGTAATGCTGTAGCCCCTGTCACGGCTTGCATCGAGATCGGCCATCAGTTTTTTTGCCGAGGTAATGGTTTGATCGGTTGCCTGAGCCAACTCGCGCGAACCCAGCCAATTGCGCAGCTCTGTTTCAGGCATCAGGCTCAGCATTACCTTGCCGATGGAACTTGAGTGCAAAGGCTTGAAGTCGCCGGCCCGCGATGAGTAGCGGATAGTCTGCTGGCTTTCGACGACCAGCAGATACAACACGCGGTCATCCTGGCGCGTGCCGAGAATGACGGTTTCATTCGTTGCATCGCGCAAAGCCGTAAGCGCCGGGAGGCAGCGCGTGGCAATAGGATCATTGGCGTTGATTTCGCGAGCCATGTCCCATAGGCGCCGCGTTGGATAGGTTTCACGCGCGGACAGGAAATATAAAAGGCCATACTGTTCCAGGGAATGAACGACGCTGTGGCAGGTCGACAATGGGATGCTGGCCAAATGTGAGATTTCGGAGAGCGTCAATGGCCTGCCGGCGGCGCGAAAAGCCTCCAGCATGTCGAAAGGTCGGAGGGCGGAGCGGCTAGGGTTGGCGATCATGGAGTATTTACCTGTTGAAAGAATGGAAATAGATGGGGCCAAAAGCCATTGGGTGTTTCATTGGCTCTAGATTACATCCGATACGGTAATTTCACAATAATGAATTAATATCTATTAATATTCCAAATAAAGAATTAGAATATATTTAGCCACTTAAAGCCTACTATTTTTCCCATATAAGGAGCGCCAACAAGCACGTTGTAGTCTTGTGCTACATTTTCACCCTGAAAGAGGTGCTTTCGGAGCAGCAACACAACATCTTGACGAAGCCAGTACAAGAGCTGCCCTGCGAAAGTTAAACGGGAAACAGACTGCATGCTCCGCCCCCACAGGGCGGCGCGCGCACAAACTGTGCTGCCCCCGCAACGGTAAACATGCCCAGGCATGCCAGCCCGACACCGGCCCCGATCACGGCATTTAGCTCATTCGCCCGCTGCGCAAAAACGCGGCAAGTGGAATGATTTGTTCACCCATCAATAACGTGCGGGGACGCGCGTTATGTTCAGGCCACATAATGGAACTCAAACTCTCCCGGCGGACACTCGCCATTCTTTCCTGCTTTTCGCCCTTTGCCGCCTCGGCTCAGTCCACTCCCCCAGTACCCCAGCTCGGCAATATCGTCGTAACGGCCAGCCGCTCTGCGCAGCTGGAAAGAAACGTACTGGGCGACGTCACAGTGATCGATCACAATGAACTGCAACAAGCCGGCCAGAGCAGTGTGGCTGAAGTCCTGGCGCGACAGCCTGGTATCGAGTTCTACAATAACGGCGGCCCGCAAACCAATACCGGAGTATTTTTACGCGGGACCAACAGCAATCAGACCCTGGTCTTGGTCGACGGCCTGCGCATCAACGGCTCGACGACGGGTAGCGTCAACTGGAACACCATCGATCCCGCGACGATAGATCACATCGAGATCGTCCGGGGCGCCGCAAGCAGCCTCTACGGATCGGACGCCATTGGCGGCGTAATCAACATCATCACGAAAAAATCGGGCGAAGACCGCCCGCTCAGCGTATACGGCAATATCGGCTACGGCACCTACGATACGTTCAAATCCAGCCTGGGCTTTTCCGGGGCCAGCGATGGCTGGGACTACAGCCTGTCATCGAGCATGGCGGAAAGCAGCGGCTTCAATGCAACCACTGCCTCGAATTTCTCGTACAACAAAGATGCGGACGGCTATTCGCAGCACACCCTGGCGGGATCGCTGGGATATCGCTGGCGGCCAGGACATCATATCGGCATTACCGCCTATAACGGCTATATCCGCGGCGATTACGATGCGGGCGGCATCAGTCCCGCCTATGCCATTACCCGCCAGCAAATCTACTCCCTGACCAGCACCGATGACGTCACCGATTACTGGCAAAGCGTCTTGCGTTTCGGCTTCAGCCGGGATCAAGGAGACGACCGGGCCTATCAGTCTATCTATGGCAGCCTGCAGCGCTCGTATTCGTGGCAAAACAACTTTCAACTAAGCAAAAACCAGCGCCTGTCGCTCATACTCGAACGCCTCGAAGAAAGAGCCATAGCCTCTACCGCCTATTCGGCCGATGCACGCAATACCAACGCCGCCGGGCTGGTTTATCGCGGCGATTTTGGACGCAACCATGTTCAGGCCAGCGTCCGCAACGACAATATATCGGGCTACGGCAACGAAACCACCGGCGGACTGGCATACGATTTTGACCTCAGCGACCAGTGGCGAGTGGGTGTGGCGGGCAACACGGGCTTCAAGGCGCCCACCTTTGCCGACCTGTATACCCCCATGGCCTTCGGCTATCAGGGCAACCCGAACCTCAAACCCGAGAAGTCCAGGAATATCGAAGCGAGCCTTCGCTATGAAACCGACACCACTCGCCTAAGCGTGGTGGCCTATCAAAACAAGGTCCGCGACCTGATCAACGGTTATGTATGCCCGGCCGACTCGGCATTCTGCACCGCTGAAAATATTGATTCGGCCACCATCCGCGGCGTAACGCTCTCGGGCCAGCGGCGCTTTGGCAATACCACGGTCCGGGCCAGCGCCGACTTCCAGAACCCGAAAAACGACGCCGACAGCAATCAGTTGCCCTGGCGTGCGCGGCAGATCTACCGGGCCAGCGCCGATCAGCGCATCGGGCAGTGGACGCTCGGCACCGAATACATGTTTGTCGGAAAACGCTACGATAACGCGGCCAACACCACCCCTCTGGGCGGCTACAGCCTTTGGAACCTGACGGCGAACTATGAATTCAATCGACACTTCACCGTGCAGCTCCGCTGGAACAATGTGCTGAACAAAGACTACGCCAATGCCTATGCTTACAACACGCCGGGCTCCAATGTGTTCGTCAATCTTGCCTGGCGCATGTAGCTGGCTGCGGCCTTGCGTGCTGGCGCTTTGCAGCATGGCGTTCGCAGCCCGGGCTGCGACCGGCACCCCGCAAGCACCGCAGAGCATCGGCGCAATATCCCCCCGACCGGCGATGCGGGCCATTACGCTTGCGCCGCACCTGACTGAGCTGATGTACGCGGCGGGCGCCGGCAACAGAATCGTCGCCACCGTGACCAGCAGCGATTACCCCGCCAGCGCCAAACTCATACCAAGGATAGGCAACGGTTTGAGCGTCAACATCGAACAGGTCCTGGCCCTCAAGCCCGATATCGTATTGGCGTGGCAGCCATCGGGAGCGGCCCAGACTCTCGCCCCTACGCTCGCGGCGCTGCATATCCCGCTGATTTACATGGCTCCCCGGCAATTGCAGGATATTCCCGCGGACATCGTGAAGCTCGGTGAACTGTTCGGCACCCAGGCCAGTGCCAGGCCTCAGGCGGCCGCATTGAGCCGGCGGCTTGCCGCGCTGGCGGCAAAGTATTCGGGGCGCCGCGTCGTTTCGGCATTCATCGAGGTTGGAACGGCACCGCTCTACACGATAGGGCACGATCCCCTGATCAACGACACCCTGCGGCTGTGCGGCGGGGTGAATGTCTATGCGCATACCGCGCTGGCAGCACCCCAGATCAGCGTCGAAAATGTGCTGGTCAAGCAGCCGGATGTCATCATCACCGCGGCGTCCCAGCCCACAAGCCAGGCACAGCGGCTTGCGTATTGGTCGCGCTTGCGATTGCCGGCCGCACTCAAGCATCATGTTTACGCGATCGACCCCGATGAACTGTTCAGGCCCGGGCCACGCCTTATCGCCGCCGGCGAAAAGCTGTGCCGGGAGCTGGATTGGGCTCGCTGAGCCCCCCTGTCCCGCGCCTCCCCGATTCAAAGCCATGGTTCCAAGCCGTACGCCACGGCGGTAAATCGTTTATTCTCTCAGCCTTGACGCGGCAGCGCGGCTCGCCCGGCCACGGAATGCCCGATTCCTAATCCAGATAAGCAAACCACATGATCCCCAATACGCTCACCATCGCCGGCGTAGACCCCTCCGGAGGCGCCGGCATACTGGCCGACATCAAAACCATGAGTGCCCTGGGGGCCTATGGCATGGCGGTCGTGGCCGCGCTGACCGCACAAAATACCCGGACGGTTGCCGGCATTTTGCCGATCCCGCCCGCTTTCGTCGCCGAGCAAATCGACACGCTATTCGCCGATGTACGCGTGGATGCCGTGAAAATCGGCATGCTGGGCCAACAAGCCGTGATACGGGCCGTCGCCGAACGGCTTGCCCATTGGCAGCCGGGACATCTGGTCATCGACCCTGTCATGGTAGCCAAAAGCGGCGATCACCTGCTGGAGCGCCAAGCGATCCACGAACTGCGCGACAATCTGCTGCCGCTGGCCACGATACTCACACCCAATCTCCCGGAAGCGGGGGTATTGCTTGGCTCCAGTGCGGTGGAAAGCCTGAAGGAAATGCGCAGGGTCGCGGAAAAGCTGCGGCGGCTGCTCAACGACCGCGGCGAGCGCTGGGTATTCCTGAAAGGCGGCCATTTGCCGGGCGATGACACCATCGATATCCTGTACGATGGCGATCGCCTGATCGAATTGCCGGGACAGCGCATCGACACACCCAATACCCATGGAACCGGCTGCACCCTGTCGGCCGCTCTTGCCGCGCTCCTGCCCCAGGCAAACGATGTGCCCGAGGCGGCGCGGCGCGCCAAAGCGTATCTCGTCGCGGCCATCGCCAAGTCCTCGGCCCTGGCCGTCGGCAAGGGGCACGGACCCGTTCATCACTTCCATGAATGGTGGTAGCCCTATAATGCGCAGCACAGCCCTCGTCCCAGACGCCGGGGGCCGGGCCCGCCGCCCGTCGATTCGCCCCAATGCCCCGCGCTTTATTCAATTTTCCCGGCATCGGGCAATGACGGCAGCGAATTAGTACAATACCGTACCTTTGATCAGCCTTGCATGCCTAGCCTATGAACGTTACAGCCCCCTCCGAAATTGAACTCGCTCGCTTCAATATGATCGAGCAACAAATCCGGCCATGGGAGGTATTGGATTCCCGCGTCCTGGAAGGGTTGTTTGCAATCCGGCGCGAACGCTTCGTTCCTCCGGCCATGCAGGGCCTGGCTTTTTCAGACGTCGAACTGCCGCTGGAAATCAATTCGGTCAACACCCGGGAAACTATGCTCTGCCCCAAGGTCGAAGCACGCCTGGCCCAGGAACTGCAGCTCAAGCCCAGCGATTGCGTGCTCGAAATCGGCACCGGCTCGGGCTATCAGGCAGCCCTGCTGGGATATCTCGCCCAACAGGTAACCAGTATCGAAATCAATAGCCGCCTGGCCGCTTTCGCGCAGCAAAACCTGCAGCGTAACCACGTTACCAATGTCAAGGTCGAAACGGGCGACGGGCATGCCGGATGGGGCACTACCGAATACGACGCGATCCTGGTCACCGGTTCGGTTCCCACCGTGCCCGACGCGCTCAAGTACCAATTGTGCATCGGCGGACGCATGGTGGTTGTGGTTGGCCAGTCGCCCATCATGACAGCCTGCCGCATCACGCGCACCAGCGCCGCCAGCTTCGATACCGTGGGCATTTTCGATACCGTCATCAAGCCTCTGCGCGGTGTATCGGTATCTCAGTTCAAGTTCTAGCCAAACCAGGCACTACTTTCGAATTCGATCCACCAGTGCTGTGGTAGACCGTTCGAACTCGAAAGGAATGGCCACCGCTTTGCCGCCCCAGCTTTTGACACTGGCGGTTTCAGGCAGGGTTTCCATATCGTAATCGCCGCCCTTCACGATAATGTCGGGCCGCAACTGCTCGATCAGGGCCTGCGGCGTATCCTCGTCGAAATCGGTAACGACCGTTACGCAAGCCAGGGCCGCCAGCAGGGCCGCCCGGTCTTCCATGCGGTTGAGCGGCCGCTCTGAACCCTTGCCCAGGCGCTTGACCGAAGCGTCGGTATTCACAGCCACGATCAGGGTGGCGCCCAATTGGGCGGCCGCGTCCAGATACGCCGCATGGCCTCGATGCAGAATATCGAATACGCCGTTGGTGAAAACGAGCGGCCGCGGCAGTTTCCCGGCCCCGACAGCGGCCACGCATGCTGCGCGCCCCAGAACTTTTGAATCGAAACGTGCCGGCATGCTCTGCAACTCTATTGGATGAACTGTCGCGCGAACGCGAATCAGGCGCCTGCCGGCTGTTCGCGCAACAGCCCCTTGCGGTAACGGTTGAGGTCCTGCACCGTGTTGAAGGTACTGTCCATCAACAAGGACATATTGTGCAGAATGCGCGAGCTGACCTTGTTTTCCCAGTCGTTATCGAAGCAGATCTGGTTATCGAGCCAATTCTCCAGCCAGCCTGGCGTGGGCAGCTTGGACTGAACCGTGTCGGCGGGGAACATGTCTTTGTTGACATGCAGGTTGGTGGGGTGCAAAGCCTGGGGTGTACGGTGCGCCGATGCCATCAGGACGCCGATCTTGGAAAATGCGATGCGTGCCTGATGCCCAAGCTCTTTGCCCTGGTTGATCAGGGCTCGCTTCATATAGCGCAAATAGGCCCCCGCATGACGCGCTTCGTCCTGGGAAATAATGCGGTAAATGGCCTTGATGACCGGCTCGGAATGCCAGTCGGAGGCACGGCGATACCAGTGATTCAAGCGAACCTCGCCGCAAAAATGCAGCATCAGGGTTTCAAGCGCGGGAGCGGGGTCGAACTCGAAGCGGACGTTATGCAATTCTTCTTCGGTGGGAACGAGCTCGGGGCGGAATCGGCGCAGATATTCGATCATGGCCAAAGAATGCTTTTGCTCTTCGAAAAACCAGATCGACATGAATGCGCAGAAATCGCTGTCATTGCGGTTATCGCGCAAAAACATTTCGGTAGCCGGCAAGGCCGCCCATTCCGTGATGGCATTCATCTTGATGGTATAAGCCTGTTCGTCAGACAGTTTGCTTCCGTCGAAATCGTCCCAGGGGATATCGGTAGCCATATTCCAGCGCACCGCTTCCATGGATTTGAACAATTCTGGATAAAGCATAAAAATCTCTCTTAAATTTTATCGAGACAATCTGGCGACTATCAATTCCCCGAGGCCCGCCAAACGCTACCCGCTTTTGTCGTTTCTGGCGATTGCCGCCAGAACATCTATATTAAAACTACTATTTATCAAAGATATGTCAGCGCTTGCATTATCTGGCTATAAAAATCGAAGCCTGCATATCCCGTTCAATGGCGTGTCAGCGCCCAGATGGCCACGCCCAGCGCAAGTGCCAACACACCCGCCACCGCCGCCAGCAAACGATTGGTTTGTTCCTGGGCGCGGCGCAGGCGTTCGACCTCGCTGTGCAACTGCGGCGCCATATGGGGACGCATAAGGTTCGCATGGATCAGACGCGGCAATTGAGGCAGCATTTGAGCCCATTGGCCAGCCTCTTTGTCCAGACGCTTGCGCAGGCCGGTCAGGCCGACACGTTCATGCATCCATTTTTCGAGGTACGGCTTGGCCGTTTTCCATAAATCAAGGTTGGGATCGAGATCCCGCCCCATGCCTTCGACATTCAGCAGGGTTTTTTGTAACAATACCAATTGCGGCTGAATTTCAACATTAAAGCGGCGCGAAGTCTGAAACAAACGTAATAATACCTGCCCAAGCGAGATTTCGGCCAGCGGCCGATCGAAATAGGGTTCGCAGACTGCCCGCACAGCGCCTTCGAGCTCTTCTTCGCGCGTCTGCGGCGGGACCCACCCCGACTCGATGTGCAATTGGGCCACACGTCGATAATCGCGTTGAAAGAAAGCCAGGAAATTCTGGGCCAGGTAGTTTTTATCGAACTCCGACAAAGAGCCGACTATGCCGAAATCGAGCGCGATGTAGCGCCCCAATGTCGCCGGAGCGTCCGACACATAGATGTTGCCGGGATGCATGTCGGCGTGGAAAAAACCGTCTGTGAAGACCTGCATGAAGAAGATCTCGACCCCGACGCGCGCCAACTGCTTGATATCGATGCCCGCCTCTTTGAGCCTGTCCATCTGGCTCACCGGTATGCCATGCATGCGTTCCATGGTGAACACGGTGGTCGCGCTGTATTCCCAAACAACCTCGGGGACCATGAGCAAATTTTCACGTCCGGTGCCCGGAGCGAAATTGCGCCGCAGTTGGCTGCAATTGGACGCCTCGCGAATCAGATCGAGTTCATCGTGCAGGTACTTGTCGAATTCGGCCACCACTTCGCGCGGCTTCAAGCGCCGGCCATCCGGAGCCAGGCGTTCGACCAGGCCGGCAATGGCTTTCAGCAGGGTCAGGTCTTTTTCTATGATATCCAGCATGCCCGGCCGCAAGACTTTCACAGCGACTTCACGGCCATCGTGCAGCACAGCCAGATGCACTTGCGCTATGGATGCGGATGCCACCGGATCGGTATCGAACTGCTTGAACAATTCATGCGGAGAGGCACCCAGCGCCGCCTCGACGCAAGCCGCGGCCTGATCGGAAGGAAATGGCGGCACCCGGTCCTGCAAGCTCGCCAGCTCGGTGGCGATATCCAGCGGGATCAAGTCGCGACGCGTGGAAAGAACCTGGCCGAACTTCACAAAAATAGGCCCCAAAGACTCCAGAGCCAAGCGCAGGCGTACCCCACGCGGCATTTTAGGCGGGCGCCCAAAACGCACGACACGCAACAAACCGTTGGCGATCGGATGCTTGATCCCCGACAGTACCAGCTCGTCGAGACGATAGCGCAGCGCCACAAAAATAATGCGAACCAAACGTAGAAAAGTCAGCATCGTCAGGCCCTGCGCACCGTGCCGGACATCCCGGACTCTAGCCTGGAGACACGGTGTTCGAGCACGTCAAGCCTAGCCTGCGACGCCCGCAGCCGCGCGAGCCGCTCTTCAAAAGAGGGGCGCCCCACCAGCAGCTCGCCCTCTTCAGACAAATATTCGCCCACGTTGCCCGCCAGCCGCTCGCCGGCTCTTTGCAAGCTCGCGGAAACCGACTTGAAACCGCTCACCATGCGCAAGGCCGCCACATCGCCGAACAAGCGAGCCAGGTCGGACTCCACATCCCAGCGCAGGTCGCGCGCCAGGTCGGAAACCACGTGCGCCAGTCCGGCGTCGCCCTCTACGTGCATGAGGGCCGCTATTTCGGTTGGATCGCCGGCGCGCAATACGGCCGGAAGATGGCTGAGCTTGTCTGCCGGGATCGTCAGCGTTACATCCGGCACAATGGCAGGATCGGATGCCTCGACATAGCCGTCAGCCCGCAGAGTCAGGCTCAGGCTGATTCGCCCCAGTACAAACCGCAGGGTTTTACCGGCATGGCGACTTAAACGCTCCCGCGCCCATTCTTCGCGCTGCAACAACTTGTTGAGCGTACGCGCGAAAACGGCGGCCGGGGTCAGGAAAGACGGAATTGGAAGCATGCTCGGGAACATTCGCGACATGCGCGAAGCTATTTTTGGCTGGCGAAAGCTCAAGTTTAACGGTTTTGCCATGAAAAATGCCTGAGCACGCAGCTCAGGCACTGGAAGGAAAGCAAAACGCGCTTGCGAGCCAAGCGCGCAGTGTTGGCCAAAGGCCCTTATTTAGCTGGCAAACTCCAGCGGAATCTGCTGTATGCCGGCCAACAACCAGCCGGCGTTTTCGGCTTTGTACAGATTCCAGACCTCTTCGAAGCGGAATGCCTCGGCCTCTTTGGATTCGCGCAACATGCCCGAATACCGGACGCTTGCCAGATACCCGCCCGATACCGATTCGATGCCAAGCAGTTCGGCGTTGAGCAGCACCACCTCGGTTTGCGTGGTGCCGTCGCGGGCCAGCACCTGCGGCTTAAGCTCGGCAATCAGGTCGTCGGTCAGGTAGTCGGTGAGCTTTTTGACGTCGCCGCTATCCCATACGGCTTGGATCGCCACGAACTGCGCCTTGGCCTGGGCAAGAAACTCGGGCGTGTTGAAGTCGCCCGGGATGAACCATTTTTCATCGACGGGCGCGGCCGGTGCCGGCGCAAAAGCGGCCGCAGACGGCGCCGCAGCCGCGGGTATGTCTGCCTGACGGTGCGAATCTTGCTGATTTGCGTAGCTGCGATCGGGAGGCGCGGCAGCGCCGGCCGCCGCCCTTTGCATAAGGGAATTACCCGACGCCGCACGCACGCGGCGCACAATGTACAGGACGCCAAACACCAGGATGGCGATCAGGGCAAGGCTGGAGAGCATCTCTAGAAAAGCGCCCGACAGGCCAAGATGCGACAACAGGGACGCAATGCCCAGGCCGGCGGCAATACCCGCGATGGGGCCCAGCCAGCGCGACATGCCGCTTTTGGCCGCTGTGCCGGCTGCTGCGGCACCCGCCGTGCCCGCGGCCGCTGCCGGAGCAGCCGTACGCGGCATGGCCGTTGCCGCAGGCGGCGTAACAGCCTGGCGCTGCTGCGTAACATTGGACGATTGCCGGCCGAAACTGCCGCCACCGCCCATGCGCCGGGCCTCGGCGTCGAAGGACGTCGAAAGCATTGCGCCCGCCGATACCACCAGCATGGCAATGGCCAAAAGCCGTGAAAACCGTTGAGACATTAACTGTGCTCCTGTAGGGGCCGGGCAATATACCCGGCCGATCCATTAATTTAAAACCATCATAGGGCAGGCAAAGCAAGAAACTTACTAAAACCTGAATAGCATCTTAAACTAAGACGGACCAGGGAGCAATAAGTTCCGCATGTAAAGACCGCCCTGGAAATCAATGGATGGTAGCGTACACGGGGCCGCTTTACAGCCCCTTTTCGACCATATCCAGCAGCCTCTGCCCGATGGCATTCCTTTGTCCCGGGGATGCGCCATGCAAAGGCCCGTCGGCGGCAAGCAAGGCCAGGCCGTGCACCGCGGACCACGCCAGATATTCCGCGCCAGGACGGCGTTCGGGTGGCAATGCGCCGGCATCCACAAGCGCGTCCAGCGCGGTGCTCAGCAATTGAAAAGGATTCAGGCCGCTGCGCCCGGTTTTGGCGGGATCGGTATCGCCTTCGACTTCTTCCACAACCGAGAACGCCGTGTGAAACAAACCCCGTTCGGCATCGGCGAATCGCAAATAGCCAACACCCACCGCCCGTAGTTTGGCGCGCGCGGATTCGACCGCGGGCAGGCTATTGTCAATCTGGGCCAATTCGGCTTCCATGGCAACAGCCAGTTCCGACAAGGCCGCGGCACGCACTGCTTCGAAGAGGTCCTGCCTGCTCGCAAAGTGCCTGTAGGCCGCATTGGGAACCACGCCCGCCTGCCGGGTCACTTCTCGCAAAACGACAGCATCGGGGCCTCCCCTGCGTGCAAGCGCGACACCGGCGTCCAGCAGCGCGCGCCGCAGATCTCCGTGGCGATAGCTTGTGCGCCGCTGCGGTTTTTTTATTGCAACTGGCATCGTTTCTCCATGTGTACACTGTCCATTATATATGCTACATTTTTGTGTACACCGTACACAATTACAGTAGGTGCGGGCAAACCCTCGGCCAACGGAAAACATTCATGAGCTCATTATTCGCATTCCTGCACCATATTGCCGCGTTTACCCTGATATCTGCACTGGTCGTCGAATGCGTGCTGTTACGAGAGGCCGTCACGGTTTCAACAGCACGCAAAATATTGACTACCGACACCATTTTCGGCGTATCCGCAGGCATCATTCTCGTTATCGGGCTGATTCGGGTTTTCTATTTCGAGAAAGGCGCAGGCTACTATTTCAGCAACGGTCCGTTCCTGGTCAAACTGACGCTCTTTGCTCTTATCGGCTGTCTGTCGATTTACCCAACAAAACAGTTCCTGTCATGGCGCCCCGCGACCAAAACCGGGCAAGCACCCGCCATCGGCAACGGCACTCTGCGAAAATTGCGGACAACCATTTACCTGGAAATGACTGCCGCCGTTTTCCTGATTCTTTGTGCCGCGCTTATGGCGCGCGGCATCGGCAGCTTCTGACCCGCTTCTTTCATGAAGCCGGCTATCCCTGTTCTGCGGCAAACAATTTATCGTATGCCGCCAGCAGGGTCTGGTGCATTGCGCTGCCTTGCATATCGGCGCCCAGGGTCTGCAGCCCGAAAAACCGCTCGCTGCGATCGAGCAAGGCCTCGGCTTGCCTGACTGTTTCGGCGCCATACAGCAATATCAAGGAACGGCGATAGTTTTCGATATCCTCGACATTCAGCATGCTTTCAATGCAGCGATACACCAGCCGGCGTGCCGGATCCAGATCGTTGAAGTGATGGATCCAGTCGCAGCCTTCACGAATCGCCTCTTCGTCGCCAACGGCCAGCCCCAACAGCGTTTTCAGCTCACCTATACGCAGTTGCTTCCATGGCGTGCCAAGCGGGATCGCCAGGCCGAGGATTTCCCATAACGGGCGTTCGTCGTTCAGATTCATGGTTTGCAGATCGGATAGCAGCTCGGCGGCCTCGCCGTCGCTCAGCTCGGACAGGCGCACCAGCGCAGGACGAATCGCATTGCCGATGCTGTTGTTTTCCCATTCCAGGTCTTCCACCGGGTAAATCTCGGACATGCCGGGCACCAGAATGCGGCAACTGTATGCGCCCTGCTCGCTGAAATCGGACACATAAATGTCTTTGCCTTCACCATGAATGCAATTGACCAGCCAGTGATAGTCTTCTTCGGTGGTCGTGCTGAAGTTCCAGTCCGCAAAGGGGAAATCCGGCGCATCGCCCATGAAATTCCAGCTGATTACGCCACTTGAATCGACAAAGTGGATTTCCAGGTTGGCGACAGCATTGATTTCGCTCATGTCGAAGCCAGGCTCGGGGAAGCCCTCCAGGGAATCGAGCGCACGCCCCTGCAACAATTCGGTCATGGCTCTTTCAAGCGCGATCTCAAGGCGAGGGTGCGCGCCGTAGCTGGAAAATACGCCCTGATCCTTGGGGTGTACCAGTGTCACGTTCATGACAGGATAGCGGCCGCCAAGCGATGCGTCCTTCACCAGAATACCGAAGCCGGCGCGGCGCAAACCGGCGATGCCGGCCTGGATGTTCGGGAACCGCGCAAGCACATCATCCGGGACTTCCGGCAAGCACAGCCCTTCGCTGATGATGCGATACTTGATGTGCCGCTCGAAGATCTCGGACATGGCCTGGGTGCGCGCCTCCATCATGGTGTTGCCTGCCGCCATGCCGTTGCTGACATACAGATTGCCAATAATATTGACCGGAATATAAGTCTGCGCACCGTCGCGCAGGCGGGTGTAGGGCAAGGCGCAGATGCCGCGCGCCACATTGCCGGAGTTCAGGTCGACCAGCACTTCGCCATCGATGCTGCCGTCCGGGTTGTAGAAAGCGTGCAACTCCGGGTTGAGCAATTCAGCCGGCCACTTGCCGTCGGCCGTTGGAGCGAACCAGCGCTCTTGCGGATAATGCGTAAAAGGGCTGTTGGCACGGGTTTCGCCCAGATAAAAATGGGTCCAGAAATAATGAGTGCCAAGACGCTCGAAAAACTCGCCGTAGGCGCTGGCGCGCGCGGCCAGTTCCGTTGCCCCCTTGCCGTTGGAAAACAGCATTGGGCACTCATCGTCTTTCATGTGTGTCGACCAGATGCCATCGACTTCATGCAACAAGGACGACTCGTTGAGGCGAAACCCGCGCGCGGCCAGCTTTCCCCTCATGGTTTCGATGGTCGACTCGAGGGAGGCGTCTTTGCCAGGAATAAAACTTTCGGTTTTCATACGGATATCTCGGTGGGGGAAGCGGCAAATGAGCGCGAACGGCTGGCAGGCGGCCGCCAGGAGGGCGGAATCAGGAGTGCAGGGTTTCAAGGCCTTCGATTTCGGCGCGCCGCCACCACAACAGTATCAGGCCTGGCATGGCAATGAATACCGTTGTGGTGAAGAACACCGGCCACCCAAGATGCTCCACCAGCGGCGGAGTCAACGGCCCGGCCAGGTAAGTGCGGCCCACCGCCGACAGGGCCGACAGCAAGGCAAACTGCGTGGCGGAAAACTCATGCTTGCAAAGCGCCATGAGCAAGGCCACAAACGCCGCCGTACCCAGGCCGCCGCATAGATTTTCGAAGGCAACCACGGCCGCCATGGAATAAAGATGGGGCGGTGTCACCGCGAGCAGCCAATAACCGAAATTCGACACGGCCTGGAGAATCCCGAACAGCATCAGGGATCGGTACAGGCCCAGGCGCGCCATCAATGAACCACCCATCAGGGCGCCGACAATCGTGGCGATCAGGCCGAACACCTTGTTGACAGTGCCGACTTCGGAAACGCTGAACCCGGCGCCGCGCAATAAAAAGGTGGTTGACAGCGCACCCGCAAAGGCATCGCCCAGCTTGTACAGAACAATCAGCAGCAAGATTGTGATGGCGCCGCGCCGCCGGAAGAATTCGGCCAGCGGTTCCACCACCGCCAGCGCCAACGTTCTGGGCGCCCGCGCTACCTCTTCGGGCTCGGGCGCCATGAGGGTCGCACACGCGCACACAACCATGAACAGGCCCATCAGGAAATAGGTATTGCCCCAACCAAGCCACTGATCGGCAAGAACCAGGGCCAGGCCGCCAGACACGATCATGGCCAGCCGATAGCCCAGTACCTTGACGGCCGCGCCGGCAGCCCGCTCGTGTTTGCGCAGTACGTCGGTGCTATAGGCATCGAAGGCAATGTCCTGGGTGGCCGATAAAAACGCCACTACCAGCGCCAGCGCCGCCAGCGCGCCCAGATTGTTCGACGGCGAAAGCAGGCCCATGCCCGCAATGGCCAGCGCCAAAAGGAGTTGAGTGAAGAAAATCCAGCTGCGACGCCGGCCCAGCATGGGCGGCGCATAACGATCGACAAACGGCGCCCACAAAAACTTGAGCGTATAGGCCGAGCCGATCAAGGTCAGGAAGCCGATATCCTGAAGGGACACATTGGACACGGTGGCCCAGGCCTGCAAGGTGCCGCTCGTCAGGGCCAGCGGCAAACCGCTGGCAAACCCCAGAACCAGCAGGGGAATGACGCGCGGACTGGCATATACATTGGACGAAGAAACGATGATTCCCCCTGTTTTTTTCAAGCGGCCCGTTTGGGCGATTCAAACCGGTACAGGGCCAGCGTACTGCGCCAGCTCGGCAGCAAACGAACTTCTTTGTTGAAATTGAAGGTTGCCAGATGCGTAATGCGCAAATCAAGCGAAGCCGCGAGATCCTGGAAATCTTTGAGCGTGCACAAATGAATATTGGGCGTGTCGTACCACTGGTAAGGCATTTCGCCGGTAACCGGCATGCGCCCGCGCAAAATCGACCAGCCATGCGGCCAGTACCCGAAATTGGGAAACGACACGATCCCGAAGCGCGCCACCCGGGCCATCTCACGCAGGATATGCTCGGTATGGTGCATGGATTGCAGCGTCTGGGACAGCACCACCGTATCGAACTGCTGGTCGTCGAACAGCGCCAGGCCTTCTTCGAGATTTTGCTGAACCACCGATACGCCACGCTGTACCGAGGCGATGAAATGCGCACTATTCAGCTCGACCCCAGCCCCTTCGACTTCTTTTTTGTCGCGCAAATAGGCCAGCAGGTCGCCGTCGCCGCAACCCAGGTCGAGCACGCGGCTTTGCGGCATGATCCAGCTGGCAATACGCGCCAGGTCGGGCCGCAAGGGGCTCTGGTCCGCGGCAGATTGAATCGTGGTCACGCTAAGACTCCGGTGGTCGAGGTGCGCTCGGGCAGGCCCAGTTTATACGCAATCCGATCGTAATAACCCTGCACCACGGCATGATAACGGGGGTCTTCAAGCAGAAACGCGTCGTGGCCGTGCGGCGCATCGATCTCGGCATACGTGACCGGCCGCTTGTTTTTAAGCAAGGCACGGACAATCTCGCGCGAACGGGCGGGCGGAAAGCGCCAATCGGTGGTAAACGACACCAGCAGGAAGTCGGCGCTGACCTTGTCGAGGGCCTGGGCCAGATCGCCGCCATAATTGCGCGCCGGATCGAAATAATCGAGTGCCCGGGTAATCAGCAAATATGTATTGGCATCGAAATAGCCGGAAAACTTTTCGCCCTGGTAGCGCAGATAGGATTCCACTTCGAATTCGACGTCGTAGCCATAATGGAATTCGCCTCCAGCGGCCGGCGCGCGCTGGGTACGGCCGAATTTTTCGGCCATATCGTCGTCGGACAGGTAGGTGATGTGGCCCAGCATGCGGGCGACCGACAGGCCGCGCTTGGGCACGGTGTTGTGCGCCAGGTAATCGCCGCCGTGGAAATCGGGGTCGGAAATGATCGAGCGGCGCGCCACTTCGTTAAAGCCGATATTCTGGGCCGACAGGCGCGGTGTACTGGCAATGACAATGCAGTGCCCAACCCGATCGGGGCAGGTAACCGCCCAGCTCAATGCCTGCATCCCCCCCAGCGATCCCCCCATGACCGCGGCGAATTTTTCTATTCCCAATGAGTCGGCCAGCCGAACCTGGGCGCGCACCCAATCTTCGACGGTCAGAACGGGAAAAGCCGCCCCCCAGGGCTTGCCAGTATCGGGGTGAAGGCTGACAGGGCCGGTCGAGCCAAAACAGGAGCCAATGTTATTGACCCCGATCACAAAGAAACGATTGGTATCGACAGCCTTGCCGGGGCCGACCATATTGTCCCACCACCCCAGATCCTTGGCGTCGTTGGCCGCCATCCCGGCCACATGGTGCGAGGCATTCAGCGCATGGCAAACCAGCACGGCGTTGCTACGGGCTTCGTTAAGCACTCCGTAAGTTTCAACTGCCAGTTCGTAAGACGGCAAAACCTGGCCGCTGGCAAGCGGCAATGGATCGCTGAATGTAAAAAACCGGGGAGATACAAATCCGACTGAGCCGCTGGGAATGGGGACGTCGGGGGTGGAAGGGGGAAGTATGGGCTGTACGGCAGACGCGGAAACGGGAATATGGGCCATATGGACCTCTTTAGCTGGATTTATGAGGCGCCCGCAAGCAGATCAAGCAAATCGGCGCTGAATCGAAGTAGGATTTTATCACTATCCGGCCGCCCGGGCATTGTTTTGTCCTTCTGCGTTTTACCGATATGAATAAAATTGATACATTAGTTAAATAAATGTAATCAAACTTGGCATCGATGTACGGAGAACGGACGCATGAATCCTCTTACCACCAAAGAACTCACCTGCTTGCGCTGGGCTGCAATCGGCAAGACCAGTTGGGAAATGGGAGTGATTCTGGGCATCGCCGAACGCACTGTCAATTTTCATATTCACAATGCCTGCAAGAAACTCCAGGTACACAGCCGGCAGGCGGCTATTACGGCAGCGCTCCAGGCCGGCTGGCTAAACGTACTTACCGAGTCAGCACCAGCGAGCGAAAAAATTCATCCGCTTCCGGCTGCGGGTAAGATCCGGCAGCCGCTGTCACCATACCCTCGACCAGGCCCTGCGGCAGCAACCAAGCCTTAGCTTCGAGCCTGGCAGGCCCTTGAGGCGTTGTGCCGTCGATGGCAAAACGGCTGCCGAAGTCTGGAAGAACCTCGGGTACCGCCACACCCAGGCCCTGGTACAGCGAGCGGATCACCCCTTGGCCGAAATCCCGCCGCAGTTGATCGTTATCGGGCAATCCCGCAGGCAAAGACGCATAGCCCACCGCAAACACCACATCGTTGACCTTGGCCGTCGTCAGGAAAAACTCGACCTGATGGCCGGAGAACTCGAGTTTCCGCTGCTGGGTAACAGGCCTGTCGGGGAAGATCGCCTTGGCCGCTCCGCCGGCCACCCGGGCTTCCCGCCAGTTGTACTGCGGCGAACACCCTGCCAGCAAGGCAAGAAAAATGACAACGATTCCGGCATACCTGAACACGGAACCTCCCTCTGCTGTTTAATTGATGGAAGAATCAGTTTACCGTTCCCTGGCCTGTCATCGAAAGGCCTGCGCTTGACCCCTCGGGCCGTGGCCCCTCTTCACCACAAATTCCGAAACACCCGTAAAATCGCAGGCTGAATTCATAAAAATACTCCTGTGATGACTCTTAGCTCCGAACGCCACGCCGCACTGCGCCAGAACCCCAGGCTGCTCAAAGGTATCTTGCGCGGTATCGAAAAAGAGGGCTTGCGCGTCGACAATCAAGGGGTGCTGGCCACGACGCCTCATCCTGTTGCACTGGGATCTGCGCTGACCAACCCCCGGATCACGACCGACTATTCCGAGTCCCTGCTCGAATTGATTACCGGCACTCACGACTCCGTCGCCGGCCTGCTGCAAGAGCTGGAAGACACCCACCGCTTTGTTGCACAACAGTTGCGCGACGAGCTGATCTGGAATCAATCCATGCCGGCGCACCTGCCCGAGGAAGCCGACATTCCAATCGCCTGGTATGGCAGTTCAAACACCGGCATGCTCAAACATGTGTATCGACGCGGTCTGGCCGAACGCTATGGCAAAACCATGCAATGCATTGCGGGCGTGCACTACAATTTTTCCCTGCCCGACGAAATCTGGGAGCACTTCGGCGTCGACGGGTCTTCGATCGAAGACCGGCGTTCCAAAGGCTATCTGGCCCTGATCCGCAACTTTACGCGCTATTCCTGGCTGCTGATGTACTTGTTCGGGGCCTCGCCGGCGGTATCCCGCAAATTCTTGCGCGACACGAAGCACTCGCTGCTCAGCCTGGACGACGACACCCTGTATCTGCCCTACGCAACGAGCCTGCGCATGAGCGATTTCGGCTATCAGAACAAGGCCCAATCGGAATTGCAGCTCTGTTACAACGATATCGAAACCTTCCTGAACCGCATGTATAACGCGGTAACCAAGCCGTGGCCCGCTTATGAAGCAATAGGCACGCACCGCAACGGCGAATGGATCCAGCTCAATACTCATATCCTGCAGATCGAGAACGAGTATTATTCGACCATCCGTCCCAAGCGCACCACCGGACGCTGCGAACGTCCCGCCACCGCGCTGGCCGCACGCGGCGTGCAATACATTGAAGTGCGCTGCCTGGATATCGACCCGGAGTCGCCAATCGGCATTTCAGCGCAGACCAGCCATTTCATGGATGCGTTCCTGCTGTTTTGCGCGTCCGAAGACAGCCCTTTCTTCCCCGAAACGGGAATGTGCCGCAATAGCCGCAATAATTTCAGCACGGTAGTGAAAGAAGGCCGCAAGCCCGGCCTGCAACTCGTCAAGGCAGACGCAACCGAGTCAGATCAAGCCATCGGCCTGGTCCAGTGGGGCAATGAGCTGCTCGAGCGTATTTTGCCCTACGCCCAGATGCTGGATGCCGCCCATGGCGGCGGCCAGCACTATGCCCAGGCCGTGCAGGCACAGGCACCCAAGCTTCAAGACAGCGAGCAGACCCCTTCGACCCGATTGCTGCGCGCGCTGCGTGACGAGCGGATCAGCCTGCACGACTACACCCTGCGGCAGAGCCAGCGGCACCGCGACGCGCTGCGGGCCGTTGCGCTCAGCCAGTCCAAGCAGCAAGCGCTTGCCGATTTGGCGGGGCAATCCCTGCAGGAACAGGTCAGGCTGGAACAAAGCGACACCGAAAGCTTCGATGCCTACGTGGCCCGTTACCATGCCGCGCTCAAGCGCCCCTGATCCGGGCACCGTGAATCGACCTGGCGGAATGATCAGTTCATCTTCAGGCCGATTCTTTTAATGGTCTTCGACCAACGGTCATATTCGCTATTGATGTAGTCCTGGCATTGTCCCGGCGTTTTCTCCATGACTTCGGCGCCCTGGAAATGCAGGCTTTTCAATACCTTCGGATCTTTCAGCGCCATGCGCACCGAATTATGCGACGTCTACACGGCCGCCCAGCCCAATTGCTTGAATAAAACAGGCACCCGGTCCAGCTTGGGCAAAATGGCATCGGGCGTGTAATCGGACAAAGGCTGGCGACCGGTGTCGCGATCTATCCATATGCAGCGAAAACCGATATCCCGTGCCGCTTGCAGATCCAAATGAGGGCTCGCGCAGATATGCATGACATCCTCCATACCGACACCCAGTGTGCGGTGCGCATGGCTGAATATCTGCACACTGGGTTTATATACCTGCGCCTGCTGGGCGGTAATGACCTGATCGATGGTGTTGCCAAGCTGTGCCACATTGCCCGCGATGATGTCGTCGTCGGTGTTGGAGATGATGCATAGGCGGAACCCCATCTTTTTCAGTTGCGACAAGGCCGGTACGACTTCGGGAAAAGGCGGCATGGCGGAGATGCGGCGGGTCAGCAGTTCGATGTCTTCTTTTCCCGGAGGCAAGCCCAGTTCTTCGAGCGCCCGCATCAGCGACACGCCAGCCACGTCCCGGAAGCTGCGGTGCGGCCGTTCGACCTCCAAGGCATGTTCATGACGATCGAAGACACACAGAAACTCACGTGCCGATACTTCCTGGGCACCTTTTTTGGCAAGAATGGCCTGCACGGCGGCTAACAAACCCTCGTCCCACTGAATCAGTGTGCCGTAACAATCGAATGTCAGCCATTGCGGGCGCTTGCCGAAATTGGTCGGTATTGTCATGTAAGCTCCGTAAATGATTGATAATAGTAGATCAGTGGGTGACCATACAAAGAAAGCCTCTCGCACCGCAACACAGTATGGCTTTGAATCTGCCTTTGTGCTGCCGAATTTTTTTAAAGCTTTGAAGGCAGAACGACCCAAGGAGGCATTGTGCGCAAATCCGCCGTCAGTCTGAGCCAGCTAACACCGCTATTTCTCATCATACTGATCGACAGTACGGGTTACACCATCGTGATCCCGACCCTGGCCGCCCTGCTGCTCGACGAACCGCCTCTGCTCATGGGCGGCGACAACCTTGCCATACGCTACATGGTGTACGGATTTGCCATCGGGATTTACGAGTTGATCATGCTGTACATGGCGCCGGTGCTCGGTGAATTGTCAGACCGGCTCGGCAGACGGCGGATTCTTATTTTGTGCCTGATCGGAATTGCGGCAAGCTTCCTTCTGATTGCCGGCGCCATTGCGTTCAATCTGATCTGGCTTCTCATCCTGGGGCGCATCATCGGCGGCGCCACGGCGGGCAGCCAGGCGGTGGCCCAGGCGGCGGCGGTAGACAATGCCCCGCCCCAAAAACGGCCCCTGGCCCTGAATATATGTCTGTTGGTATCTTCCATTGGATTCATACTTGGCCCGCTGATCGGGGGCTCCCTGTCGCATGACAGCCTCGTACAGGCATCGGATTTCATCCTGCCCTTCCTCCTGACGGCCGCATTGGCCATGGCAGTACTTGCGCTGTTCTGCTATATGTTCAAGGAACCGCCGGTCTCAAGAGCACCGGCGAATAAAATTGACCTCTTCATGGGCGTGCACGGTTTCCGCCGCGCCTGGGGCACGCCCGCCATACAGCGATTGGCCATCATTTTCGGCTTGATGCAGTTTGCCTGGGGCACGTACTTCCTGTTCCTGCCCAGTCTTTTGATTACGCGGTTCAACGAAGACACGGGTACGGTATCGCTGTTGATGAGTGCCTTGGGTATAGGCTTTTGCCTGGCTTACGGTGTCGTCCTGCCTTTCCTCCAGCGCCATGTCAGCGCCCGGCGGCTGTCCCTGTGCGGGCTAGGAGGCACAGCCGCGCTCATCGCGGTGTCCATCGCCACGCACAGCATGTTGGTGCAAATGATTATCGCCGTACCTATTGCTGTCCTGGTATCTGTGGCCTACGGCGCCATCATTGTGCTGTTCACCCATACGGTCGACGAGCAGCAGCAGGGCTGGATTCTCGGCATCACCATTTCGATCAATGCCGCCGTATGGGGCCTGGCTTCTATCGCAAGCGGCGCACTCAGCGGCATCAGCCCCATCGCACCGTTCCTGTTCGCTTTCGCGGCCATGGCGGCAAGTGCCATAGCCATGTCGCTTCCCGCCAGCCGCCTAGCCCAAACCAAGCCATAAAGAACCCGCCATGTCAGAGACCTCAAGCTCGAACCCCCCCGATCTGCTGCACCGCATGTTCGAGGCCATGGCTGGCCGCATGCCACAGGCAGTTGCCCTGATCAGTGGCAATACCCAGGTGACTTACGCCGAACTGGATGCCATGGCCAACGGCATTGCGCATGACATCCACCGGCGGCTGGGGGACGCGCCTGCCAGTCAGGCCACCCACGCTCCGCTTATCGTCGGCCTGCATCTTGCGCGCAGCATCGAAGCCGTGGCCGCGATGCTGGGCATCATGAAAGCGGGCGCCGCATGGGTCTCGCTCGATCCCGCCTATCCTATGGACCGTCTCGAATTCATGCTGAAAGACACCGCGGCGCCCATCGTATGCGCTGTCGGCAAGCAGGCATCATCGTCGGGCCTGGGAGGCAGGACGGATGCCCAGTGGATCGATGTCGCCCAGGTATCGCCCAGCACAAGCCCCCTACCCAACGTGACAGCCGATCCCGTCGACCCCGTGGCCTATGTGGTGTATACATCCGGCTCCACCGGGACACCCAAAGGCGTGCTCGGTACGCATCGCTCCATGCTCAGCCGCTTTGTCTGGATGTGGGAATCCTATCCGTTCAACGCCCAGGAACTCGCCTGCCTGAAAACCTCCTTGAACTTCGTCGATTCCGTCTGGGAAACCTTCGGCGGCCTGCTGCAAGGCATACCTGGCGTCCTGGTCGATGACGCGACCGCGCACGACCCCCAGGCCTTGTTGTCCTTACTGGCGGAAAGCCAAGCGACCAGGCTGGTGGCGGTGCCTTCGCTGCTGGGGGCCCTGTTCGAAGCCCACGCACAAACGGACGTCGATCTGCCGTCCTTGCGCTACCTTACATCCTCGGGAGAAGCCCTGACCGGCAAGCTGGCGGGCCAAGCTGCGCAGCTTGCGCCCAATGCCGTCCTGCTGAATCTTTATGGCTCATCCGAAATGGCCGCCGACGCAACATGCTCTGAGATTGAACGAAGCGAGCAGGAAGAAGAAGTTGCTTCCATCGGACGCCCCATAGGCCGCATGAAAGTCCATGTGTTGAACGACAAGCTGGAACCCGTCAATGCCGGCGAACCGGGCGAACTCCATGTGTCCGGCCCCGGGCTGGCCTTGGGGTACCTTCGCCGCCCCGACCTGACCGCGCAAAAGTTCATCGCCAATCCTTTCAATCATTCCGCCGACCCCGAGCACGCGAAGCTGTTCAGGTCCGGCGATATCGTACGCCAAGAGGTGGACGGCACGCTGCATTACCTGGGCCGCAGCGATTTCCAGATCAAGATCCGGGGCGTACGCATCGAGCCAGGCGAAGTAGAGACCGCCCTTGCCAAACATCCGGCCATCCGGGCTTGTGCCGTCGCGGGCCTGGACGGCGCGGCAGGCAAACAACTGGTCGCTTTCTACGAGACACGCCCCGGCACCGAACCCGCCGCAGTCATCGCAAGCGAATTACGGTCTTTCCTGTCCCAAAGCCTTGCCGCCTATATGGTACCGTCGCGCTTCATCCATATAGAACAATTGCCGCAACTGCCCAATGGAAAGCTCGATCGCAATGGTCTTCGGCTTCCACAATTCTCTGCGGTCGAAGACGCTGTCCAGGTCGGCCGCACTCCCACGGAAACAGTGCTGCTTGCCATCTGGAAGGAAGTGCTGGGGCACGGCAGCATTGATATCGACGACGATTTCTTCGCCGTGGGCGGCGACTCCATACTGGTTGCACGGGTATGCACGAAATCACGCCTTGCCGGATTTTTCCTGAGCCCGCGCGACCTCTATCAACATCCCATCCTTTCCGCGCTCGCCAGGCATGCGGAAAACGCCCCGACAGCCAAATCCACCGATACGAAGACGCCGCAGGGCACGCTGCCTCTCAGCCCGATGCAGCGCTACTACTTCAGCTGGGCCAAACCCAACCCCAACAAATTCAATGTCGGCTTCATTGCGCGCTGCGGACATGTCCTGGACATCCCCACGCTCCAAAGCGCCCTGCGCCGGGTGATACAGCAGCATGATGCGATCCGGCTCAGGTTTGAGCCGGACGCGCAGGGCAACTATACCCAGCACTTCGCATCAAGCGACGACGTCTATACGATTCCCGTCGACCATTTCACGGTCCCCGACGCAGATGCCCCCACCCGGCTGGCCTTCATCGATACCAAGGTTCAACAGCTGCACGACAGCCTGGATATCGCAAGAGGGCCGGTCATTCGGGCTGCCTTCTTTGAAGACCCTGCCAGCCTCGATCATCATTTTTTCTTTACCATGCACGAATTGGTCAGCGACGCCATTTCCCTGCAAGTCACGCTGGAAGACCTGCGCACAGCCTATACGGCGCTCAGCGAAGGCCGCGAGCCGGCGTTCCCGCATAAGACGACCCCTTTCCATACCTGGGTGGAAGGCGTGATCGACTACGCCAGGCAAGGCCAGGCGGCGCAGCAACTGGACTACTGGCTGGAGCAGGCACGCGACACGGCCGAGTTTCCCGAAGACGCCCCCAACGCCGCGGCCCTGCAAAGCGACATACAAGCGCATGCCTTCCAGGTGCTGGACCAGGCCCAGGTGAATCAGGCGCGCCGGCACTGGGCAGGCGCCTTCCAGGCCACATTGGTACATGCCATCGTTGCCGCGCTGGCGATTACCGCGCACCGGATATCCGGCCAGAAAAGCCTGATCTTCCACAAAGTCGCGCACGGCCGGGAAACCTGCATCCCTGAAATGGATGTATCGCGCACGGTAGGATGGTTCATTACCCATACCCCGATCACCGTCAGGCTGGAATCAGCCTTGACCGACCAGGGGCTATCGCCCGCGCGGGCCCTGTCTTCCGTATCGGAACAATATCGCGCCATTCCCGACAATGGGCTGGGGCATAGCGCTCTGCGCTATTTCAGCGACGATCCACGCGCCAGGGAGCTGGCCAGGCAAGACCAGGTCAAAACACTGTTTCAGTATATCGGCGACGTCTGGGAGGACAATTACGATGGCAGCCTGTTCCTGCCCCCCGCCCCCGCGCTCATGGACCTGCCCGATACGGTGGCCGCACAGAACCTTGCCGATTACCACCTGCACGTGTATGCCTACCTGATGGATGGGTGCTTCCGGATGAAGTTCTTTTATACGCGCCCGAACTACCGGCCCGATACCATACAGACCATGGCCGAGCTATTTTCGGATGCCATCAAAAGCATGTTGCTTGGGCCTGGCTAATGCTGAGCGGCGCTGTGATTCGAGAAGTGGTGCGCCCGACAGGAATCGAACCTGTATCAAGAGCTTCGGAAACTCTCATTCTATCCATTGAACTACGGGCGCAGGGGACGTCATTGTAGCGTGTTTTCATGTCGGCTTTTTTACGCCCTCCCGCACCCTCCCGATCTGCGGGATGTATTCAAAAGAAGCGCAATTCTGCATTTAAGCAGTAGTCTCGGTATAATCGCGGACTTGGGTGGTGAAAAAGCACGTAAACGCTGCTTGCCTCTGTCTTTCAACCATAGTAACGAGCATCAGGCCACGAAGCGCCTTGAATCACGTACACGCAGGATTCGACCATGAACAACACCGAAGAGCATATTGAAGAAACTATAGAGGACCACGAAGGCCTCATAAAAACCCCCAAACAGCTTATCGTGACTGTGGTTCTGGCGTTCCTGATCCCGATCATCCTTATCATCATGCTGGCCAATCTGGTCACCTCCGGCAACAAGGTCGGCGCCGGATCCGACACGCTCACGCCCGCCGCCATCGAGGCCCGCATCAAGCCTGTCGCCAGCTTCGACCTGGTCGACGCCAACGCGCCCAAGGTGTTCAAGACCGGGCAGCAGGTTTTCGACTCGACCTGTACCGCCTGCCATACTGCCGGTGCGGCCGGCGCCCCGAAAGTCGGCGATCACGCCGCCTGGGCTCCGTTCATCAAGACTGGCTACGATGCCATGATCAAAAACGCCATACACGGCATTGGCGCCATGCCTCCGAAGGGCGGCAATCCTTCGCTTAGCGATTATGAAGTAGCCCGGGCAATCGCCTACATGGCCAACAAGTCGGGCGCATCGTTCAAAGAACCTGCGGCTCCCGCCCCCGAAGCCAAGCAAGCCGAAGCCAAGCCTGTTGCAGTAGCCGCCGCAGCACCGGCACCCGCCGCCGCGCCGGCCCCTAAAGCTGAAGCTGCCAAGGTTGCAGCGGCCCCCGCCGCCGAAGCCGCTATCGATCCAGCCGGCGAAAAACTCTACAAAGCAGTATGTTTCGCCTGCCACGCGGTGGGTGCGGCAGGATCGCCCAAGTTTGGCGACAAGGCAGCCTGGGCGCCGTTCATCGCCACCGGCATCGACGCTATGGTTCAGAATGCCATCCATGGCATCGGCGCCATGCCCCCGCGCGGCGGCTCGCAAGCCACCGATGCTGAAATGCATGCCGCTGTTGAATACATGGTGCACGCCGCCAAATAAGGCCGCCCGCGAGGGCCAATGAGTCACCCGGCAAAAAGCCGCTACTTTTCTTCGTAGCGGCTTTTTGCTTTCCGGGGCCAAGCCGCCGGAGCGTGGCCCCCATGGACCTGAAAGCCCGGCTACCGCGCCTTGCAGACGGGCTCGGCGCGCAGCGACAAACCCAGTTGTACACGACGCTGCAGCCACAGGCTGGCACGGTAGCGGTCGTCGCCCGTGACGCGATACATGGCGCGCAGGATTTCCAGCACATGCGCCGAGCCCAGGCTATCACCCATCGACAATGGCCCGCCTTGGGGGTAGCCCAAGCCCAGCGAGACGGCCAAATCGATATCATGCGGTGTGGCAATCGTTTGCTGGGCAATATCGGCCGCGACATTGATGATGGTGGCCACTATGCGCTGCGCCACAAAACCCGCCGAATCGTCGATGACTGAAACACCCGTGCCATCGGACGCAAACAGGGCGTGCGCCGCATCGCGCCACTTGGGCTGGGTAGCGGGCGAGCACATCAATACACGGCGCTTGCCCTGCTCCAGGCCAAAGAAGGTGTCCAGGGCAACCGTGCGCTCGCCATCGAGCTGATGCGAGCCGATCACCGTGGCGGTATCTTCGCCGAAGGGTGTTACCACGATCAGGGCATCGACGGGAGGATGGTCGCTGGCGATGACATTGACGCCCAGCTCTTTCAACAAGGCTGAAGCGCGCTTGTGTCCCGCCGAATGATAAGGAGCCAGCCAGACTTTCAAGCCGCCCACCGTGGGGGGCACCGCCGGCTCGGCAGGAACCTGTTTACGGCCGTCCGGATATGTATAAAAGCCTTCGCCCACCTTGCGCCCCAGCAGCCTGCCCGCAGTGCGTGTGGCCGTGATCGGCGAGGGACGGAATCGGGGCTCGTCATAGAACTGCCGGTAAATCGACTCCATGACGGGGTGCGAAACATCGAGCCCGGTCAAATCGAGCAGTTCAAAAGGCCCCATGCGAAAACCAGCCTGCTCGCGCATGATGGCATCCACCTGATAAAACGGCGCCACCGCCTCCTGGGCCAGTCGCAAGCCTTCGATGTTCATTCCTCGGCCGGCATGATTCACGATAAAACCCGGCATATCCTTGGCGCGTACCGGCGTGTGCCCCATATCGCGGGCCAGCGCCATTAGCGCATCGCCCGCGGCGGGGTCGCTGCGCAAGCCGTCGATCACTTCGACCACCTTCATCAGCGGCACCGGATTGAAGAAGTGGTATCCCAATACCCGGTCGGGCCGTACGCAGGCGGCGGCGATGGAGGTGATGGACAGAGACGAGGTGTTGGAGGCCAGCAGGCAATCTTCCGGCACGATGCTTTCAAGTTTTTGAAACAGCTCGCACTTGACGTCCAGACGCTCTACCACGGCTTCGATGACCAAATCGGCCCGACTCATGGAATGCAGATCGGTGCACGCCTGGACGCGCGCCAGCGATGCGGCGGCGAGTTCGGGGGCAATTTTCCCCTTGCCCGACAGTTTGTCCCAGGTTTGCTTCAGATTATCCCGAGCCGCCGCGACGGCTTCGGCATTCAGGTCGAACAACAGGACTTCGTAGCCGGCCTGGGAGGCGATTTGGGCGATTCCACGCCCCATCGCTCCTGCGCCGACTATGCCTATGACTTTAATATTCTTCATTTGAATTCACTCCCAACGCCTCGCGCCCACGCTGGGGCGCAAAATTAACAATAATTCTGTTCTTCAACGATAGCCCAGTTTCCATGCACGCATTGCCGTAAACGGGCCATGCCGACCACCTACGGCCTGCCGATCAACTGGCGGATCTCTTCGTCCGAGCGCCCCAGGCGGTCACGCAGTACTTGCTCGGTATGTTCGCCCAGCAAGGGGGCGGCATGGCGATAATTGACAGGGCTGCCTGAAAGCCGCAAAGGGCTTGCCCCCACCGGCGCATGCCCGGCGCTGCCGTGCGGCAAAGACATGTGCATGCCGCGCGACTGGACCTGGGGGTTTTGATAAACCTGATCGATAGTGTTGATCGGCCCGGCCGGAACGCCCGCCTTTTCAAGCTCGGCCAGCCAGTAGTCGCGCGCCTGCCCTTTCATGGCCTCGACCAACATGGGAACCAGCACCTCGCGATTGATGACCCGACCGGGATTCGTTTTGAAGCGCTCATCGGCGGCCAGATCCGGGCGACCGATCACCTGGGTGTACGCCCGGAACTGGCTATCGTTGCCCACCGCTACAATCAAATGACCGTCGGTGGCGGCGAAGACCTGGTACGGAACCAGGTTTTGATGGGCATTGCCGGCCCGCCTGGGTGCCACGCCGGTGGTCAGGTAGTTCAGATTCTGGTTTGCCAGCATGGCCACCTGGCAATCCAGCAAAGCCATATCGATATGCTGGCCCAGGCCGCTGCGGGTGCGCTCGTGCAAGGCAGCCAGAATGCCCACGGTGGAATACATGCCGGTCATCAGATCGGCCACCGCCACGCCTGCTTTTTGGGGGCCGCCGCCTGGAAGATCGTCGCGCTCGCCGGTAATACTCATGAGCCCGCCCATGCCCTGGATCATGAAATCGTAGCCGGGCCGGCTCGCGTAGGGGCCGGTCTGGCCGAACCCTGTAATGGAACAATAGATCAAGGCCGGATTGATGGCCTTGATGCTGTCGTAATCGAGGCCGTACTTGCGCAGCCCGCCCACCTTGAAATTTTCCACCAGGATATCGCATTGCAGGGCCAGTTCGCGAATCAGGCTGGCGCCTTGCTTGGTGGACATATCCAGTGCCACCGACAGCTTGTTGCGGTTGGCCGAGGCATAGTAGGCCGCTTCGGTGGTGTCATGGCCGTTCTGATCCTTGACGTACGGAGGCCCCCAACTGCGGGTATCGTCTCCCGAACCGGGGCGTTCGATCTTGATGACTTCGGCCCCCAGATCGGCCAGGTTCTGCGTGCACCACGGCCCGGCCAGGACACGGGTAAGGTCTAAAACACGAATTCCAGTTAGCGGGGCGGGGCGTAAAGACATAGTGGTTCGCAGATCGTCCGGTTAAAGCGACTATTGTGCACTAACTCTCAATTAAAAGTTTCAAACTGGCATCCGGCACGGCATTGAATGCAAATGCAACCCCGCTGTCTGGCCAAACAGGTTTGGTCCTAGAATATATCCGCCCATAACCGAACACGCCAGAGACAGCCTGTCATGCCACGCACCAGCGCCCCACCCGCTTACGAAAAACCGATGCGAATCTTCGTCGCCTGGCACGGCAAAGTCGGAGAACCGCATCAAAAGGCCCGGCATGATCAATCGTGAATTCCTCAACGATCCCTACCCAGCCTACCGCGCTTTGCATGCGGCCGGACCGCTGCACTGGAATAGGGAGTTCTGCGGCGGCGCATGGCTATTGGTCAGACACGCCGATGTGGCAAGCGTATTGCGCGACCCGCGCTTCTCGGTGCGCCGTGCCGGCGGCTGGGTCAATAGCAGCGGGCTGGAGGCAAGGAACGAGTTGCGCGCCTTCAAGCGCATTTTCGCTCGTTCGATATTGTTTCTTGACGCCCCACGGCATGCGCGCCTGCGGCAGATCATGAGCGCAGGCTTCAAGCCCGCGGCGTTGCAGGCATTGATCCCGCAGATTCAGGCCATCGCGGATGGCCTGCTGGATCAGATCATCACCGGGGTTCAGTCAGGCGAAACGGAAACGCAGGGCTCCTTTGAAACAACACAATTCGACTTCATGCACGATTTCGCCAGGCCTCTGCCGGCATTGGTAATCGCCGCCATGCTGGGGATCGATGCGGCCGATCGCAACGACTTCGTGGCATGGTCCGACGATATCGCCGGCTTTATCGGCAGCCCGACGCCAAGCATCGAAACCGCCCGGCGCGCCCAGGCCGGCCTGATGGCCATGAGCGACTATTTTCGCGGCCTGCTGGCTCAACGCCGCCTGCGACCCCGCAACGACCTCATCAGCCAATTGATCGTGGCAGAGGCCGATGGCGGGATCGCTACCTCCAAGGAACTGCTGGCCCAGTGCTGCACCTTGCTGTTTGCGGGCCACGAGACAACCCGGAACCTGCTGGGCAACGGCATGCTGGCGCTGCTGGCACATCCGCGGCAATGGCAGTTGCTGCAACAGACGCCGTCCTTGTTGCCCTCGGCGCTGAAAGAGCTGTTGCGCTTTGACAGTCCGGTGCAGTACACCGGCCGCCGCCTCAAGGTCGATGTGGAAATGCACGGCCGGCTGATGAAAAAGGGCGAGCTGGTAATTCCGCTGATCGGCGCGGCCAATCGCGACCCAGCCAAATTCAGCGCGCCCGATCGACTCGACATCACACGCAATGAAGGCTCGCACCTGTCTTTCGGTTATGGCCCGCATGTGTGCCTGGGAGCAACGCTGACGTATCTGGAAGCCGAGATAGCGCTGCGCAGTGTAATGCGGCGTTTGCCGAAACTGCGGTTGGCTGGCGACGTCCAGTCCTGGGGACTCAATGCGGTATACCGCAGCCTGAACCAGTTGCCGCTGCGCTTTGAATGCCGATCCAAGACACAGGCATCGCAAGAACAGGTATCGCATGCCTGACCTGATGGCTCAGATCGGCGATCAATTGACGCAATTGCAAGAGCGCCAGCTATTGCGCAGGCGCCGGACGGTCGAAGGCCCTCAAGGGCCGATATTGAATGTCGGCGACAAGCCGTATCTGGCATTCTGCAGCAACGATTACCTGGGATTGGCCAATCACCCCGCCTTGATTGCCGCCGCGCATGCGGGGCTGGATGCCTACGGCGTGGGTGCCGGCGCCTCCGCACTGATCAGCGGCCACACACGCGCCGTCGAGGATCTGGAAACCGCATTGGCCGAATTCGTCGGTGCGCCGCGCGCCTTGCATTTTTCGACCGGCTATATGGCCAACCTGGGTATCATCCCGGCCCTGGCCGGCCCCGGAGATACGATATTTTCAGATCGCCTGAACCATGCCTGCCTGATCGATGGCGCGCGGCTGTCCGGGGCGCAGTTCAGGATTTACCCGCACGCCGATGTCGCACGGCTGGAATACCTGCTGAAAAAAAACGCCAGCCCACGAAAACTGGTGATAAGTGATGCCGTGTTCAGCATGGATGGCGATATTGCGCCGTTGCAGGAATTGCTGGCCTTATGCGAAAAATACGACGCCTGGCTACTGGTGGACGATGCCCATGGCTTTGGCGTGCTGGGGCCGCAGGGACGCGGCAGCCTGGCGCATTTCGGCCTGGCATCACCGCGCATCCTGTATATGGGAACCTTGGGCAAGGCCGCCGGCGTCTACGGCGCCTTTGTCGCCGGCGACGCAAGCCTGATCGAATGGCTGCTGCAACGGGCGCGCACCTATATATTCACCACCGCCAGCCCGCCTTTGCTGGCCACCACGCTATTGGCCTCGCTAGAGCTGGTGCGCACCGAGGAGTGGCGGCGGCAGCATTTGCGGCAATTGATCGCGCGGCTGCGCGCCGGGCTGGCAAGCTTGAGCTGGCCTGTGCTGCCTTCGCAAACGCCCATTCAGGCTTTGGTGGTTCAAGACAATCGACTCGCGCTGGATCTGATGGAAGGCTTGCATAAACAAGGCATCTGGGTTCCCGCAATACGGCCGCCGACGGTACCGAAAAAAACCGCGCGATTGCGCATTTCGTTGTCGGCCGCGCATACGGCCGAGCAGATCGACCGGCTTATCAACGGGCTGCACACGCTCGCCAAGCACTATGGATAAATACACGCAATCGGAATCGCAGTCGGACATGGTGCAACGCAGCCTGCATAGTGTCTGGCACCCCTGCACGCAAATGCAGCATCACGAATCGGTACCGCTGGTGCCGGTCAGCCACGGTCGGGGCGCATGGCTATATGGTTCGGATGGCAAGCGCTACCTGGATGCGATCAGCTCATGGTGGGTCAATCTGTTCGGCCATGCCAACCCGCGCATCAACGCGGCATTGAAAGATCAGCTCGACAAGCTCGAGCACGCCATGCTGGCGGGCTTGACCCACGAGCCGGTGATACGCCTGTCCGAAAAGCTGGCGGCGCTGACGGGCCATGCGCTGGGCCATTGCTTCTATGCTTCGGACGGCGCCTCGGCGGTGGAGATTGCGCTGAAAATGAGCTTTCATGCCTGGCGCAATGCCGGCCACAGCGAAAAGCGGGAGTTCATCTGTCTTCAGGGCAGCTATCACGGCGAAACCATAGGCGCGCTGGCGGTTACCGACGTCGCCCTGTTCCGGGATGCGTACGGCCCGCTATTGCACGGGGCGCACGTGGCCATGTCGCCCGATGCCCGTGCCGCGCAAAAAGGCGAAACAGCCGCCGATGTGGCATACCGCGCGGCCCACGCACTGGAATTATTGCTGCAGCAACGCAGCACCCATATTGCCGCCCTGATTATCGAACCCCTGGTGCAATGCGCCACCGGCATGGCCATGCACGACCCGGTGTATCTGGCGCAGGCACGGGCCTTGTGCGACAAGTACGAAGTCCATCTGATTTTTGACGAGATCGCCGTGGGCTGCGGCCGTACGGGGACTTTTTTCGCTTCCGAGCAAGCGTGCGGCGCAAGCCCCGAAACAGCAGCGGTCTGGCCCGACTTCGTCTGCCTGTCCAAGGGTATCAGCGGCGGTTATCTGCCGTTGTCGCTGGTCATGACCACCGATGCGATTTACCAGGCGTTCTACGATGCCGACACGGCCCGGGGATTCCTGCACTCCCACTCCTATACCGGCAACCCCCTGGCCTGCCGCGCGGCGCTGGCAACCTTGGCGATTTTTGACGAAGACGATGTCCTCAATGCCAATCGCGCGCGGGCACAGCGGCTGACGGCCGCGCTGCAGCCATTGGCCCATCACGATCGAGTGCGCAATTTTCGCCAGCGCGGCATGATCTGGGCCTTCGACGCGGTGATCGACGATGCGGCGGCAAGCCGATTTTCCCGCCGCTTTTTCACCCATGCGCTGCAAAACGAATTGCTGCTGCGCCCGATCGGCCGCACCGTTTATCTCATGCCGCCTTATATTCTGGACGACGCCGAATGCGATATCCTGGCAGCCCGCACGGCTTCTGTATTCGAAAGCGCGATCGGCCATGAATAGCCCCGCATGCGCTTATTTTGTGGCCGGCACCGACACGGAGATCGGCAAAACGCTGATCGCCAGTTGCCTATTGCACGCGCTGGCCGCGGCCGGTGTCGCGGCAGCCGGCATGAAACCGGTCGCCGCCGGCGCGGAATGGCGAGATGGCGCCTGGCATAACGACGATGCGGATGCGCTGGCGGCGCACGCCGGCGTGTCGCTGCCGCCGGCACTGGCAACGCCGTACCTGCTGCACCAGCCCACCGCGCCGCATATCGCCGCAAAGCTGGAAAACCACCCTATCGAACTACCACTTATTTTCGAATGTTATCAACGGATTGCCGCACTCGCCGGCGCCGTCGTGGTCGAAGGAGTGGGAGGCTTTCGGGTACCGCTGAACGACACCATGGACACGGCGGACCTTGCTCGGCAACTAGGCTTGCCCGTGGTGCTGGTCGTCGGCCTGCGCCTTGGCGCCATCAACCATGCATTATTGACGACGGAAGCCATCGCGGCGCGCGGTTTGCCCCTGGCCGGTTGGGTCGCCAATACGGTCGACCCGGACCTGCTCAACAGCGAGGCCACTGTCGCCGCGCTGGCCTTGCGCATCGACGCACCTCTGCTGGGCTGGGTGCCGCGAATTTCCGCAGGATCCGCTCCGACCGCGATTGAG
The DNA here is from genome assembly GCF_054781135.1 of Paralcaligenes ginsengisoli. Lineage (NCBI taxonomy): Bacteria > Pseudomonadati > Pseudomonadota > Betaproteobacteria > Burkholderiales > Alcaligenaceae > Paralcaligenes > Paralcaligenes ginsengisoli. Next base: position 317,124 of record NZ_BAAGUZ010000002.1, read on the forward strand.
CGGGTTGCCGCGGCCGCCCGCTATCTGAATTTTTCAAAACTGCCTGGCTGGCCCACCAATCCACCCTCTATATAGTGATAGAGGGATCCTGAAAGGCCCTGGCCGAACGCAGCTGCACCTAAACCGGGATTCGAAAAGTAGAGTATTTGCAACGTCCCAAAACGTATTAGGGAAAACCCTTGACTATCGATTAGGGTTTACCCTATAATGACATCTGTCAGTACAACCTATAAAGCAGGTGACCAGCATGTCCAGCATTACTTACTACCAATACACTCGTTTAAGCGACTCGCTTGAGCGCAACCTTATGCGCGATGCACTCAGCTGCAACGAGCCGGTTTCGATTATTGCCGTGGTCAAGAATGTATTTACCAAGGCCAAGGAAGGTTTCATCGACTTCATGGATTTTTGCACGGAAGTGAACAAAGCCATGTCTGAAGCCCGCGCCCGCAGCAGCTTCTACATGGGATCGCAGTGGTAAGTCGTGCTTCGCCTCGCAAGGGTCAGCCCGGTTTTCGATAAAAACTGATCCTGGTGATCGTAAAAACCTGCCTTTAGCGGCAGGTTTTTTTTATAGTATGCGCTTACCCCGATCAAGCCTTGCTCAACAGGGCCTTGAGCATGCCCAGGCGCTGCTTGGGGCTGAGCGCCTGAAGCTCGGGATCTTCCTGCAGCTTCAATTCGCCCAAGCCCATTTCATCGATAAAGCGCGAAGGTTCGCGCACCACATCTTCGCGCGCCCGGCGCCGCTTTTTACACCAGGTCAGGTGCAGGCTGCGCTGCGCACGGGTAATACCCACATACATCAGGCGCCTCTCTTCCTGTATGCGCTGCGCCAGCGACTCGGCCGCCTTGGCCGGATCGCCGTCTTCCTCGTCGCGCCCCATATGAGGCAATAAGCCTTCCTCTACGCCCGCCAGGTAGACATGCGGGTACTCCAGGCCTTTTGACGCATGCAGGGTCGACAGCTTGACCGCATCGGGCTCTTCATCCTCGCCGCGCTCCAGCATCGTGACCAGGGCCACATGCTGCACCAGCTCAAACAGGTTCAGGCCGTCTTCCTCGGCTTTGCGTTTCAGCCAGCCGACCAGTTCCAGCACATTCTGCCAGCGCGTCTGTGCCGGGCGCTCTTCAAGCGTGTCATATAAGTAACGTTCGTACTGGATTGCGCTCAATAGATCGTCCAGTATCGGCCCCGCGGCCTCGGCGGACGTCACCGCCTCGCCGGCCCGGCCGCGCCCGGCGCGCCACTGGATACGCTGTATGAAAGCGCCAAATACCTGCAATGGCTCCAGCTGTTTCGCCCCCAGACGCTCGGTCGAGCCGATTTCAAACAGTGCCGAAAACAGGGAAATTTGCCGTTCCGCCGCAAATTGCCCCAGGGTTTGCAAAGTTACCTGCCCTATCCCGCGTCGCGGCGTGGTCACGGCGCGGATGAAAGCGGGGTCGTCGTCATCGTTGGCGACCAGGCGCAGATAGGCCAGGATATCGCGTATTTCAGCTTTCTCGAAGAAACTCTGCCCGCCTGAAATCGTATAGGGGATGCGCAAATTCCGCAGCGCCTGTTCCAGCACGCGGGCCTGATGGTTGCTGCGATACAGCACGGCAAAATCCCGCCATTCGGCCCGACGCTCGAAACGCGCCGCAGATATCCTTACCGCAATCGACTCGGCCTCGGCCTCGTCGCTTTCCATGGGAGTAACCTGGATGGGCTCGCCCACCCCCAGGTCGGACCACAGCTTCTTGCCAAAGAGGTTGGGATTTTTACCGATGACCTGGTTGGCCGCCGACAGAATGCGTTGTACCGAACGGTAATTTTGCTCGAGCTTGACGATTTTCAGGGCAGGGTAATCGGTCGTCAGCTTGGCCAGGTTTTCGACCGTGGCGCCGCGCCAGGCGTAGATCGCCTGATCGTCGTCGCCTACGGCGGTAAACATGGCCCGCTGTCCGGTCAGCGATTGCACCAACCGGTACTGGCACAGATTCGTGTCCTGGTATTCGTCCACCAGCAAATATTGCACACGCGCCTGCCAGCGCTCGCGCACCTGCTGGTTTTGTTCCAGCAAAAGAGCCGGGAGGCGAATCAGGTCATCAAAATCCACCGATTGATAGGCCGCGAGTGTAGCGTTATAGCTGCGATAGACTTTGGCTGCTTCGATCTCGTTGGGGGTCGCGGCAGCGCGCTCGGCTGCATCCGGATCCATGAGGGAATTTTTCCACAAGGAAATCATTTGCTGGACGGTACGCAAACGGCCCTTGTCGGTCGTGGCCAGCATTTCCTGGATAATCGCCAGTGCGTCATTCGCATCGAGTATCGAAAACTGGGGCTTCAGGCTTAACAGTTGCGCCTCTTCACGAAGAAACCGCACGCCCAGGGAATGAAAAGTGCTGATGGTCAGGCCTTTGGCCAGTTTGGAATCAACCAGTGTTTTGACCCGTTCGCTCATTTCGCGGGCCGCCTTGTTGGTGAAGGTCAGCGCCACGATATGCCGCCCCATATAGCCGCATTCGCGCAGAAGATACGCGATTTTCTGTGTAATTACCCGCGTCTTGCCGCTGCCCGCTCCCGCCAGTACCAGACACGGGCCGTTCAGATACAGCACGGCCTCGCGTTGCATTGCATTCAAACCAGTGGCGAGGGTATGGCCAGGAGACATCGCGGGTAACAGGTGAAGGAAAGGTCAATGATACGCGACTGGCCGGCTTAAATTTCCAGCGGGTCCACCTCAAGCTGATAGCGCACTCTGGCTTTTGCCGCCAACTCGGGCAGGGCGGCCGACCATTGCGCCAAAAACACCTGGAGAGTCGGCCGATGGAGGCTTTCGACCAACAACTGCGCACGCTCGATATTGGCCACCCGCACCACTCGCAAAGGAACCGGATCATACAGAGTCAGGGCCGCGCCGCCATCGCCGATTTGTTCCTGCAACCAGGCCCGCGCCTGCGCCAGGAAATCCAGAGCCAGCTTCAGTTCGCGGGCCTCGGCCGTCAAGAGCGCCTGAAAAGCACAAGGCGGTAAACCAATCGATTCACGCTCGGCCAGGCTGTACTGGGCGAATCCGGCATAATCGTGCCGCACCAGCGACTGATAAACCGGCTGGTCGGGATAGTCGGTCTGGATAATGACCTCGCCCCCCTTTACATGCCGCCCCGCTCGCCCCGCGACCTGCATAAGCTGGGAGAACAGGCGCTCCGGCGCCCGGAAGTCCTGCGCAAACAGCATGGCATCCGCATTCAGGACCCCCACCAGTCCCAGATTTACAAAGTCGTGGCCTTTGGCGACCATTTGAGTACCTACCAGCAGATCGTATTCTCCGGCATGAACCTTGGCGAACAAGGCGGCCGCACTGCCTTTCAGGCGCGTGCTGTCGGCATCGATGCGCGCGATCCGCGCCTGAGGGAACAGCTCGGCCAGATGTTCTTCGACCCGTTGCGTGCCGCGGCCCATGGGCCGCAAATCCTGATCGCCGCAATCGGGACAGGCATGAGGTGCCTGCACCTGATAGCCGCAATGATGGCATTGCAAACGATGGCGCCGGCCCGAACCCCGATGCAACACGGTATACGCGCTGCAGCGCGGGCACTGGCTGACCCACCCGCAGGACGCACAATTCAGAACGGGAGCATAACCGCGCCGATTCAAAAAAATCAGAGCTTGCTGACCCTGATCGAGACGCTCTTGAATGGCGTCGATCAATTGAGGCGAAAACCCCTGCTGCAAAACCAGCCTGCGGGTATCCACCAACCGAACCACGGGCAGTTCCACCGCGCGGGCCCGGTGCGCCAGCGACAACTTCAAATAATGACCGCGTTCGGCGTGATACCAGGATTCCAGCGATGGCGTGGCCGACCCCAGAATGACCGGCACCTGCCGGTCGTGGGCACGCCACACGGCCAGGTCGCGCGCCGAATAGCGTAAACCGTCCTGCTGCTTGTATGATGCGTCGTGCTCCTCGTCGACGATAATCAGCCCTAGCTTCGGCATGGGAGTAAAAATCGATAAGCGCGTACCCAGCAAAACCTGCGCCTGGCCGCGCTGGACGCTTAGCCAGGCACGCAAACGCTCGCCCTCGGCCAGCCCGCTGTGCAAAACGGCCAAGGCATTCGCGCCGGCCAGTGCGGCCAGGCGCGCGCGCAGCGACTGTTCGAGCTGCGGCGTCAAATTGATTTCCGGCACCATGAACAACACCTGTTGCCCGCGGGCCAGCACCGCCTGGGCCGCATGCAAATACACCTCTGTCTTGCCGCTGCCCGTCACACCATGCAGCAACAGCGTTTTATGGCCGTCAAGAGCATTGATCACCTGAACGGCGTCAGCCTGCTGCGCATTTAAAACCGGGGTCTGATCGGCGGCAATAAGCGGCAGAGCCGGCGCCTTGCGCTTGTCGAGGCGCTGTACCGGCCCGCCCGCGGAACGCTTGCCCTGATAGGCGGTCACCTTGCGCAAACCGGCAGGCAAGGCAGGCAGCATGACTTCACCCAGCGGACGCTGATAATACTGGGCGGCAAACCCGGCCAGCCGAATCCAGTCGGACGGCAAAGGCGGCAAATCGTCGAGTATCTGATCAATGGCCTTGATCTGGGCGGCATCAAACGCCGGGGTTTCCGGGGTGTCGACGACAACACCAATAAGCTTCCGGTGCCCGAACGGCACAATCACCCTCGCACCGATCGGCACCGCCCGATCGGCACGATAATCAAACAGCCCTGCCAGGGGAACGTCAAGCGCCACGCTGAGCCAATGCACTGTGATGCCGGTTTCGCTGTCGATCGCCCCGGCGGCATCTTCGATCATCGGGCCACGTCCAACTTAAAGTGTTTTCTTAAGAAATATGCCGAACACATGAGAATACGCCACCTTTGGCGTTTCAGCCCAAGCCTGTGGATAACTTTGGGGAAAAGGAATATAACAACTCTTGGAAAGTCAACCATCACATTTGCGCAAATCAGCCAAAGGCAATAAAAAAATATTTTTTATTTATATAAAACAATATGTTATGCACACAACCGAAAAAGTAACTAAGGTATGAATGACCTTTGTGCAAAGCAATAAAGTTATGTGTACAACTTCTATCTTCAGCCTATAAAACAAGCGCTTATATCCGGCTTCACCGCAGCATCGGATGATTTGAGCGGCTATAGTTGTGAACTTCATCGACCAGCACGGAAACTGCGTCGGGTGGGGTAAATCGGGAAATGCCGTGGCCCAGATTGAATACATGCCCGCCTGCTTCGACCACGCCGAAATCGTCAATGACGCGACGCGCCTGGGCACGTATGGCGCCTTCGCCGCCAAACAAGGCCATGGGATCCAGATTACCCTGAAGCGCCACGCTATCGGCGGTACGTTGACGCGCCCGGTGCAGATTGACCGTCCAGTCCAGGCCCACGGCGTCGCAGCCACAGGCCGCGATTTCTTCAAGCCACTGCCCCCCGCCTTTGGTAAATACAATAACAGGGACCGCCCGGCCTTCGCGTTGCCGGGTCAGGCCCTGCACGACCTTGCGGGTGTAAGCCAGCGAAAATTCCTGGAACAGGCCATCGGCAAGCACACCGCCCCAGCTGTCGAAAATCATGGCAGCCTGGGCTCCCGCCGCAATTTGCGCGTTGAGATACTGAATGGTGGACTGTGCATTGATGTCGAGCATGCGATGCAATAAATCGGGGCGCCCGTACAACATGCTTTTGATCAGGCGATAATCGTCGGACCCCTGCCCTTCAACCATATAGCAGCCTATGGTCCATGGACTGCCGGCAAACCCGATCAGAGGCACCTTGCCGTCGAGCTCTTTGCGAATGAGCGAAACCGCATCAAACACGTACTGCAAGCGCGACATATCGGGAACTGCCAGCTTTTGGACATCGGCTTCGGTACGCACGGGATGTGCAAACCGTGGCCCTTCGCCCGGCAAAAAATCGAGTCCCAGGCCCATGGCATGCGGGACGGTCAGGATATCGGAAAACAGAATGGCGGCATCGAGCTGAAAACGCTCGAGCGGCTGCAGCGTGACTTCACAGGCGAATTCGGGATTTTGCGCCAGCGCCATGAACGAACCCGCCCGCGCTCGAGTCTGGTTGTACTCGGGCAAATAGCGCCCCGCCTGGCGCATGAGCCAGAGCGGGGTATACGGTACAGGCTGGCGCATGAGAGCGCGCAAAAAGACATCATTTTTTAAAGAAGGCAAAGACACGGCTATCCTTATTCGGAAACAGGCCTGATTTTAACCGTCTGGAGGAATAAACGGGGAGCACTCACCCCGATAGGGAGCCGCATCGATCTGGTGTTTGCGCATGAGTGCCCAAAAAGCGCGCCGGTGTTTTTGCGCGGCGCGGGCCGCCATGGCAATATTGCCCGAATGCCGGCCCAGGGCCGCAGTGATATAGGCGCGTTCGAAACGTTCCACCACCTTGCTTTTCGCTGCCTGGAACGACTCTTTGGAAGTGGCGCAACGCGACGCGGTGGCAACCGCGTAGGCCTCGAGCTCGTGTCCGCCACGCTCGAGTATGGTGGCGCACAAGGCTTGTTCGGTTGCCGAGCCATTCAGACCCGGACCCGCCGGATACGCGGTATGCGTTTCCTTGAGCCGCGCAGCGCCCGCCGGCTCGCGCATTGGGTAACGCCGTTCATCGAGCAGTTGTTCGATTCGAACGCGCAATTCTTCGGGACAAATGGGATCGCGTACAAAATCGGCCAGGCCCAGGGCATACAGATCATTGAGTGCCGCCGCCTTCAACTGATGGACCAGGGCCAGTACCGGTGTTTGCAAAAGCCCTTGCGCGGCCGATAAGACAGTGCGTACCCAGGCAAGATTGGATTCGGACACAGGAACCAGGCAGACGTCGAAGCGCCGCAACGGCATGGCGACGCGAGCGAGCACCTCGCAGGAATCCGCGCCGCCGGCCTGACTGTCCAGCGCCTGCACATGTACGCGACCACCCGCGTGCCTGCCCAGCCATGGGCGCACCCAGTCGCCGGTTCCTGGAGTACTCAATATTGCACAATCCAGACGTTCTCTCATGAATCCCCTCCTTGTTTGTGGACTGATGAAGCTGGCAGGAACAAGAATAATCAGGAGACCGTGGGCACGGCTATTCGTGAAAGTCTTAAATCGGGAAGTACGTATAGACGAAAGAGCGGGGACGGGGCTCCGCGGGGCCTATTGCTGTGGTTTCTTGCGAGGGCGCCTGGGGCCCTGCCGCGGCGCTTATATGCAAAGGGCGCCCACATGGGGCGCCCTTGCGAATCAACGACGGGCAAAGCCCGGCAATGCTAGTGGCGTATCTGCCTAAGCTTGCGCGCGGCCGCGGCCTGGGCTGCCAGCATGGCCAGCTCGGCTTCAACCACGGCGATATCGGCCTTGTCCTTGGTGTTGCGCAGCGCCTCTTCGGCACGATTGCGTGCTTCGATGGCCTTGGCTTCATCCAGGTCGGCGGCACGAATCGCCGTATCGGACAATACCGTGACCGTACCCGGCTGGACCTCGAGAATGCCGCCCGCCACAAAGATGTTTTCTTCGCCTTTGCCGTCAGCCAGCACGATCTTGACCGTACCGTGATTGATACGCGAGATAAGGGGAGCGTGACCGGGCAAAATGCCCAGCTCGCCCGACTCGCCAGGCAGAACCACGAATTTCGCCTCACCGGAGAAAATCGTTTTTTCCGCGCTGACCACATCAACTTGCAAGTTGGCCATGAGTAATCCTTATTGCAGTTTTTTGGCTTTCTCGAAGGCTTCGTCGATAGAACCCACCATGTAGAAAGCCTGCTCGGGCAAGGCATCGCACTCGCCGTCGACAATCATCTTGAAGCCGCGCAGGGTTTCCGTCAGGGGCACGTACTTGCCGGGCGAGCCGGTAAACACTTCGGCCACATGGAAAGGCTGGGACAGGAAGCGCTGAATTTTGCGAGCACGGGCCACAGCCTGCTTGTCTTCGGGCGACAGTTCGTCCATGCCCAGAATCGCGATAATGTCGCGCAATTCTTTGTAGCGTTGCAAGGTTTGCTGCACGCCGCGAGCCACAGCATAGTGCTCTTCACCCACGACTTGCGGATCGAGCTGGCGGCTGGTGGAGTCGAGCGGATCAACTGCCGGGTAGATACCCAGGGCGGCGATGTCGCGCGACAGCACCACGGTGGAGTCCAGATGCTGGAAGGTCGTGGCGGGGGAAGGATCGGTCAAGTCATCGGCAGGCACGTAAACGGCCTGGATGGACGTGATCGAACCGGTTTTGGTGGACGTAATGCGTTCCTGCAGCTTGCCCATTTCTTCGGCCAGCGTAGGCTGATAGCCCACCGCCGACGGCATGCGGCCCAACAGCGCGGACACTTCCGTACCGGCCAGCGTGTAGCGATAGATGTTGTCGACGAAGAACAGGATATCGCGGCCTTCGTCGCGGAATTTCTCGGCCATGGTCAAGCCCGAGAGCGCCACGCGCAGACGGTTGCCGGGAGGCTCGTTCATCTGGCCGAACACCATGGCCACTTTCGATTCGGCCAGGTTGTCCAGCTTGATGACACCGGCTTCAGCCATTTCGTGGTAGAAGTCGTTGCCTTCGCGAGTACGCTCGCCCACACCCGCAAACACCGACAGGCCGCTGTGCGCCTTGGCGATGTTATTGATCAGTTCCAGCATGTTCACGGTCTTGCCCACACCGGCGCCGCCGAACAGGCCTACCTTGCCGCCTTTGGCGAACGGGCAGACCAGATCGATAACCTTGATCCCGGTTTCCAGCAGTTCCACCGACGGCGACAATTCGTCGAAATGGGGAGCGTCCTGGTGAATCGAACGAAGCTCGGTGCTGTCGATGGGGCCCGCATCGTCGATGGGGCGGCCCAACACGTCCATGATGCGGCCCAGCGTACCCAGCCCGACCGGCACCGAGATCGGTGCGCCGGTGTCGCTGACAGCCATGCCACGACGCAAGCCGTCGGACGAGCCCATCGCGATCGTGCGAACTACGCCGTCGCCCAATTGCTGTTGCACTTCAAAGGTAAGCCCTTTTTCGGCGAATGCCGAGCTGTCGTCTGCCAGCTTGAGGGCGGCATAGATTTTGGGCATGCTATCGCGGGGGAACTGAATGTCCACCACGGCGCCGATGCACTGAACGATGGTTCCGTTACTCATGTCTAGTCCTTGCTAAATATCTTTGACGGGATGCCTTCTGCTTAAACCTTAAACAGCGGCAGCGCCCCCCACGATTTCTGAAATTTCTTTGGTAATGGCGGCCTGGCGGGTTTTGTTGTAAACCAGTTGCAGGTCACCGATGACTTTCTTGGCGTTGTCCGACGCAGCTTTCATGGCAACCATGCGAGCCGATTGCTCGGACGCCATGTTTTCTGCAACGGCCTGATACACCAAGCCCTCTACGTAACGCATAAGCAATTCGTCGATAACGGTTGTCGAATCGGGTTCGTACAGATAGTCCCAGCCGAAATTCGACTTCACCACGTTTTGCTCGTCTTCCTTGGCGGCACCTTCCGTCTGGAATGGATCTTCGAGCCCGTCAGGCAAGGGCAACAGCCGAATGAAGCTGGGATCCTGCTTCATGGTGTTCACAAAACGGTTTGTCGCGATGTACAAGGCGTCGATCTTGCCATCGACGAAAGCATCGATTTGCACCTTGATCGCGCCAATCAGGCGCTCGAGATTGGGCGCATCGCCCAATTGCACTTCCTGCGACACCAGATTCGCGCTGATACGAGCCAGTACGCCGGCACTTTTGTTGCCCAATGCCGTGGCCTGCACCTTGACGCCTTTTTGCTCGAAATCTTTCATGCGGGCAAGCACGAGGCGCATTATGTTGGTGTTCAGGCCGCCGCACAGGCCTTTGTCGGTCGAGACCACGATAATGCCAACCGCAGTCAATTTACCGGATTCGACCGTGTAAGGATGGCGGTAGTCGGGATGCGCCTGCATCAGGTGAGCAGCGATCTCGCGCACTTTAGTCGCATAGGGACGGCCGGCACGCATCCTTTCCTGCGCCTTGCGCATTTTGGAAGCAGCCACCATCTCCATGGCTTTGGTGATCTTGCGCGTGTTTTGCACGCTCTTGATCTTTGTTCGGATTTCCTTGATTCCGGCCATTACATTTTCCTGTCAGGGCGTTGTCGCGGGGTACATTTGCACCCCGCCTTACGTTTGGATAAGTGTAGCGATCGCCACATCACCCTCGCCAGTCAAACTTAAAAAGCACCGTGCTTTTTGAATTCCTGAACGGCGGCAACCAATTCGGTTTCGTCGTCTTTGGAAAGCTCTTTGGTGTCTTCGATGCGTTTGAGCATCGCTTCGTTCTTGGATTTGAGATGATCCTTCAGGGCTTTCTCGAAGCCAAGAACCTGCTCGACGGCAACGTCGTCGAGGTAGCCGTTATTGACCGCAAACAAGGTCACGGCCAGCTCCCAGACCTGCAAAGGCTGGTACTGAGGCTGCTTGAGCAGTTCGACCACACGTTTGCCGCGCTCGAGCTGACGGCGGGTCGCGTCGTCGAGGTCGGAGGCGAACTGTGCAAATGCGGCCAATTCACGATACTGGGCCAAGTCGGTACGAATACCGCCGGACAATTTCTTGATGACCTTGGTTTGCGCGGCGCCGCCCACACGCGATACCGAAATACCCGCGTTGATGGCCGGACGTACACCGGCGTTGAACAGATCGGTTTCGAGGAAGATCTGACCGTCGGTAATGGAAATCACGTTGGTCGGAACGAAGGCCGAAACGTCGCCGGCCTGGGTTTCGATAATGGGCAAGGCGGTCAGCGAGCCGGTTTTGCCCTTGATTTCGCCTTTGGTGAATTTTTCGACGTAATCGGCATTGACGCGCGCGGCACGTTCGAGCAGGCGGGAATGCAGGTAGAACACATCGCCGGGATAGGCTTCGCGGCCTGGAGGGCGGCGCAGCAGCAGCGATACCTGACGATAGGCCCAGGCCTGCTTGGTCAGATCGTCGTACACGATAAGCGCGTCTTCGCCGCGATCGCGGAAATACTCGCCCATGGTGCAGCCCGAATAAGCCGACAGGTACTGCATGGCGGCCGATTCCGACGCGCCCGCAGCCACGACTATGGTGTATTCGAGTGCGCCGAGTTCTTCGAGCTTGCGCACCACGTTGTTGATTGTCGATGCTTTCTGGCCGATGGCGACGTACACGCAGGTAACGCCCTTGCCTTTCTGGCTGATGATGGCATCGACCGCAACGGCGGTTTTACCGGTTTGACGGTCGCCAATGATCAATTCGCGCTGGCCGCGGCCGATTGGCACCATGGAATCGATAGCCTTGATACCAGTTTGCAGAGGCTGCGACACCGATTGACGGGCAATCACGCCTGGGGCGACTTTTTCGATGATATCGGTGGCTTTGGCATTGATGGGGCCTTTGCCGTCGATGGGGTTGCCCAGCGCGTCGACCACGCGGCCGCGCAGCTCCGGGCCGACCGGCACCTCAAGAATACGGCCCGTGGTCTTGACGGGGTCGCCTTCCGATATACCGGTGTAGTCGCCCAGAATAACCGCGCCTACGGAATCGCGCTCGAGGTTGAGCGCAAGACCAAATACGTTGTTGGGAAACTCGAGCATTTCGCCTTGCATCACATCGGACAAGCCGTGGACGCGGGTAATGCCGTCGGTTACGGAAACGACCGTGCCTTGCGTACGTACGTCGGTCGACGCGCCCAAGCCTTCGATGCGGCTCTTGAGCAGTTCGCTGATCTCTGACGGGTTAAGTTGCATGTTCAGACTCCTGGAATCCTGTTATCTGGCGCGCATCAGGCGGCCAGCGTATCGCGCATGCGGGCCAACTGGGCCTGCACGGAAGTATCAAGTACTTGGTCGCCGACCATGACGCGCACACCACCGATCAGGGAGGCGTCGACAGTCACGACCGGTTTGAGTTTGAGGCCAAATTTTTTCTCGAGGCCAACAACAATTTGCTGAACCTGCGCATCGTCAAGCGCAAACGCGCTTGTGATTTCCGCAAGTGCAGTCCCATCGTGCCGGTTCTTGAGCGCATCGAACTGCTGTGCAATCTGGGGCAGGAACAACAAACGGTCGTTGCCGACCAGCAGCTCGATAAAATTACGCGCCGTCTTCGAAAGCGGCGATTTGATCAGGCCGGCAAACAGATCAGCGCGTTGGGCATCGCCCAGGCGAGGATCGGTCATTGCTTCACGCACGCTTTCTATGCTTGCCACTTGGGCAAGCTCGTTGACCAGATCCAACCACGATGCCAGGTCGGCCTGGTCGTCGCGGGCCGCAGCAAACAACGCTTCGGCGTAGGGTCTGGCGATAGTCGATAATTCAGCCATGGCTTGCCCTAATATTAGAGTTGTGCCTTAAGCTGATCCAGCAGCTCGGCGTGCACTTGTGCGTTAACTTCTCGTTTAAGAATTTGTTCCGCACCTTTGACAGCCAAAACGGCCACATCGGCACGCAAACCTTCGCGAGCGCGTTGAACCTCTTGCGCAGCGTCTTGCTTGGCTTGCGCAATGATTCTGGCTTTTTCGGCCTCGCCTTCACGGCGGGATTGCTCAATTAAAGCAGCGGCTTGCTTCTCGGCCTCTACCATGCGGGCATGGTTTTCAGTTTTCGCAGAAGCTTCTATCAGGCTGATGCGCGCCTGGGCTTGAGCCAAGTCGGCCTTGCCCTTGTCGGCGGCCGCCAGGCCATCGGCAATTTTCTGACGGCGATCGTCCATTGCTTTTGTCAGGGGTGGCCAGATGAATTTCATCGTGAACCAGCCCAGAACAAAAAACACGAGCATCTGGAAAAAGAGAGTCGCGTTTAAATTCACGGTCGTTTCCCTTTAATACTACGATTGTTCAACGCAAACACCACTAGATACATGATGTTCAAACCGTCGCATACTCATACTATGCCAAGTACAACAAACGGTGCTTGACCCGCGAATCGCGGGCAATTCCAATTACCCGACAAACGGATTGGAGAAGGCAAACAACATGGCAATACCAACACCGATCAGGAAGGCCGCATCGATAAGACCGGCCAGCAGGAACATCTTGGTTTGCAGAACATTCATCAACTCAGGCTGGCGAGCCGACGCTTCCAGATATTTGCCACCCATCAAACCGATACCGATACATGCGCCAATAGCGCCAAGACCAATAATAAGACCGCAAGCCAGAGCAACGAAAGCAACGTTGGTCATAACAACTCCTTGGTTAAAAACCGTGTAATCAAAAAGTCAAAAAAAATACACCTTGCAAGATGATCTTGCACCCCGGCCAGGCGATTAACCCTGGCCGGAAAACTATTAATGGCTTTCGTGAGCCTGACCTACATAGACCAAGGTCAGCATCATGAAAATGAACGCCTGCAACAACACGATCAGGATGTGGAAGATTGCCCACACCGACCCTGCTATTACCTGGCCGATCCCAAGCCCGAAGCTCATGCCATTAAATCCGGTCCATGCTCCGCCCAGCAGGGCGATCAGCATGAAAATCAATTCGCCGGCAAACATATTGCCGAACAACCGCATGCCCAATGAAAGCGATTTGGCGGCGTATTCGATGACATTCAGCAAAAAATTGAACGGCATGAGTACAACGCCCAAGACGCCATGCGCATGGAACGGTGCAGTAAATAAATCTTTGACGAAACCAAGGGGATGCTTGATCTTGATGCCGTAATAGAACATCAGGAGCAACACGCCCAGGGCCATGCCCATGGGTACGTTGAGATCGGCGGTAGGCAATATGCGATGGTAATAAAGTACATCGCCATGATGCGTGCCCAGGCCGGTCATTCTGAAGATCCAGCTCAGCATGTCGATAGGAACCAGATCCAGCGTGTTCATGAGAATGATCCACAGGAACACGGTCAGCGCCAGCGGTGTCATGAAACGGCGCGACACTTCGTTGGGCACAATGCTTTTGGCTTCTTCGTCGACCATGCTGGCCAGCATCTCGACCGACACCTGGAAGCGGCCCGGTACCCCGGTGGTGGCAGACTTGGCGGCGCGCCACAGCACATACACCACAATCAGGCCCATTAGAATGGCCCAGAACAGCGAGTCGTAGTTGACGATATTGAAATCGGCAATAACCGCTTGCTTGGCTCCAATATTGTTTAAATGAACCAAGTGGTGCTGAATATACTCAGACTGAGGCGAAATATCACTAGCAGCCATCTGAACCCTTATCCTGTTAGCCTATACCGAGAGCACAAGGCTCATGAAATCACTACTCGACGCTACCACCGCCTGCCCGGCAGGAGCAGCAGCACATAGCCTTTTAATACACACAGCAGCCCCAGCAAGAAGGCCGGCCAGACCAGCCAGCCGCGAGTCAAATGGACCGCAAGCCCCAGCAGCAGCAAGGTGGAAGCCAGTTTGAACGCCTCACCCAGAAAAAAGGTGAGCTCGCTCGGCTTTCCGGGGCCATACAGCCCCAATAACACCCGCACAGCAAACAACACATTGGGCACAAAGTAGGCTCCCGCCCCCATCAAGGCAGACAGCCCCGCAGCGGAGCCCGCCACCACCCACGAAAGCAAAGCCCCGAAACCGCCCATAGCAAGCTGGGCCATTAAAGCCCGCACTACCCCACGCCCGGCTCCGGTAACCAGAGCGGCGCGATCAGCTTCGCTAAGTTCGAGTTTGGCTTCTGATTCGATGCCCGGCTTAAATCCCGGGGGCATATCCTTTGAAGCCCTGCGCCCCGAATCTACATCTGCCTTGCATTCGCTTCTGTGTTCGCCGCGAGTGTGTTCACCGCCCTTCCCGCTGTTTCTTCCACTGACGTCCACTGTTTCTTCCACTGTCGCCACTGTTTAAACCCGTACCGCCCGATTCTGCCCGCGTACACACCCGCGCCGGCGGCTTTCACTAATTTTGTATTGCCGATTTCGTACTGCGTTTTACCTTGCCGTGTCATATCGTGCAGGAGGTATCTTGCACGTAATAACTTGCTTGATACTTACAGATATATAACCCGCATATGAGCCCCACATAGAAATCCAATACTTGCCAACAACACGGCCAAATATCCGGTTTTATGTGCCAAGCCGCCCGGGATTTTTATTCCGCTGGCGTCAAACTCAGAGAGTATAGCTTGATTTCAAAAGGGTAAGCAACTTGTCAGCTAGCCGTTTATGTAACCTTCACGGTAAATTTGTAGATAAACAACGCTTATATGCATTTTAGCTTTTAGCTATATAGACGGGGAAGCCGCTTACAAAAAAAAGGTCAAAAAAGCCGTCTCGCGACCGCCCCGTCAGAGGCAAGAGACTGCTGCACGATTAGCGGTTCTTGAACTTGGGCGGCCGTTTTTCGGTAAAGGCAAGCATCCCTTCCTTTTGGTCTTCGGTCGCGAACAAAGCGTGGAAATTGCGGCGCTCGAACAACAAGGCGTCGTTCAAAGGGGCCTCGTAGGCCCGATTGACACACTCCTTGGCCATAATGACCGACGACAGGGACATTGAAGCGATAATCGTGGCCGCCTCAAGCGCTTCATCGAGCACCCGTTCGACAGGCACTACCCGCGATACCAGGCCGGCTCGCTCGGCTTCGGCAGCATCCATCATGCGTGCCGTCAGCACCAGATCCATGGCCTTGGCCTTGCTGACGGCGCGCGGCAGGCGCTGCGTGCCGCCATAGCCGGGTATGACGCCAAGCTTGATTTCGGGCTGGCCGAAACGGGCATTCTCGGCGGCGATAATAAAATCGCACAGCATGGCCAGCTCGCATCCGCCGCCCAGTGCGTAACCCGCCACCGCCGCGATAATCGGTTTGCGTATGCGCTTGAGGGCCTCCCAGTTATGGCCCAGATAATCCTGCCCATAGACATCCTGAAAGGTCCAGTCTTTCATGGCGCCGATATCGGCGCCTGCGGCAAACGCCTTTGCGCTGCCGGTCAGGACCATGGCGCCGATGTTGTCGTCGGCGTCGAAAGCACGCATGGCTACGGCCAGCTCGTCGATGACCTCGTTGCTTAGAGCATTCAGGGCCTTGGGACGATCAATGGTCAGCAGGCCCACACGGCCGCGAGTCTCTACTTTTACGAGCGGTGCACTCATATTGTCTCCTGCACAGTAAGATATGGAATTGAAAAACCGAACCAATACATTGCGGCCCAGGCCATCCAGTCAAGAATGAAAAAAGAACCCCTACTTTACAGCCTTAGCCCTTTCGACCCCGCCGGACATCGATTCAAGGTGCAATTAAGCATTCAACGACCCGACCCGAAAGGCCAGGAACTGACCCTGCCGGCCTGGATCCCAGGTAGCTATCTTATTCGAGATTTCTCGCGCCAGGTTCAGACCTTGCGCGCCGCCTGCAAAGGCAAAGCCGTGGCCATGCGTAAAACGGGCAACCACAGTTGGCAATGCGCGCCTTGTCAAGGACCGCTGGTAGTCGAATACCTGGTTTACGCCTGGGATCTTTCGGTGCGCGGCGCCCATTTCGACGAATCGCACGCTTTTTTCAATGGCGCCAGCGTCTTCCTGAGCGTCACCGGCCAGACGCATGAACCCTGCCTCGTCCGGCTCAATCCGCCCCCGCACATCCGCGGCTGGAAGGTCTATACCAGCCTGCCCGCCGCCCATAACCACCCCGAAGCCGCCAGGCGCCATGGCTTTGGCGTCTACCTGGCCCCCGATTACGATGCACTGATCGATCATCCGGTCGAGATGGGTATCCCGCAGGTGGCACGATTCAAAGCGCACGGCGCCGAACACGAGATGGTGTTTACCGGCGTGCTGCCCAATCTGGATCTGGAGCGCATCGCCCGCGATACGCAGAAAATCTGCGCCGCGCAAATCGCCCTGTTCGAGCCTGTCAGCAAAAAAGCGCCGTTTCTTGATTCGGCCGAACGCTATGTCTTCATGACCATGGTTACCGGCGACGGTTATGGCGGCCTGGAGCACCGCGCCTCGACAGCGCTCATGGCCGCGCGCCAGGACCTCCCGTCTCTGGACGCCGAGCCGGGCGAAGGCTATCAGACTTTCCTGGGCTTGGTCAGCCACGAATATTTTCATACCTGGAACGTCAAGCGCATCAAGCCCGCGGCGTTTTCCCCCTACGACCTGAGCCGTGAAAACCATACTCGCCTGCTTTGGGTATTTGAAGGCTTCACGTCCTATTACGACGACCTGATGCTGCTGCGCTCGGGCGTGATCAAACCAGACGACTATCTGCGCATGCTGGGCAAAGTCATCAGTACGGTGCACCGCAGTGCCGGGCGCCACAAGCAATCCATCGCCGACAGTTCATTCGATGCCTGGACCCGCTATTACAAGCAGGACGAAAACTCGCCCAATGCCATCGTCAGCTACTACACCAAAGGCTCGCTCGTCGCACTCGGCCTGGATATTGTCATCCGCCAGGGCTCGCAAGGCGCGTACTCGCTCGACGACGTCATGCGTTTGCTGTGGGAGCGCTACGGACGCGACTTTTACACAGGCGGCGGCAAGGGCATTGCCGAAAGATCCATGGCCCGCCTCATACGCGAGGCAACAGGAGTCGATGTCGCCGATTTTATCGCCCGCCATGTCGATGGCTGCGAAGATGTGCCTCTGGCTCGGCTCTTGCCCTTGCAGGGCATCGCCATGGCCTGGAAGCCGGCCTCGGGCATTCCCGCCCTGGACGTGCGCACGCGCAGCGTCAACGGCGAAACCCATATCGCCACTGTGTATGAAGGCGGGGCGGCCCATGCGGGCGGCTTGTCGGCCGCAGACGTCATCGTCGCGGTCGACGGTCTGCGGGTAGCCGAACCGGCCAGCCTGGACAAACTGCTGGCACGCCACAAAGCGGGCGACAAAGCGCTTGTCCATGTTTTCCGGCGCGACGAATTGCGTGCCTTCACCGTTACCCTGGCCGCGCCCGCGGCCAGCGAATGCCGGCTCTCGTACGCTGGCTAGCGCCAGTTATCGACAATAACAGCGGCCTCGATCGGGCGATCCGCATCCAGCTGATTTTCGATACGGGCCTGTATGGCCTTGGCCGCGGTCACCCCGTCGGCCAGGGCAGTCACGACGCAGGGATGCTGCCGCTGCGCCACTTCGCCTATGGCATAGACCCCCGCACAACTGGTTTCAGCCGTTAGCGCATGCGTGTCCAGAAACCCCCGCACGGAGCGATCCAGCGCAAGATTATCGGCAAAATCCACGCAAGGTTCCCAGCCATAAAAAACCAGCAGCACATCGTAGGGCCGATCATTGACCCGCAGCGCCTGGACATCGACCTTGTAGGGCCCGATCGCAATATTGGCGGGTGATACCTGGCGTACAAATTGCTGCTGCGCACGCACGTGCCTTGCATAAATGTGCGCCGCACTGGCCCCCTTCCCCAGCGCATACAGAGCATTCTCGAAAGCATTGTCGCCGCCGCCCAGAATCGCCACCCGCTTGTCGCGGAAATCGTGCGCCACAATATGTTCGCCAGGGCCTGTCAACACCCGATCGGCGTGTCCGGAGCTGCGCGCGGCGCGATCCAGCTCAGGCAAAGAGCGAGCCTTCACGCCGCTGGCCAACACCAGATAACGTGCGACCAGCGGCGTGGCGCCACTGCCGCGCGTCACGGCAAACCCTTGCGGGCAACGCTGTATCTGCTTCACCGGGCAAGACAGCAGGACAGGCACGGCGGCCTGCTCCAGGCTCAAGGCCAGATTGTCGGCCACCTGGGGGCCCGTCATGCCAGGCAAAGTCGCATTCCATTCATCGTAGAACGGGTTCGAACGGCATAGCCCGCCGATTTGCGCGCCCGCTTCGACCAGCAGCGGAGCCAGGCCCAAACGCGCCAGCCAGACGGCGCACGACACGCCCGCCGGGCCACCCCCGACGATGATCGCGTCAAACTCCTGAGTCTCTGCTTGCATTCCTGCTCCTGGTTCATCATCTCAAATTGTAGCGAGCCGGTGTCATTCTGGCACTACAATTCAGGCACTTGATCAAGGTTGACCCTATGCCCACCCGTCGCATTTTTTTCTCCCGGCTTGCCCTCGATGCCCATATAGGCATTCTGGAACACGAATTGCGCACCACGCAGCCTTTGCACGTCGACGCCGAATTCGATGTCAATATCACCCAGCAGGTGCACGACCAGAAACTCCAGACCGTGCTCGATTATCGGCTGCTGCGCAATGCCATCGTCGAAGAGTGCACACAGGTGCATGTGAACCTGCTCGAAACGCTGTGCGAAAAAGTGGTGGAGCGCCTGCTGCGCGACTTTCCCGACATCTGTCAGGTTAAAATCCGTATCAGCAAGCCCTTGGCCTTTTCCGACTGCGAGGCCGTAGGCATCGAGGTCCAGCGCAGCCGCCAGGCTCGCCCCTGACCGTCAAGCAACAATCATGCAAACCGATACTCTCATCAATTCCAGCCGTAGCGAACCGACTTCCGGCGAACTGCGCCGCCGCGCCCATAAGCAGCGCGTCGATGACAACAAGCTCGCCAAACGCCTGATCCGCGAAACCGGGCGCGCCATCAGCGACTTCAACATGATCGAAGACGGCGATAAAGTCATGGTCTGCCTGTCGGGAGGCAAGGACTCATACAGCCTGCTCGATATCCTGCTGACGCTGAAGGCCCGGGCCCCGATCAAGTTCGACATCATTGCCGTCAATCTCGACCAGAAGCAGCCGGGCTTTCCAGAGCACGTCCTGCCCGATTACCTGAGCGCCCTGGGCGTACCGTTTCACATTGAAACGCAAGACACCTACTCGGTCGTCACCCGGGTCATACCCGAAGGCAAAACCATGTGCTCGCTATGTTCGCGCCTGCGGCGCGGCATTCTGTACCGCGTGGCGAGCGAACTGGGCGCCACAAAAATCGCCCTGGGGCACCACCGCGACGACATACTGGGCACCTTCTTCCTGAATCTGTTCTATGGCGGCCGCATGAAAGCCATGCCGCCCAAGCTCATGTCCGACGACGGCAAGCATATTGTGATCCGGCCCCTGGCCTACGTGCCCGAAAAAGACCTGATCGCCTACGCGGCCCTCAAGGAATTTCCGATTATTCCCTGCAATTTGTGCGGCTCCCAGGAGAATCTCAAGCGCAAGGAAGTCAGCCGCATGATCGCCGACTGGGACAAGAAATTTCCCGGCCGCTCATGGAATGTATTTGGCGCCCTGTCGCGCGTCGTGCCCACCCATCTGATGGATAGCCAACTCTTCGATTTCGCCAGCCTGCAAACCACGGGCATCGCCGACGAAAATGGCGATAAGGCTTTCGATGGCGACACGTTCGGATCCCCCGCGGCGATACCCTTTGGCGACGAAGACGAGGAAAATTCCAACGCCCCGGCCGCAGCCAGAAAAATCACCCTGATGACAGACCTGCGCAAGTTGCCGTAGATGCCGACGGCGGCGTAGGGGTGGCCCTTGCGGCCGCCCATTGTCTATATGTACCCGCCAAAACGGGTGGGCATAGGGCCCCACCCCTACGGCTGCATTCCTTCCCAATGCGGGCCGGGCACCTGGATATCGAATAGTTCAAGCACCCTGGCCACGGTATGGTCGACCATTTCGTCGAGGGTCTTGGGATGATGATAAAACGCCGGCAGCGGCGGAAAAATGACTCCGCCCATCTCGGTAACGGCCGTCATATTGCGCAAATGGGCCAGATTGAAGGGCGTTTCCCGCACCATCAGGACCAAACGGCGGCGCTCCTTGAGCGTCACGTCGGCCGCCCGGGTAATCAGATTATCCGAAAAACCATGCGCCACCGCCGCCAGGGTACGCATCGAACAGGGCACCACCACCATGCCCGCCGTGGCAAAGCCGCCGCTGGCCAAGGCGGCGCCCACATCGCGGAAGCTGTAAACCCGATCGGCCAGGGCGTGGACGTCCTGGCGGGAAATCCCCAGCTCATATTTGATATTCAGCACGCCCGAGGGCGACACCACCAGATGCGATTCCACATCGGGTACGCCGCGCAAGGCCTGCAACAGGTGCACCGCATACGTTGCACCTGTTGCGCCGGTAATGCCTACAACGATGCGCCGGGTCATGGACAGGCCTGGGCATCAACCGCGGGATGATCGCCGACCCGTGCCTCAGGCAAGAGCCCCAGCCTCTTTGAGGGTGGAAAGCAGTTCGCCGTTTTCGCTCATTTCAGCAATGATATCGGAGCCCCCCACAAATTGGCCCGCCACATACAACTGCGGAATCGTCGGCCAATTGGAGTATTCCTTGATGCCCTGGCGTACGTCATCGTCATCCAGCACATTGACAGTCACCAGCTTGGTGACGCCCGATGACTTGAGAATCTGGATGGCGCGCCCCGAAAAACCGCATTGCGGAAATTGGGCGGTACCCTTCATAAACAATACGACCGGATTTTCGGTCACGGTTTGACGAATAAATTCTTGAACGTCGCTCATGATGCTCTCATTTCCACAAAAAAGAAGTTAAATTATAAATATCCACCGGAAACTCGCTCGATCCCGGCCAAATCCAGCCTGCTGGCAAGCCGTTTGAATCCGGCCTGCCTTAAAAACCCACGTACCGCCTCGGCCTGGTCCCAGCCATGCTCCATCCATAAGGCGCCGCCCGGCTTGAGCCACTGCCCCGCACCGCCGGCTATGATCCGCAGCGCCTGCAAGCCGTCGGCGCCATCGCTTAAGGCCGCTGCCGGTTCGAAGCGCAAATCGCCCTGCTCCAGGTGCGCATCATCAGCAGCAATATACGGCGGATTGGACACAATCAGGTCAAAAGCCCCTTGCCCCAATAAGGCATCGTACCAACTCCCGCACAAAAATTCGACTCGGGCCGACAAACGCCGCGCATTGTCCTGCGCAAGATCCAACGACGCGCGGCTAAGATCGGTAGCCACCACCTCCGCTCGCGGACACGCCAGCGCGATCGACACGGCAATCGCACCGCTGCCCGTGCCCAAATCGAGCACTCGCGCACCGGGCTGCCCATTCAGATGTTGGACCGCGGTTTCCACCAATAATTCCGTGTCGGGGCGTGGAATCAATACCGCCGGCGACACGGCGAACTCGTGCCCCATGAATTCGCGGAAACCCAGCAAATACGCCATGGGTTGTCCCGCCAGGCGCTGCTCGGCCAGGCGTCGATAGGCCGTCCGGGCTTCGACCGGCAAGGGATCGGTATCATGTGCAATCAGCCACGCACGCGGTACCTGCAACACGTGCCGCAGCAGCATCTGCGCCTCAAGCCTGGGCAAACAGCTTGCCGCCAGCAGATCGCGCACGCTTTCCACGGCCAACCCTTACTCGTCGCCCAGTGCCGCCAACAGCTCGGCCTGGTGTTCGGCCAGCAATGCGCCGGTCAGTTCGTCCAGATTACCTTCCATGATTTGCTGCAGCTTGTAAAGCGTCAGGTTGATGCGATGGTCGGTCACCCGCCCCTGCGGGTAGTTATAGGTGCGGATCCGCTCCGAACGGTCGCCCGAACCCACCAGGCTCTTGCGCTGCGCCGCCTCTTTGCTGTGCTGTTCCTGCTGTTGCTTGTCTTTCAGGCGCGCCGCCAGCACCTGCATGGCTTTGTCTTTATTGCGATGCTGCGACCGGTCGTCCTGGCACTCCACCACCAGCCCCGTAGGCAAGTGAGTGATGCGCACGGCCGAGTCGGTCTTGTTGATGTGCTGGCCGCCGGCGCCGCTGGCCCGGAAGGTATCGATACGCAAATCCGAGGAATTGATGACAATATCGCTTTGCGGGTCGGCCTCGGGCAACACTGCCACCGTGCACGCCGAGGTATGAATCCGCCCTTGCGTCTCGGTTTCGGGAACCCGCTGCACGCGATGCGCCCCCGATTCGAACTTGAGGCGTCCGTACACGCCATCGCCCTCGATGCGGGCAATCACCTCTTTGTATCCGCCCAATTCCGAGGCGCTTTCGGACATGAGCTCGGCCTTCCATCCCTGTTGCTCGGCATAGCGCGTGTACATGCGCAGCAGATCGCCGGAAAACAGCGCACTTTCATCGCCGCCCGTACCCGCGCGAATCTCCAGAAACACGCTGCGGCTATCGTCGGGGTCGCGCGGCAAAAGCAGAATCTGCAACTCGTCGTCCAGCTCTTCCAGCCTGCCTTTGCCCTGCTTCAGTTCTTCTTCACCCAGGGCTTTCATTTCCGGATCGCCCAGCATTTCCTGCGCGGCCTGCATATCAGCCTCGACCGCCGTGTAGGCGGCAAACACCTCCACCACCGGGTCCAGCTCGGCACGTTCGCGCGACAGCTTGCGAAAGC
The DNA here is from genome assembly GCF_054781135.1 of Paralcaligenes ginsengisoli. Classification (NCBI taxonomy): domain Bacteria; kingdom Pseudomonadati; phylum Pseudomonadota; class Betaproteobacteria; order Burkholderiales; family Alcaligenaceae; genus Paralcaligenes; species Paralcaligenes ginsengisoli. The sequence goes on from NZ_BAAGUZ010000002.1 coordinate 340,292, forward strand.
GATCCATATCGCCGGCGATCTCGGGCTCGGCCAGCATCGCATCGACTTCGACTAATCGGCGGGCAAACTGCTCCAAGCGATTGCGCATGGAATTTTTCATAAATTGGAAAGGAAAGGAAAAATGAGAGATGGAAACAAACACGCGCAACAGGACACTGCGGGATCGCAGCTAACGACGGCGGTTCGTATCGGGCAGCAGGCGTGGCAGCAAGGCCAGCAATTGTTCGCGTTCGTCGCCCGCTTCGCTTTGATTCAGCGCCGCCAGGGGACCGTGCAGGTATTTTTGAGTCAGGCCATAGGCCAGTTGTTCCAGCACCAGCTCGGGCGATTCGCCGCGCGCCAGCATGCGGCGGGCGCGATCGAGCTCGGCCAGGCGAACCTGGTCGGCCGCCTGATGCAAATCGATAATGGCCGGCACGATTTCGCGATTTTGCAGCCAGTGCATGAAATTCTGCACCCGCGTCTCGATGATCGCCTCGGCCTGCACCACGGCGGCACGGCGCGCATCGGTGCCGCTTTGCACCATGCGTCCCAGGTCGTCGACTGAATACAGATACACATCGGCCAAGCGTCCGACCTCGGCTTCGATGTCGCGCGGCACCGCCAGATCGACCATGACCATGGGGCGATGGCGCCGCAAGCGCGTAGCCCTTTCCACCATCCCCAGGCCGAGGATGGGCAAGGAGCTTGCCGTACAGGAAACGATGACATCGAAATCGGCGAGCTTATCGGGGATATCGGCCAGCCTCATGGTTTTGGCCGTAAAACGCGAAGCCAGCAAATCGGCGCGCTCCAGCGTGCGATTGGCCACCACCACATGCTTGGGTTTCAGCGCCGCAAAATGAGTGGCACAGAGCTCGATCATTTCGCCCGCGCCGATGAACAGCACGCTGGCTTGCGACAGATCGCCGAACACCCGTTCGGCCAAACGCACTGCCGCCGCCGCCATCGAAACCGACTCGGCGCCTATGGCGGTTTGCGACCGGACTTCCTTGGCCACCGAGAACGTGCGCTGGAATAGCTGATGCAGCATGGTGCCCAACGCCCCGGCCTCATTGGCGGCACGCACCGCCTCTTTCATCTGGCCCAGGATCTGCGGCTCGCCCAACACCATCGAATCGAGCCCACTGGCCACGCGAAAGGCGTGGCGCACGGCTTCGTTTTGCTGATACTGGTACAAATGAGGCCGTAAACTGCCCGCTTCGAGGCGATTGAACTCCGCCATCCAGGCCGGCAACTGCTCGGAGACGTGCGGCTCCGCCGCGCAGTAGATTTCGGTGCGATTACAGGTCGACAGAATGGCCGCTTCCTTGACCGAAGCCCCGAACGCCGAGCGCAAGCCATCCAGCGCCGGCTTGAGCAGATCAAGCGGCATCGAGACACGCTCACGCACCGCCACCGGGGCGGAGACATGATTCAGGCCGAAGGTCAGGACATCAACAGACATGTAATTAGTGGCGACGGCGACAGCCGCGCGCGTAGTGGACACACTCCAGACAGCCTAGGATTATAAACCCCCATTGAAATTTATAGAAATTCAGAGTAAATAAGGATCGAGGGCGTTGTGCGAAGCGCGCCTTATGATTTTCGTGTATCATTTCGCCTTCTTGTTGGCCTGGTAGCTCAGTCGGTAGAGCAGAGGATTGAAAATCCTTGTGTCGGTGGTTCGATTCCGCCCCAGGCCACCAACGAATTGCGCAAAGCCACCGCATCAAGGCGTAAGAGAGCCGCTCATCAGAGCGGCTTTTTTTGATCTACTCATCTACCCTTCAAACTCCTGCAATTCCCGCATTAACGCCGAAGACGGACGGATGCAAGACGCACCCTTTCACAGACCCCGGCGTAAGGCGGCCAAGGGTGCCCTCGGCGCCATGAATAAAGAATTGCAAATGTCTATGACCCGCGATGGACGGACCTTGGGTCTGGCGGCGATAATGAGCGCCAAAGTCACAGGCACCATGGGTCCATAGGCATATAAGCAGCTTAGCGGCAATGTTTGTGGGATGGACGGACACACGAAAATCTAGCCGGGAGTACATGTATGCGTTTGCGGATGCCAGTGCCGAGGCTCAGCCGACGGGCAGGCAAGATACTGGCTGGCACGGTGTTGACGCTGCTCGTCCTGGCCGGCTTGGCTGCCTGGCTGATGCCCAAGGTGGTACACAATGCGCTGACCCAGGATGTCTCCCAGGTGCTGGGCCGCGAAGTGACGGTGGGCAAGATCACATTCAACCCTTTCACACTCGCGCTGCGAGCGCACGGCATCACCATAGGCCAGCCCCGGGCGACGCCGCTGCTGCAAATCGGCGAAGTCGACCTCCGCGTGGCCTGGCGGTCAATCGTGATGTTCGCGCCGGTCATCGACAGAATCCATATCGATCAGCCCAAATTCACGCTGGTACGGCAGGACGCCACGCATTTCAATTTTTCCGACATTGTCGACCGGATTGTCAGAATGTCGGCCGACAAACCCACCGGATCCAAGCCGGCCAAGACCGGGCTGCCGCGCTTCTCCTTGAACAATATGTCGCTGACCCGCGGCGTCATCAGCCTGGACGACCATGTCACAGGCCGCCAGCAGGTGATCGACCAGCTCACGCTGGGCATACCCTTCATCTCGTCGTTCGGCTATGCCACGCACATCGACGTGCAGCCCAAGGTGCACATGAGCATCAACGGCAGCCCATTCGACCTGACCGGGACGGCACGGCCTTTCGACAAAATTCCCGTGTCCACGCTGAACGTGGTGTTCACGGGGCTGGGACTCGCGAAGTGGGCGGATTTCTGGCCCTTGCCCCTGCCTGTCAAGGTCAAGCATGCCTTGCTCGACTCCAAGCTGCAGGTACTGTTCGAACAGCCTCCCGACGCTGCGCCGCACATTCGCGTACAGGGTGGCCTGGCGCTGCGCCAGCTCGACGTGAGCGAGGCATCGGGTGCGCCGCTGTTGGCCTGGGACGACTTGCAGGTCGGAGACATCGACATCGATCCGAGCACACGGGCCGCCTCCATCGGGACAGTGGCCCTGACAAAACCGCGCGTGGAAATGCACCGCGATGCCAGACAATGGAACTGGCAGCGCGTGGCCGAGGGCTTCGCCAAGCTGAGTGGCTCGTCCGCGCCCGCCACTTCATCACCAGCCAAAGCGGCCACCACATCCGCGTCGGGCACACCCGTGGCTGACACGGTACCCGCCGTGCCGGTCAGCACCGCGCCTGCCGCACCATCGGCCTGGAAGATCTCCGTCGATGACGTCAAGCTCAATGCCGGCGAAGTACATCTACGCGACGACCCGATCGGCCTGGACTATCCGCTGGGCGGCGTGACCGGCGAGGCCAGGCACATCGCCATGCCGCAAACGGCGGGGCAGCCCATGGCCCTGCAACTGAGCGTGGCCAATGTTCCGGGCGGCGGCTCGCTGCAGATCCACGCACCCGTGGTGCTGCAGCCGCTCTCGGTGAACGCACAAATCCAGTTAAGCGATCTGGCCCTGGCGCCTTTCGCGGCGGCGATACGCCATGTCGCGCCCCTTACCGTGCGCGACGGTCGGCTGAACCTCGAAGGCAAGGTCAATGTGGCGAATTCGCGGATCGAAGCGCGAGACGTGAAGCTCGGTCTGCGCAAGCTCGAGGCGCGCGACGAGACCGTCAAGCCCGGCGTGAACCTGTCCATCGGCTCTCTGATGCTGGAAGCCGACCGGCTGGCCCCCGACGCCACACCGACGACATTCGCCTTGCAGGCCGACGGCATTCAGAAACGTGGCACGCTGGCTCTCAAAGGGGTCCTCGTGGCGCAACCGCTGTCGGTAAAGACTTCGGTCAATCTGGCCAATTTCGACGTGGCGTCCCTGGCTCCGTATATCGCTTCCAGCCTGAATGCCACCGTGCGCAGCGTGTTGCTGGGCGCGCGTGGGAGCGCCGAATTCGCCGCGGCGCACAGTGGAAAGCCCATGAGCGTGGACTGGCGCGGCGGCGCGCAAGTCCACGATCTCGACCTCAAAGACCGTGTCAACAAGGCCGACTTCCTCAACTGGAAGCGCCTGGACCTGAGCAACATGCATGTCTCGATGGCGGGGCCGAAGCTCAGCCTGGGCCTGGGCGACATTGTTCTGGACGACTTCTACGGCAACATTCTGCTCAATAATCAGGCGCACCTGAATGTCACGGACATCATGGTCAGCAAGGGCAACGCCGCGGGCTCCATCACGCAGGATACGCAGACACGCCGCAGCGACACCGCCAAGAAAGGGCAGGCCGGGCCTGAAGAACCCAAGGCCAGGGCGGCGAAAAAATCAGTGGCAAGGCCAGAGCCCAGGCGTACCGGCGGTGAACCGGACATCTCGATCAGCAGCGTCAGACTCGAGCGCGGCCGCATGACGTTCAATGATCATTTCGTACGGCCCAATTACCGTGCCGAACTGTCGTCCATTCACGGCACGCTCACAGCCGTGTCTTCGGTCAAGCCGGCACCGGCCAAGGTCAGCGTCACAGGTCGCGTCTACAGCACGGCGCCCTTCTCGGTATCAGGCACGGTGCAACCTTTCTCGCGACATCTGGCGCTGGATATCAAGGCCTCCGCCAAGGGCGTGGACCTACCCAGATTCACGACGTATTCGTCCAAATACGTGGGCTATGCCATCCAGCGCGGCAAGCTCACCGTTGATCTGCAATACCAGATCAAGAACCGTGCATTGCAGGCCAGCAACAAGGTGCAGCTCAACCAGCTCACCTTTGGCAAACCCTCCAACAGCCCGGACGCGCTCAAGCTGCCGGTGCTGCTGGCGGTCGCGCTGCTGAAGGATTCCAACGGAAACATCGACATCGACCTGCCGATCTCCGGCTCGCTGGACGATCCGCAGTTCTCGGTGGGTGGCATCGTCGTGCGGGTGATAATGAACACGCTGGTCAAGGTGGTGTCGTCGCCCTTCAAGCTGTTGGCCTCCGCCTTTGGCGGCAGCCAGGAAGACCTGTCATACATCGACTTCGCACCGGGTAGCGCCGCGCTGGACGACAAGGCAAAGTCCAGCATCGAGACTCTTGCCAAGGCGCTCACCGACCGCCCGGCACTGAAGATGGACATCATCGGCCACGCCGATCCGAAATCCGACGAGACTGGACTGCGCCAGGCCTGGCTGGACGACCAACTGCGCAAGGCCAAGGGCACCGCCAGCCGAGGGCGAACGCCTGATCCCAAGGGTGTTGCGTTGACCGATGCCGACCGCGCCAAGTATCTGGAAAAGGTCTACCGCGATACCAACATCAAGGGCAAGCCACGCAATTTCGTCGGCATGGCCAAGTCGCAGCCCCCGGATCAGATGAAGGCCATGCTGCTCGCGGTTGCCCCCCTGGGCAGGCAGGCCCTGCACAACCTTGCCGAGGCGAGGGCTCAGGCCGTGTATGAGCAGTTGCAGGAGACCGCGCAGAATCTGACCAGCAGAGTCTTCATCGTGGCCCCCAAGCTCGATGCGAAAGACGCAAAGGACGGCGAGGCAACGCGTGTGGAGTTCGCCTTGCACTGACCCGCACTACGGATGTCGAAGTACTCGCGGCGGTCTCCATGGAACCGTGTTATCCATTGATGAAATTGGCGAACCGATACGTGCCGGCGGGGGTTATCAGATTAACGGCACTGGCCGTGCGCTTGCTGGGCGGAGGGAAAAGGCAAGCTGCCATTCATAATTGTTGCGCCCAGCACATTTGAATGCTCATCGGACCACGCATTGCTTGAATCCCGCATCTCAGCGCGGCTGGGCTTGTCTGCCGACCGAGCCCATCGACAGGACTCTTTGCCTATCGGGCATCATGCCCGGGCTTTTGCCGCCAAGACCACAGGGCGCCGGGTGCCCAGATAGGTGCCCAGCAAAATACCCAGCAAACCGACGCCATGCCACACGGTAAACGGCTCGCCCAGCAACAGCATGGCAAATCCCACGCCGAAAACGGGAATCCAGTATTGGTACAGCGACGTACGCGCAACGCCCAGTTCGGCGATTGCCCGATTCCACAAGACATTGCACATGGCGGTGGCGATGATTCCCGAAAACACCATCAGGAGCCAGGGCCACGCTCCCGGCGCCAACAATACCGACAGGCCGAGGCCGACCGTGCCCGACACGAACAGATGCAGGCAAAGCAGAGCCGCCCCTAGCGTGTAGACGATGCTGGTAATGACAAGCGCATTGAATTGCCGCGCCAGCGTCTGGATAAGCATGCCGCCCACGACGAAGCTCAACATGGAGCAGAAGACCTGGAGGTCGCCCCGGCCGGGCCCCGACAGCGCCGCATCCTGGCTGCCGAACACCACGGCGAACACGCCGCCGAAACCCAGGGCGATGCCAAGCAGCCGGATACCGGTCAGGGATTCCCGAAAGACCAGGGCGGCCAGGGCAGACGCCACAAGCGGACTCAAAGCCATGATCAGCGAAGAGTTGGTGGCACTGGCGGCATGCATGCCCGATGTAAAGAAGACCTGGTTGCCATAGACCAGGAAGGCGGCGCACAGAACGAAACGCAGCCACTGGCCGGCCGATATGCGCAACAATTTCACGGGCCGGCGCGACCAGACCAGGCTCATGTCGATGACTACCGCGGCCAGCACCATGCGGAAGCAGGCAATGACCATAGGATCGAAGTAATCGGTCAATACCTTGATGGCGGAAATATTCAAACCCCAGACGGCCATGGTGCCAATCAACAGCAACTGCGTTCCGATCGAATTCATTTAGGGGCTTGTGTGCGTTACGGGCTTTCCGCAAGCATATCAGGTACGCCGAGGATTGGCATGCGATCTTGGCCCGCATGTGGAGCTATTTATCGAAGGCGACCTGCTACCGCTTATCCTGCGAGACATTGCCCGCAGCAAGGCGAAGATCGTCATCGATCACTTCGGCTGCCCCAACCCCGATAAAGGCGTGAACAGCCCAGGCTTTACCTGCTTGCTGGACGCTGTCAGCGCCGGCAACACGTGGGTGAAACTGTCCGCACCCTATCGCGGCGAAAGGGTCGATCCGCAAGCATATGTCGTCGACCTACTTAAGGAAATTATTCTGCATAAACCGGGATTGATTCCGCTAAAATGAAAAAGGGAGTTGGGCCGCGTTCCCTTCCTTTGTTACCAATAGCGGGGCCACGACCACCGTCCATGCGTCTGTTTTATTCCGCGCCAGCACATTCTTGACGCGCCGGCATTTGCCAAGAAAAAAGCTCAGCACGAAATAGACAAACGCGCCGAAGTCGATAGCGGCAAAAGCATCGTTGACCTGGCGCGGCCATAGCGCCCCCAGGACATGCCATTAACGCAACATTGCCGACATGGCCGAGAGGCTGTTCAGCGTGCGAACGGCCGATTCGACCTTATCGGTATTGAATCGAACCACCACACCGCTTACGCGTTCGATGGACGGCAGTTGGCAGAAGAGGTCGGCCATGCCGCTCGAGGTCACGGTCAGCACACAATTGATCGGCGGCGCGATCACGAACGGCTTGAGGCTTGCGATGCGCGGCATGGCTTGTTTGGCCGCCAAGCGTATCGCCGCCTGGGCGGCGGCTGGAGTCAGGCTGCACCCACTGTTCAAGCCGAAAGCCTCTTTGGTCTGGAACCACGAGGCCGTCGCAAGCAGATCGGTATTTTCTTCGATGAAGCGGTTATCGCCCGTGCCCAGCGCCACAGGCACTCCGTATTCGCCGGCCAGGGCCGCGTACAAACCCGGTTCACCCAATTCGAGATCGTTGATGACGACGCGGGCAAACGCAAAGCTGCTGATGGTATGGGCCAAGATGCCCCGGCCCTGCGCCCTGGAATGGTAGCCGATCATGAACACGGCATCGCAGCCCTGCTCAAGGCCCGCCATCATGCCCAGATAACGCGGCTTGCCCTGTATGCAGCGTACCCGCGCATCCAGATGGTCGGGCAGCAGGTTGCGGAAATTCCCATGTGAATCGTTGACCAGCACCTCGCTTGCCCCGCCTTCGAAGGCTCCCAGGGCTGCCGCGTTGGCTTCCTGAGTCATCCACAAGCGCGCCCGTTCATATTCGGGATTGCCGGGCCGTGTTTGCTCGGCATGAAACACACCGGCCACTCCTTCAATATCCGTTGAAACCAAGATTCTCATGTCTGACCCTGTATCTGTGTCTGCTGTGTCTGCGCCAGCCAATGCGGCCAATCGGGAATGAATTCAGTGATACCCAAACGCCTATTGCCGTCTCGCCCTGTTACCGACGCGGCGCTCCATAAGGCATTCAGGATGGCCTGTTCCACGGCTTCCGCACAGGCCTGGAACAAGGGATCCAGCAAGACATCGTGCAGCATGGGCACGCCGGGCATGCCCCGTTCGGGTGTATGGGGAACGGTATAGGAGGTGGAAAAAGCCAGGGCCAGATCACCGCTGCCATGACCGAAGACCGAGCCCGTCCGGGCCAGGCCCACCCCGGCACGCAGGGACAGGCGGCGCAACTGCCGCGCATCGAGCGGAGCATCGGTAGCCACGATGAGAATGATTGACCCTTTTTCAGGGCTATCGTCGTATTGATCGGCGGCCGCTTGCAAAGTCCGGCCGACCGCCTGCCCTGCCACGGTCAGCATGGGCAGCTTGCCGAAATTGGCGAGCACCAGCGTGCCCACGGTATAGACGGCATCCATTTCTTTAATCGGACGGGTCAAGCGCGAGGCCGAGCCTATACCGCCCTTAAGCTGGAAACACGACATCCCGCGCCCGGCACCCACCGCTCCTTGTTCGAAACCGGATTGAGCACAATGGCAGGCAGCCAGGTAATCGCGTTCGGCCACGGCCATTGCCTGGATATCGTTAAGATAGCCATCGTTGCATTCGAATACCAGGGGGTTGACCGTAGGCAGCTCCCGGCCAATTTCGGGATTGGCGGCAATGGCCTGACGGATCTGGGCCTGTGCCACGGAGGCCACGCCAAATGTATTGGTCAAGGCAATCGGTGTTTCCAGCACGCCCAGTTCGCCCAGTTGCAAAAGGCCTACGCTTTTCGCAAAACCATTCAAGACGGTCGCGGCGGCGGGAACCTTGTCCCTGAACATATCGCCGGGGTGCGGCCTGATCACCGTTACCCCGGTTTGCACCGCGGCGTCGGCCAGCGTCGCATGACCCACCGTGACGCCGGCCACATCCGAAATCAAATTCAAGGGACCTGCCTGCAATACCCCGACGCGGGGCGCACCTGTTTTCATGTTTTTACCGAATTTCCTGCTGAGTTTCATGTATCGAGCTTGGGGTCGAGCGCATCGCGCAGGCCATCGCCCAGGAGATTAAAAGCCAGCACCGTAAAGAAAATGGCGAGCGCCGGGAAAATGGCCACATGGGGAGCCAGCACCATATCGGAGCGGGCCTCATTGAGCATGGCGCCCCATTCAGGGGTGGGGGGCTGGGCGCCCAGTCCCAGGAACGACAGGCTGGCCGCCGTGATGATCGACGTGCCCACGCGCATTGTTCCATACACGACAATAGGCGAAATCGTGCCGGGCAGGATGTGACGGAAAATAATGGTCCAGTCCGACGCCCCGACACTGCGCACGGCCTCTACATAGGTCATGTGCTTGATCGACAGGGTATTGCCGCGCACCAGCCGCGCAAACGCCGGAACGCTGAAAACGGCCACCGCGACAATCACATTGGCCATGCTCGAACCCATGGCCGCCACCACGCCGATCGCCAGAAGAATTCCGGGAAACGCCAGAAGCACATCCGCAATACGCATGGTGATGCGTTCCCACCACCCTTCATAGTAGCCCGCCATCAGGCCGAGGAAGGTGCCGACGACGCCGCCCAGCGCGACCGAAAGAAAGCCGGCCGCAAGCGAAATCCGCGAACCCATCAGGATGCGGCTGAAAATATCGCGCCCCAGGGAGTCCACCCCCAGCCAATGCAAGGCCGACGGTCCGGCATTAAGAAAATCGTAATCGAAAAAGTTTTCCGCATCGTAGGGAACGATCCACGGAGCAACGATCGCCACCAGGATCAGCAGCACCAAGAACATGCCCGCCGCCACGGCCAATTTCTGCTTGCGAAATTTCCGCCAGCATTCGGACCAGGGAGTCCTGACGGTATTGGATATCGGCGGCGGGGCCAGAATATCTTTCTGAACAATCGTGCTCATCATTGGCCTCACTTGTACCGAATGCTCGGATTAATAACGCCGTACAGCACATCCACGACTAAATTAATCAATATGAATTCAAAGGAAAACAGCAACACCAGCCCTTGTATGACCGGGTAGTCGCGCATGGTTACCGCGTCGATCAGCAGGCTGCCCATGCCTGGCCAACTGAACACCACCTCCACGACTATGGATCCGCCCAGCAGGAAACCGAACTGCAGGCCCATCATGGTAACCACCGGAATCATGGCATTGCGCAAAGTGTGCTTGATCACCACCAGGGTTTCGGACAGGCCCTTTGCTCGGGCGGTGCGCACATAGTCTTCCTGCATGACCTCGATAAACGAAGCCCGCGTAAACCGCGCCATCACCGAGGCCACGGCCGCGCCCAAAGTGATCGACGGCAAAATGTAATGGCTAGGACTGGAAGCGCCTACCGTGGGAAGCCAGCCCAGTTGCACCGAGAATATCTGCATCAGCATCATGCCCAGCGCAAAGGCTGGAAATGAAATACCCGATACCGCCAGGGTCATGCACAATCGATCGGGCCAGCGGTTGCGCCATACCGACGACACAATACCGATCACCATTCCGAAAATAACGGACCAGGCCATGCTGAGTATCGTCAGCCACAGGGTAGGCATGAAACGTTCGGCAATCACCGTGGCCACCGGACGCTTCGTACGCAATGAAGTACCCAGATCGCCGTGCAGCAGATTGTCGAAATACCTGACGAACTGTACCGGCAAGGGCTTGTCCAGCCCCAGTTCCTGGCGAACCAGGTTAACGGTTTCCTGATCGGCGTCCTGGCCAGCCGCCAGTCGGGCCGGATCGCCGGGCAGCATACGAACGAACAAAAACACCACCAGCGCAACCAACAACAAAGTTGGCAGCATGCCCAGAGTCCGTTTGACTATATAAATAAGCATCTTGGTCTCTGTGTACGGGAATCAATCCCGTACACGTATCGCAGTGACTATTGTTTCAGATCAATACCGCGGAACTCGAATGAACCATCAGGCATGGTGTACATCCCGGTCAGGTTCTTGCTTTGAGCCGATATATTGCTGGGGATGGCCAGGAAGGCCCAGGGCGCGTCCTTCCAGATCTTTTCCTGAGCATCCTTGTAGATGGCCGCTTTTTGCTTGCGGTCGGTGATGACCAGTGCTTTGGCGATATCGGCATCGACGGCGGGATTCTTGTAATAGGCCGTGTTGTTCAATACCGGAGGCCATGCGCTGGAATCGAACAGAGGCCGCAGCGCCCAATCGGCCTCGCCGGTCGACGAAGACCACCCCGCATACAATATGCGTACCTGGGCATCCTTGGGATTCTGCACCGACTGCACCTGCTGCACGCGCTGCCCCGACTCGAGCACCTGGAGCGACACCTTGATGCCGACTTGCGCCAGTTGCTGCTGCACGAACTGGACCACCTTGACCGATGTGCCATCGTTATAGGCCGACCACAAGGTGCTTGTGAAGCCCTTCGGATAACCCGCCTCTTTCAGCAGCTCGCGAGCCTTGGCCGGGTCATAAGGCCACGGTTTCATTTTCACGCCGTAATCCACGCTTTCAGGAACGACGCCTTCCATCGGGCCGCCGTAGCCGCCAAAGGCCACTTTGATCAAGGCATTTTTGTTGATGGCGTAGTTGATCGCCTCGCGCACCTTGAGGTTGTCGAACGGCTTTTGCAGCATATTGAACGACAGGTATTTCACCGAGATCGATGGGCTGTCCGTCACCGTCAACTTGGGATTTTTCTTCAGGATGATCGCCTGCTCATAAGGCACCGGGTAGACGAACTGAGCCTCGCCCGTCTGGATGACAGCGGCGCGCGTGTTGTTGTCGGTTACCGTGCGGAACGTCAAGTTGTCGATTTTCGGATAGCTTTTGTCCCAATAGCCGGCGAACTTCTTGACCTTCAGGTATTCGGACGGCTTCCAGTCCACGAATTCGAAGGGACCAGTGCCCACCGGATGAAAGGCAATGTCCTTGCCGTACTTCTTGAGCGCCGCTGGCGAAATCATCATGGCCGACGGATGCGCCAGCGAATTGATGAACGGTGAAAACGGTTCGGTAAGCGTGAACTTGACAGTGTAGGGATCGACGGCCTCAACGCTTTTAATGCGGTTGAATTGGTTGAAGCGAGCCAAGTGATTGGCCTTGTCCATTACCCGGTCGATATTCACTTTGACCGCTTCGGCGTTGAAATCGGTGCCGTCCTGGAACTTGACACCATGCTTCAGCTTGATGGTGTAGACCAGCCCATCGGCACTCACGTCGTAGCCGGTGGCCAGCAGATTGACGATTTTCAAATCCTTGTCGAAGGCGAACAGCCCCTCGTAATAGGATTTACCCACGGCCATGCTCAATGTGCTGTTCGTGTTATAGGGATCCAGCGAATCGACCGCAATCGGCACCGCTACGGTCACGTCTTTCGATGCCAGCGCGGCAGGGGCGTTGAATACGCCAAATGCCAGCGCCGCCGCGGCGATCAAGCCAGTCGGTGTAAATTTTTTCATCATCACAACTCCTCCAGAGCGTTTATCAAAAAATGACAAAAGGGGATGGCCCTCTTTTTATGAACAACTCCCGCCCACTTCGTGGCGAGCAACAAAATGGTCTGGCCCGAACTGCACCAGCGGCATGACCACGGGTTCGTCGCCCACCTTGCGTATGGGGCTCGGGATTTCTCCGGTCAACAAGGTGTGCGACATATGGCGGCGGCCGGGATCGGCAATAGGCACTGCCGACATCAGTTTTTTCGTGTAGGCATGTTGAGGATTTTCGAAAATGGCCCGACGCGGCCCTATCTCGACAATCTGCCCCATGTACATCACCGCGACGCGATGGCTGATGCGTTCGACCACCGCCATATCGTGCGAAATAAACAGGAACGCAATGCCCAGCTCGTTCTGGAGCTCGATCAGCAAATTCACGATCTGCGCCTGTATGGAGACATCCAGAGCGGAGACTGACTCATCGGCAATCACAACCTTCGGATTCAAGGCTAATGCCCGGGCGATGCAGATGCGCTGGCGCTGACCACCCGAAAACTCATGCGGGTACCGATGCGCCATCTCGGGCGGCAAACCGACCCTGCGCATCAGGCGCTCGACCGTGGCCTGCGCCTGGCCGGGCGTGGCAACCTTATGGATCAGCAAGGGCTCCATAATGGAGAATCCCACCGTAAGGCGTGGATCCAGCGACGCAAAGGGATCCTGGAAAATAAACTGGATATTGCGCCGCAAGGCTTGTAATTCCGAACCTTCAAGATGGTCGATCTGACGGCCATTGAATGTGATCGAGCCCTGCTGGGTTTCCACCAGACGCAACAGCGAACGGCCAGTCGTTGATTTGCCGCAGCCTGATTCGCCTACCAAGGCCAGGGTTTCGCCCGGGAACAGATCGAAGCTCACCTGTTCGACCGCATGCACCCGGCGCTGCACGCGGCCGAACAGGCCGCCACGCACGTCGAAACGCGTAACCAGGTTGCGCACCGACAGAACCGGAACGGCCTTGTCGACAGCACCTGTCGGCTCCGCCGGCCTTTGATCCGAACCAGGCTGCGCGGCTGTGTCACCGGCCGGTTTGAGTTCAGGTTCAAGACCCGCCTGCGACTCAATATTCAACAATGGAAACGGCGCAGGGGAATCGGTGCCGTTCATGGCGCCCAGGCGCGGCACAGCCGCCAGCAGCGCCCTGGTATAGAGGTGCGCCGGCGCGGAAAAAATAGTCTCGGAAATGCCCTGTTCGACTTTATCGCCGCGATACATCACCAGAACGCGATGCGCCACTTCGGCCACCACCCCCATGTCGTGGGTGATGAATATCACTCCCATGCGCATCTCTTGCTGCAGCTCGCGTATCAGTTGCAATATCTGCGCCTGGATGGTCACGTCGAGCGCCGTCGTGGGCTCGTCGGCAATCAACAAAGCCGGCTTGCAGGCCAGGGCCATGGCGATCATGACCCGCTGGCGCATTCCTCCCGACAACTGATGCGGGTAACGACCCAGCACCGAACGGGCCTCGGGAATCCGTACCCGCTCGAGCATGCGCAGCGCCTCCGCATTGGCTGCCGCCGCATCCATGCCCTGGTGCAGACGTATCGATTCGGCAATTTGCTCGCCAACCGCGAATACCGGATTAAGAGAGGTCATGGGCTCCTGGAAAATCATCGCCATGTCCGCGCCGCGAGCGGTGCGCAAGATCGCCGGGCTGGCCGACACAAGATCGAGCACAGCCGAATTGCGCCGCCGCAATAATAAAGAGCCGCCTGTAATCCTGCCGCCGCCATGCTCGACCAGGCGCATCAGCGCCAGGGACGTCACCGACTTGCCCGACCCGGACTCACCGACGATAGCCAGCGTCTCTCCGAAATCAACATGAAAGCTCAGCTTGTTGACAGCCTGGACAGTCCGTTGAGGCGAGACGAACTCCACGCTCAGATCGTTGACCTGCAACACCCGGTTATCGGGAAAGTCGCCGCCCGTACCGGATTGAACCAAGGTGCCCTGCACAGCGCCGGCGCTCATGGCCACGGCTACCTGTAAATCGCGACGAAGGGTTCTTCGCCCTGTCGCAGATAGCCGCGGTACATTCCCTCGGTATTGAACGGCATCGTTACATTACCCTTGCCGTCCACGGCGATCAGCCCGCCCTGGCCCTGAATGGCCACCAGCTTTTCATGCACGACCTTCTCGGCCGCCTGTTCAAGGCTCAAGCCCGCGTAGTCCATCAGGGCGGCCACATCGTAGGCCGCAACGGCACGGATGAACATTTCCCCCGTGCCGGTCGTGGAAACGGCGGCCGTGCGATTGGCCGCGTAACAGCCCGCGCCGATAATCGGTGCATCGCCCACGCGACCGATCTGCTTGTTGGTGACCCCCCCGGTCGAGGTGGCGGCGGCCAGATTGCCATGGACATCAATCGCCACAGCGCCCACCGTGCCGAACTTGCGATCGGGATCGAGCGGCGCCTCGGCTTGGGCCTGAACCCGAGCCGCATCGTGGTCCAGAACCGCCTGGCCTGGAAATTCGTTTACGACGCGCAGCCACTGTTCCCTGCGTTGCGGCGTGGAAAAATAATGATTCTCGACCATTTCAAGGCCTTGCGAAAGCGCAAAATCTTCGGCGCCCCGGCTTACAAAGAAAACGTGGTTGCTATGCTCCAGCACCGCCCGTGCGGCCAATACCGGATGCTTGATGTGTTCCACATTGGCAACCGCACCGCTGTTGAGCGAGGCGCCATCCATAATCGCGGCATCGAGCTCGTGCGTGCCAGCGCTGGTGAACACCGCCCCCTTGCCCGCATTGAACAAAGGGCAATCTTCAAGCAGGCAAACCGCCTGGGCCACGCAATCCAGCGCGCCGCCCCCTTTGGCCAGCACAGCGTGGGCCGCACGCAGAATGCCATCGAGCGCCGCGCGATATTGGCGTTCGGCCTCGCTGGACATGACCGCGCGCGACAGGGCGCCGGCACCGCCGTGAATGGCCAGTACGGGCTTAACCATTTGAATCTCCTTCGAATACCAGCCAGGGCATGACCGACACCGCCAAACCGGTGGCGGACTCAAGAGTATCTTTCGCCTTGTATGCGGTGGCGGCGCACAGGGCTTCCACCAAACCCAGCGCCGCCGTTTCGGAGGTGGCGCTGAAACGGCGCTCGCTGCCGGCATACAACACGACAGAAGCATCCGGCGCAAGAGGCGATGTCGGCCGGTCGGTCAACAGCAGTAACGAGGCGCCCGCTTTCTTCGCGGCACGCCCCAAGGACACGGTATCGGTCAAGTACCGCGGAAAAGTGATCGCAATGACCAGATCCCTGGACGTCAACCGGGACATCCGGCGGGCCGCATGCGAGGCGCCGCCGGCGGTAGCCAGGCATTCGACGTAATCGCAAGACGTGCACAAGCCCCTTTGCAACAGGGCCGCCAGAAAGCCGCTGCCGCCGAATCCGACCGTGAATATCCGTTCGGCCGATAGGATCAGGTCGACGGCGCGCTCGCAGACCTTGGGGTCGAGCTTGGCCTGGGTTTCCTGGAAATTATGGATGTCTTCCTGCAGCGATGCCAAAAAGACCTCGGCCACCCCGGTTGGATGCGCCAGTTCGGAGCGCAGCTTTTCGATGGGTGCCAAAGCCGCCTGGAACCCACGTGCCAGTTCGGCGCGAAAATGCGGGTAGCCCTGCAAGCCCAGATGACGCGCAAAGCGGTTTGCCGTGGCCACCGATACCTCGACAGCACGCGCAAACTCGTCGATCGTCATGGTGGCGACCTTGAACTGATGGGACAGCACGTAATCGGCCATGCGCCTTTGCGTGCTGCTCATTGTGGCGGAAGTCTTTAGAACGCGATCCGCAATCGTCAAGGGGGTTGAAGCCATGGCGTATGAAAACCCTTGCTTTGATTTATGTAATTTAATTTACACGAATGATAAATTAAGAAAATTCATTTTCATAATGGGGTTAACCACTAATGCCTGGCACTCTGTTTGCCTAGTTCGTATATTCAAATCAGCCAGACGGCACACTAGGCATGGGTCATGTTTTAATCCACGGCACGCTGTCGATAAACAGGAGAAATCGCAATGACCAAGAACCAGGCCCTGCGCGCCGCTTTGTCCAACGGCAGGCTTTTCACGGCAATGTCGGCGCACAACCCTCTTGCGGCGAAATTGGCCGAGGAGGCCGGCTTTGACGGTATCTGGGGCAGCGGCTTCGAGCTCTCCGCCAGCTATGCCCTGCCGGATGCCAGCATCCTTTCCATGGCAACCCATCTGGAGATGATGCGCGCCATAGCCTCCGTGGTGTCGATCCCCCTGATTGCCGACATCGATACGGGCTTTGGCAACGCTGTGACTGTCGGCTACATTGTTCCGCAGTATGAAGCGGCCGGGGTCTCCGCTATTGTCATGGAGGACAAGACTTTTCCGAAGGACACCAGCCTGCGCGCGGAGGGGCGCCAGGAACTGGTGCGCGTCGCCGAATTCCAGGGCAAGATCGCCTGCGCGATCGCTGCGCGCAAAGACCAGGATTTCGCGGTGATAGCGCGAGTCGAGGCGCTGATCGCCGGCCTGGGCCAGGAAGAGGCACTCAAACGTGGCCTTGCCTATGAAGAAGCCGGCGCCGATGCGATCCTGATTCATTCAAAGCAGCAGACCCCTGACGAGATACTGGCTTTCATCCAGGCATGGCCGGGCAAGATTCCCCTGGTGCTGGTGCCCACCGCCTACCCGCAGCTCACGGAAGCCGATATTGCGGCACTGGGCAAGGTTGGCATCGTGATCTACGGAAATCATGCCATCCGTGCCGCAGTGGGGGCAATGCGAGCCGTATTCGCCCAGATTCGCCGCGATGGCGGCATCCGTGAAGTGGACAAGACCCTTCCTTCGGTCAAGGAGATCATTGCCCTGCAAGGCGATGCACACATGCGCGACCTGGAGAGCAGATTCCTTCGGTAATTACCAAGCGATCATTGATCCAGCGGGATTCCCAGCCAACGCAATACGCCCAGACCCGCCACGCGGCCGCTGGCAAAACAGGCGGTCAACAGATAGCCGCCGGTCGGGGCTTCCCAGTCGAGCATCTCGCCCGCGCAAAATACGCCCGGCAAAGCCAGAAGCATGGAATCCCGGTTCACTCCATCGAACTTCACGCCGCCGGCCGTGCTGATCGCCTCGTCCAAGGGGCGCATGCCGTGCAGCCGCACCGGCAAACACTTGATAGCCTGCGCCAGAGTCCCGGGATGATCAAAGGCCGTTCTGGGCAGGCATTCACGCAGCAAACCGACCTTGACGCCGCGCAAGCCCAGGCGGCTGCCAAGATGGCTGGACCAGGATCTCGCTCCGCGCGGCCGGGCCACTTCAGCCAGCACCTGAGCCGGATCGCGCCCCGGCAGCAAGTCAATGTGCAATACCGCGGCCTCTTTGGCCAGCACCGTGGCGCGCAATGTTGCCGACCAGGCGTAGATCAGCCCGCCTTCCAGGCCATCGGCCGTTACCATGCACTCGCCGCGGCGCATGCCGAAGCCGCCCGGTGCCATGGCAATCGACTTCAGCGGCTGGCCGGCAAACCGTTCGGCGAAATAAGGGCTCCAGTCCGCCACAAAACCGCCATTGGCAGGCAGCAGGGGTGCCACGGAAACCCCTTTCTGCGCCAGCGGCGCCTGCCAGGCTCCGTCCGACCCGAGCCGCGCCCAACTGGCTCCGCCCAAGGCCAGCACCACCGCTTCCGCACGGCGTGTCACGATACCCTGGGGCGTATCCAGTATCAGGGCGCCATCATCGGCCCAGCCGCGCCAGACATGCCGCGCATGCACCGCTGCACCACCGGCGCGCAGCCTCTGCAGCCAAGCCCTCAGTAAGGGAGCTGCCTTCATCTCTTTGGGAAACACGCGGCCCGACGATCCGACAAAGGTTTCTATCCCCAGATCATGCGCCCATTGCCGCAAAGCTGTGGCGTCGAACTGGTCCAGCCATGCCGACACGTGCGGCGCACTGTCGCCGAACCTCGATCTGAATGCGGCATCCGATTCGCTATGCGTCAGGTTCAAACCGCCGCGGCCGGCGAGCAAGAACTTGCGGCCCACTGAAGGCATCGCATCGTAGATATCGACACGCACGCCGGCCCGGGCCAGTGTTTCGGCCGCCATCAAACCGGCGGGCCCACCGCCTATTACGGCTACGGAGCGAGAAGACATGTCATGGAAGGAAATAAGTCCGGCCAGAGAAGGCCCTGGAAAAATCGTACGGTAGCATAATAAAGCGAAAATTCGGCAGCAAGAGACGGGGTGTCGACCGCCGGCCATTTCCGTAGACTGTATGGCACTCGGAACAGATTTCAACGGAGCTCCATCCTGAACATCACAACGGCCCAAACCTTTTCTGAACGGCAGGCACTGCAAGCGATTCCCGCAGGGCAGGCCGCCGACGAAGCATTTTCCGCCGCACAGCCCAATGACATAAAGCTGCGCGTCAATGCTCTCGACTGGAATGCCGCGGCGCATTCGCTGGATCAATACGGCAATGCGGTGCTGCCCCGGTTGTTGACGCCTGCGGAGTGCCGGGCGGTGGCCGCGCTGTATCCGAACGACGCCCTGTATCGATCCCGCATCGTGATGAGCCGCCATGGATTCGGCCGCGGCGAATACAAGTATTTCCGTTATCCGCTGCCTGAGCCAATAGCCCGGCTGCGCTCGGCCATCTACCCGCATCTCGTGCCGATCGCCAATCGCTGGAACGAAGCCATGCGCATTGCAGTACGCTTCCCCGATGCGCATACGGACTTCATCCGACGCTGCCACGAGGCGGGCCAGACTCGCCCGACGCCGCTGCTTCTGGAATACGGCCCGGACGATTACAATTGCCTGCATCAGGATTTGTACGGCGAACACGTGTTTCCCATACAGGTTGCGATTCTGTTATCGCAACCGGGCGAAGACTTCGAGGGCGGCGAATTCGTCATGACCGCCCAATCGTCAAGCCGGCCCGCTCGCGCCGATATCGTCGCCCTGGACCAGGGAGACGCCGTAATATTTACCGTCAACACCCGGCCTGTGCCCGGAAAACGCGGCATCAGCCGGCTTGCGATGCGCCACGGTGTAAGCCGGGTGCTGTCGGGACGGCGCCATACACTCGGCATTATTTTCCATGACGCGCGGTGAGGCCGTTCGTGACACTTGATCTATTCGAATTCGATTCCACCCTTTCCGGCACTGAGTGCATGGGCAGGCAGGCCTGTGTGTTGCGCGGCTTCGCCGTGCCATGCGCGCCCGATTTGCTGTCAGCGCTGGAGACCATTCAAAAATCCTCGCCATTTCGCCATATGGTGACACCGGGCGGATACCTCATGTCGGTCGCGCTGACCAACTGCGGGGCGATGGGCTGGGCCAGCGACCGGCATGGATATCGTTACACGCGGCAAGACCCTGAGTCCCGGCAGGCCTGGCCGCCGATGCCCGACTCTTTCCTGCGCCTGGCGCGCACTGCCGCGACGGAAGCTGGATTCGCCGATTTCGAACCGGATGCATGCCTCATCAATCGCTATCTGCCCGGAACGCGCCTGTCGCTGCACCAGGACAAGAATGAAAAAGATCTCGAAGCGCCCATCGTTTCGGTATCGCTGGGAATTCCCGCTGTCTTTCTTTTCGGCGGACATGAGCGCGGTGACAGGGCCGCACGCGTGCCGCTCTTTCACGGCGACGTGGCCGTGTGGGGCGGAGTCGATCGCATGCGCTACCACGGCGTGATGCCGCTCAAAGAAGCAGACCATCCTTTACTGGGCGCCCAACGCATCAACCTCACCTTTCGCAAGGCGGCTTAGGCCTGTATGTACCACTGCGCGCAACTATCGTCCGAACTGGACAAGCAGGGCAGCGCCGTCATTCCCGGCTTGCTGACCGCTGAAGAGTGCCTGAACCTGAGCAGCCTGTACGAGCGCGCTCATTCTTTGCGCGCCCGCCCCGGACCGGCAGCCGAGGGCTTAAGCCTGGAGGAGAAATACTACTTCGATCCAGCCCTGCCCGAGCCGGTCCGCACTTTGCGCGAGTATCTCTACGAACAATTGGCGCCCATTGCCAATCGCTGGAATACGGCAATGGGACATGCCGGAGTCTATCCGGCTCATCTGCAGGCATGGCTGGACCAGTGCCGTCGGGCGGGACAAACCCGTTCCTTGTCCGCCTTGTCGCGCCATGGCGAAGGCGATTACGAAGCACTGCATCGGAATGCAAACGGCACACTGGTGTTTCCCTTGCAAGCCGTCATCCTGCTGTCGGAACCGAAACGCGACTTTACCGGCGGCGAACTCGTCATGACCGAACAGCGTCCGCGCATGCAATCGCGCCCTATTGTCTTGTCCCTGCGCCAGGGCGATGCGGCCGTGATTGCGGTGCATGACCGGCCATTTCAGGGAGCCCGCGGCATCTACCGCGTAACGCTGAAACACGGCGTCAGCCGCGTACGATCAGGCCGGCGCTATGCCCTTGATCTGTTGTTTCATGACGCGCCCTGAGGGCACTCCGCAGCCTAGGTTCGCAAAACCCGATCGCTCGCGACGGCAAAATAAAACCACTCGTTGCCCGGCAAGGCTTCCGGGTTGGGGAAAACCACAAAACCGTCGCTCGGCGCCCGAACTTCCTGGCCCGCATGCCGGCGGCCGATGAGCTGACCTTGCTCGACCGGATCGAAACTCGCCCAGGCGCGCTCGAACTCATCATCGGCATGATCGCGGTCGATCACATCCATCAGGTGCAGTATCTGGAAATCCTTGCGTGGCGGTGCCAAGGGCAGCGGTGCCATTTCAAGCAAGGCCAGGGTTTGCCGGATCGCCTGATAAGCCACCGCGGGAGCGTCCGGATCGTCGTGCTGACCGCACTCCAGCGTAACGCCATATCCGCCCCGGGTACGCAGATATTCCACCGTGCCTGTGCCGTATGCCGCATCGAGCAATTCGGGCGACGAGGCAGGCCGCTCGTGACGGCGCCGCCGCACCCCCTGCTCGTAGGCTTCCATCCAGCCTTCCAGTACCCGCCTGGGCCCCAGGTGGGCAGCCAGGCGTTCTTCCGGCTCGGCCAGCGAAAACGGCTCAAGCGCACCGTGGTTGTTGCGCGGCCCCAGCATCACGAACGGCTGGCCGGCGGTATGGAAGGAATGCAGGTCCAGCAGTACTTCATGTGCTTCCAGCAGGGGGCACAAGGCATCGGCCACCCTGTCCTCGAAGTCTTGCGGATCGGCGCAACGGCGCAGGTTGCGATTGAGGTTGCGCTCTCCTTCGCGGGCGCCACGATGGTACGCCATGGGATTGGTGACGGGCAGCAGGCTGAGGCGGCCGCGCGTAATGGCCAATTCGCCGCTTTGCAGCTCATCGAGCACACGCTGGATGGCGCGCGTGCCACAGGTTTCATTGCCATGCACGGCGCCCAGCACCAAAAGCGATGGCCCGGGCCTCAATCCGACAAACTGGTGTACACGCAGGTGGGTGGGTTTGGGCGGCATTGTCATGGCTCAGGCTTGTAGTTGGGAAGAATTGGGCACAGTGTCATGGTTCGGTGGCAATACGCATTTTTCAATAAACGGTAAACGGCTATTCCGGCGGGCGGGACAAAGCCCGTCCCTACCAAAGCACTTGGCCCGGCCACGCTACCGTGTATCGAATTTTCTTAGTATACAGAGGGTCGCCGTTTAATCACATTCGGCCATGCTGGATCATAAAGCTGCCGGGTTCAGGCAAAAGATCCCGTTAAACGCCAGGCTCCGCAATTCGTGCTGCGCCGCGGTAGCCAGGAATTGCCGCATTTTCTCCAGAAAGGCCGGCGTTGCCGTTTCCGGAACACGCCGCATCCATGCATGGGCTTCAGGCATTCTGCCGCGCCCGGCCAGCAGGCGCGCATAGTTGAACTGGCCGCGGAAATCGCCGCCTTCGGCGGCCAGGCGGTAGTATTCAAGCGCAGTGTCCGCGTCGGGATCGACCTCCCATCCGTCTT
This sequence comes from Paralcaligenes ginsengisoli, assembly GCF_054781135.1. Lineage (NCBI taxonomy): Bacteria > Pseudomonadati > Pseudomonadota > Betaproteobacteria > Burkholderiales > Alcaligenaceae > Paralcaligenes > Paralcaligenes ginsengisoli. The sequence continues at coordinate 362,893 of NZ_BAAGUZ010000002.1, forward strand.
CGTAAAAGCCTCCCAGAATATTCAGCGATTTGACATGACCCAAATCGGCGGCCTTTTTCAGCCAGGCCAGGGCTTGCACCCGATCGGCTTTTACGCCGCGCCCCAGCGTCAGGGAGGTGGCATAGTTGTACATGCCCCAATCCAGTCCATATGCAGCCGAGCGCCGGAACCAGTATGTTGCAATGGCCATGTCGGCTTCGATTCCCCAGCCATTTTCATAGCAGCGCCCCACCAGATTCATGGCCATTGCATTGTTGCGGCGAGCGGCGGCCTTGAACCAGTGCAGCGCCTGCCCAAGGTTGGCTTCGACGCCTTTGCCTTGCAGGAGCCGCTGGCCATAATGAACCTGGGCCTCGACGATTCCATGCTCGGCGGCGGTGGCCAGCCAGCGGGCCGCTACCCGCGGCGGGCCATCGAGTATGACGGCAAACTCTTCGGCGGTGGCCGCGTTGAATTGTTGAATGCTTATTTTTTCCATGGGAAGACCGGATAATCGCGGCGTCAATAAGCCAGGCTCACATTAAGAATCGCGGATCGCCCGGGAGCAATGCTGGCGTAGTGCGCGGCATAAGCCTGGTCGTAGTAAGTCTTGTTGAACAGGTTGAATACGTTCAGCTGTACGTTCACATGCTTGTTGACCTGATAACCCGCCATGGCATCAAAGCGCCAGTAGGCCGGGATGGACGCCGTATTGGCGGCATTGCCATATTGCTTGTCCACAAAGTACGCGCCGGCCCCTACTGTGAGTTTTGGCAGGACTTTGTACGTGGTCCACAGGCTGAAGCTGTTTTCGGGCGTGTTCGGAAAGCGATTGCCCTCGTCCGTGGCGACGCCATCGTCCTTGATCTTGCTGTTCAGATAGGTATAGCCGCCGAATACATTCCATTTGGGGGTAATCGCTCCTGAAATACCCAGTTCCAGGCCATCCACCTGTTTTTTACCCGCCATGGCGTAATTGCCATCGGGCATGGTGATTCGCGCATTGACGGTCTCTGTGCGGAAAATCGCCGCGGTCAGGCTCATGCTTTTGTTCAGCACATCCCATTTGGTGCCGATTTCGTAGGTCTTGTTCTTTTCAGGCGCAAGATCCGCAGCGTTGAGCCCGACGCCATTACGGCCAGGGGTAAGGGATTGCGATTCGCTGCCCTCGCCCAGGGTCGAGTTGGCGGGTGTCGAGGAAGTCGCGTACGAAATGTAAATGCTGCCGTTCTCGACCGGCTTGTACACCAGGCCCAATTGGTAGTTGAACAGCGTATCGTTGCGGCGGATGACGGCGAAATTATTGGCCGGAGTATTGGTGAACTCCGTTGAATAATCGTCAATCCGCGCACCTATGCCCGCTTGCCATTGTTTGTTGAACTCAATGGTATCGAAAGCGTAGATGGATTTGGTCGTGGTTTCGGATTTTGTATACGCCCCCGCTGCCCCGCCATTCAAGGTGTTTACCCAGGGATCGTCCGGATTCGGACTGTACAGACTGGTGCAGTTGTAGGCCGAGGTGGCGCCGATACCGGCATTGCAGCTTGTTCCTGAACCGCGATTGACATTAAGGCTATCTTTGCGCCCCCGCTCCTGCGACAGTTCGATACCGGTATTAAAGCTGTGCTTGAGTGATCCGGTGGAGAATTTGCCCACGAGCTCAGTCTGGTTGGCCAGGCTGTTTACATCGCTGACACGGGTATTGGCGCGGCGCCATACTTTGCCGTTCAAGACATTGCCCTGGCTGTCGTCGGGCTGCGTCCAGACATATCGCTGATCGGAATAGGTATAGCGGGTCGTGTTGCGCAATGTCAGCTTGTCGGCGAAGTCGTGTTCGATCCCGATGGTGGCCATATCGCTGGTGGTTTTGCGGAAATCGCTGCTCAGTCCGTAAAAATTGTTGCGATCGACATTCGCGGGGCCGGTCTCCGAAATACCCATATAGCTGCCGTCGCGCTTAACCTTGCTGCTGGGATACGCATACGGAATACCGCTATCGGGTACATCGTCGGTTTGCAGATGGTAATAGCTGAGCGTAACGCGGGTAGGAGTGTGCAGCCCGAACGTAATGGTGGGTGCCGCGCCCCAGCGTTTGTTATGGACCGTATCGCGGCCCGCCACATCGGCATCGTGATACATGGCGTTCAGGCGAAAGCCCGTGGTGTCGGTCAACAGCCAATTGCTGTCCACGGTGCCGCGATAATAATTGTCGGTGCCGATTCCCAGGCTTGCGTTGGTGAAATTCGCGGCCTTGGCGGTCTTGCTGATCAGGTTGATGCTTCCGCCGGCGCCACCGCGGCCGCCGTAGGCGCCGTCGGAGCCTTTGACGACTTCAACCTGTTCAAGATTGAACACCTCGCGCGTAGTCGAACCGATGTCCCGCAAGCCGTCGATATATGTGCTGGCCTGCGCGTCATAACCGCGGATGAAAGGACGGTCGCCCAAGGGGTTGCCGCCCTCGCCCGCTCCGAAGGTAATCCCGGGAGAATTGCGCAATACATCAGTCAATGAAGACGCAGCCTGATTCTGGATCAGCTCTTTGGGGATGATTTGAACCGATTTGGGCGTGTCGACCAGGGGCGCCGTGAATTTTTCCGAGGCTGATTGCTTGACGCCATACCCACCCGGCATGTCGCCATGCACCTGTACCGGCGACAGCTCCGCCACGTTGTCGGCCCCTGTTTTCTGGGCAATCGCCGAGAAGGAGGTCAGGAACAGGGTCGGTGTCGCAAACGCTGTGGCAAGGCCTCCCGCCATATGGGCCCGCAAGGAAGAGGGGGGACGAAGCTGATCAGACACTTGGCTTTCTCCGTATTAGATATGAGAATCATTATTATTTAGAATTACGCATTCTAACGGAAAAGTCACAAAAAGTGACTACCCACTGAAAATTTTCTGAAAAATAACTGGCTGCTTCAATGCCGAGGAGAAAACTTGCCGCGGAATCGGACCAGAAAGAAGGCCTGCACAAAATCGGGGGTCAGGAATGGCCTCTCGATTCTGCAGACTAATGAACACCTGGCGAACCATTCGCAGGGGAACGCCGCAGCTCACCTGCGGGACAGGGATGCCGGCGGCTAAAGAGCCAGCCTTCGCTCCATGCGGTCCAGAGCACGGACAAATATCTCGGGCTCGTTTCGGGCACGCGCCAGCACGAGCGCCCCTTGAATGACGGCCAGGATTTCCTCTGCCAGCTCCCCCGCGGCGGCATCGTCCCGGCCCGTGCGCACCAGTGCCTCGCGCAAGGAATTGGCCCACGCTGCGAAGTATTCGCCGACCTGCGCGGCAAAGCGGTCCCGCTCGCAGCCAAGCGCGAAGACGCCAACCAGGCAAACTTTGCGCCCAGCCAGGAAATAGCGCCGTACCTCGTCAAACATGGCGGCGATGCTTTTTGCCGCGTCATCGCCGGATCGCAGCGGGTCAAAAACATGGGCGCGGAACCAATCGTCGATTTCGCCCAGGACGGCAGCGGCCATTTCTTCCTTGCCGCCAGGGAAAAAATGATAGAGGCTGCCTTTACCTAATTTGGTGCCTTCGGTAATCCGGGCCAGGCTGGCGCCCTCGAATCCATAAGCGCGGAAAATTTCCGCCAGTACCGGTATCACGTCGCCGCGCTCGGCGATCATTCTTGCCATGATGTGTTAGCCAAATTCCAGAGGCCTGCCCTTGACGGACCGACTTCTTGTTGATCTGCTTCTCCGAGCGGTGCGGGAACCGCCCGGCCGCTCGAAACCTATCAAAGACCAAGTTCGCCAAGCCCAGGATGGTCGACGGGGCGTGCGCCCAAAGGCCAGTGAAACTTGCGGTCCGATGCCTTGATGGGAAGGTCGTTGATGGACGCATGGCGGTTCTTCATCAGGCCGGATTCATCGAACTCCCAGTTTTCATTTCCGTATGAGCGAAACCAGTTGCCCGAATCGTCATGCCATTCGTAAGCATAACGCACCGAAATCCGGTTGCCGCCAAAAGCCCACAGTTCTTTGATCAGCCGGTAATCAAGCTCCTTGGCCCATTTTCGATTCAGAAAGCCGACCACCGCCTCGCGGCCGTGGGCGAACTCGGATCGATTGCGCCAACGGGTGTCGATTGAATAGGCCAGCGAAACCTTTTCCGGATCGCGCGAATTCCAGCCGTCCTCGGCCTGCCGTACTTTGAGCGTGGCCGATTCCTGAGTAAACGGGGGAAGCGGGGGACGAGTCGTCGTCATGGCATTTACCTTCCTAGTCAGTGAAAGAAAGCCAATTGTACTGATAGGTACTTATTTTACCAAATGGTACATAAATCAAATACCGGAAGCAGGATTGAGTACAAAATCGAAATCCAGCGTATAGAACGGCTTGTCGCAGTGCTTGCCATCGGGCCCCATGCCCGCCGGGTGGCGGACCCAATCCGCAATCAGGGACGATCGCACACCGAACACGGTATCCGAATCGAGATAGTCACCGCCACGCCTGAAGACATGCGTCACCAGCCGTTCGAAACCTGGCGCCGTAATCATGAAATGCAGGTGCGCGGGACGCCAGGGATGCCGGCCCAGGGCGTCGAGCATGCGGCCGACCGGTCCATCGTGAGGAATCGGATAGCATTCGGCCACAATCGACCTGAAATGAAAATTTCCCCGCGCATCGGCATTCAGCACACCACGCCCTTGATGCTCTTTCAAGTCCGGGTTTTGCACATCATAAAGTCCCTCTGCATCGGCCTGCCAGACTTCGAGCGTGGCATTGGGCACCCCTTGGCCATCGATGCCGACCACTCGGCCGCTGACAAAGCACGGCTCGCCTTTCATGCCATTGCCGATGTCGTCGCCCAGCGCGTAATGCGGCGCACCTTCCACATGGAACGGGCCAAACACCGTCGCCTCGGTGCAGCCGGCCGGCTTGCGGTGATTCTGCGCCGTTACCAGCGTCGACAGGCCCAGCGTATCCGAAAGCAGGATGAATTCCTGGCGCGAATCGCTGCAGGAATGCCCCACCTCGGTCAGGAACCGGATCGCGGTCATCCATTCCGGCTCTGTCAGTTGAACCTCGCGTGCAAACGAGTGCAAATGCCGCACCAGGCTGTTCATGATTTCTTGCAACCGCGGGTCGGAGGCATTGGCCTGGCGGGCCACTACGGCTTCGGTGATGGTTTTTTCATCGAGATTATGCATATCATTCATTCCAGAAACTTCTCATGATGCTTTTTCAAGCCGGGCGCGTGCCGTCGAAGGCCGCCTGCAATAGTTCGCGGACGGCGACGCGCTCGATCGGACGCGGATTCCAGTAGGGGTTGGCCAGTGCAATATCGGCAGCCCGATCCAGGTCTTCGGCCCGCATGCCGAGAGCACGCAACGACGTAGGCGCCTGGTGCCCGCGCGCCAGATCAAACAGGGCGGCGGCGGCGGATGCGTCCGGCCGATGCAGCGCGCGTGAAATGCACCGCATGGCATCGGGTGCCGCCTGGCTGTTGTAGGCAATGGCATGCGGCAAAACCACGGTGTGGGTTTCCGCGTGCGGCAAATTGAAACTGCCTCCCAGGGTATGGCAAAGTTTGTGGTGCAGGGCCATGCCCACGCTCCCCAGCACAGTGCCGCATAGCCAGGCCCCATACAGGCATTCGCCGCGCGCATCCAGATCAGTGGAAGATTTCGCGATCTGGTCCAGGCCATCGGCCATGGCGCGGATGCCTTCCTCCGCCATGAGGGACATCACCGGATTGCCATCCCGCGCATACAATCCTTCAGCCGCATGCGCAATGGCATTGATCCCGCTCGTCACCGACAGGCTCACAGGCAATCCCACGCTCAATTCAGGATCGTAGATGACGGTACGCGGCAAGACACGAACATCGCGGCCGGTTTTCTTGATGCCGGCCTCGGTCAGGCCGAAGATGGGGGTCATTTCGGAGCCAGCATACGTAGTGGGAATAGCCAGGATCGGCAGGCCCGAATCCAGGGCAATCGCTTTTCCCAGGCCTGTCGTGGAGCCGCCACCCACGGCCACGGCACAGTCCACCCCAAGGCGGCGCGCCGTTTCCCGCGCTTCGCGCACGGTATCCATGGGCACATGCATCACGGCCCGATCATAGATGCCGGCCGCGCGAGCCCCTAGTATCTGCGCCACATGCTCGGCCTGTTTGCGCTGACCCGGCGTGCACAGCACCAACGCGCGATGCGCGCCCAGCAGATCGATTTCCTGTTCCAGCGCGCGCAAGGCACCCAGGCCGAATATCACACGCGAGGGCTGCGAACTATAGACAAAACTTTTCATTATCGTGTGAGGCCTTGGTTTATTTTGCTTTTTTCGCCGCCCGTTTTTGCATGAACGCCTCGACGGCCTGAGCGTGGTCCGCTGTCTTGTGCGCAATGGCCTGAAAAGCGGCCGATATCTCAAGCAGCGTATCGAGCCGACTATGCTGCCCTTCACGCAGCAGGCGCTTGCTCATGCGAACCGCTTCGGGCGGGTTGGCTGCAATGCGCAACGCCATTTTTTGGCATTCGGCCAGTAATTCGCCTTCAGACACTATCTTGGAAATCAATCCCCATGCCAGGGCTTGCTGCGCGTCGATCGCGTCTCCGGTAAGCGTCATTTCGGCGGCGCGCGACATCCCGATCAGACGAGGCAGGAACCAGGCCCCGCCATCGCCCGGCACAATGCCGAGTTTCACGAAACTTTCGGCGAAAACCGCCCGTTCACAGGCAATGCGAATATCGCACATGCAGGCCAAGTCAAAACCGGCCCCGATAGCCGGCCCGTTGACCGCGGCAATGGTCGGCACTTCCAGATTGTATAAAGCCAGGGGCAATCGCTGTATGCCTTGCCGATATTCGTGGCGCAACGCAGCGCTGTCGAACTCAGGCTTGAGCTGCCGCTCCATTTCGGCAATATTCCCGCCCGATGAAAAAGCCCTGCCCGCTCCGGTAATAATGACGGCGCGCACGGCCGGATCGGCCTCGATACGCTGGAATGCCGACAGGAATGCATCCACCAGCGTGTTGCCCGTCAGGGCATTGCGGGTTTCCGGATGATCCATGGTCAGTGTCACAATGCCATGGTCATCCTGCCGGAAATGGAGTATTTCACTCATGCTGAACCCTTGTATTGAAAATATAATGCGATGCTACACCTCACCGGGTAACCATGATAGATGCGCCGGACCTCATTGAAATCCAGGCGGAAGATGAAGCGCTGCGCCACGAAGTACGGGCGTTTCTGAAAGAAAGCGCAAAAGCGGTTCTATTTGCCGCGCATTTGCAAAGCCGGGGCGTTTTTCTGCATAGGCATGAGCGAGCCTGATTCAGGCTCGAACCTGGCCGGCATCAGGACACAGGCCATCGCGAAGGAAAATGACCGGCTGTTGAACGACGCCGTCGATCTGGCCGAACTTGCCGCGGCAAGTTATGCGCCCTTGCCCGCCGGCCTCCCGGCCGAGGAGCCGCGGCCTAGAATCGATAACTTGCGCTGGCAACAATGCTGCGCTGTGCCCCATACCAGCAATCGCCGCGACCCAGGCAGGTACTGACATACGATTTATTGAACATGTTGTTGACGTTCAAGGCATAACGCCATGAAGGGGTTTCGTAGGCAAGCATGGCATCGACCAGCGTTACCGCCGGCGTCTTCGGCGCATGACCATCCCTGAATGAACTTAGCCAGCGCACCCCGGCACCCACCGAAAACCCGCTCACCTGAGCTATGGAGAAGCGGTACTTGCCCCATACCGAAGCCTGATGGCGAGGGATGCCCTCCAGCTTGGAATCCAGGTCTATATAGCTGTAGTTGGCAATGACGCTGAATTTGCGTCCTAGCGCTGTCTTGAGCTCGAGCTCGAGGCCTGTGGTTTTGGTTTCACCGGTTTGAAGCCGATTAAGCGGATTGCCGGGATCATTGACTTGCCGGTTCTCTTCCCGCAGTGAATAGGTGGCGACGTTGAACATTGTCTTGCCGTCATGCGACTCGTATTTCAGGCCCCCTTCGATCTGCTTGCCACGCAAGGGCTTGTAGCGCTGGTTATAAAAATCCAGCCCAGCCACCGGAGTGAACGACTCGCTATAGCTGACATAGGGCGAAAAACCATTATCGGCCGCATACATCAAGCCCAAACGCCTGGTTGTTGCGGTGCTGACTTCGTCGTCCTGACCCTCCAACGCGGCCACCGAACGGTCGTAACGCAGGCCGGCCACCACAATCCAGTTGTGGCCAAACTTCAATTGATCATGGATATACACGCCCGTATCCGTTTGCCGGGACACCGGATCGTCCGTCATCGCCGGCGGCGTGAAGCCTCCGTATACCGGGCTATATACATCGATCAACGGCACCGTCCCGCCCAGGTACACGGGTGTGTCGTAGCCCGATTGTTTCGTTTGCTTGGCGCGTGCGGCATCGAAACCCACCAGAATGTGGTGCTGAATGAAGCCGGTCTGGAATTTTCCTTCCAGGTGCTGATCGGCCGCCACCATATTGACCCGTGTCAGCGTGGCGTCGGCAAAACGCCCGAACAGGCGCTTGTTTACAGGGTCGCCAGCCCAACCTCCGGGCAAGGTAAAAGAATCGCCGTACAGGGTGCGATAGTCGACCTTGTTCTTTACCCAGCGGAAATTCTGGCGCACCGTCCAGTTGTCATTGAATTTATGCTCGAACTGCCAACCGAAGGAAGATCGCGTGGAGTTGTAGCGATCCCAGTCGGGCTCTCCGATGAATCGATGTTCGGGTATGGCGCCGTTCGGATTGTCGAGCACCACGCCTTCCCAGGGGAAAAACTGTGAACTCGAACCCGACTTGTCGCCCTGCCACAGACCCTGCAAGGTCAAGGAAGTGCTGGCACTGGGGCGCCACATAAGCGAAGGCGCGACCATCAGGCGATCATCGGGCACATAATCGACTTGTGTATCCGCTTTCCTGCCCAGGGCCACGATGCGATACAGCCATGTACCGTCATCGGTCAAAGGGCCGGTCAGATCGGCCTGTATTTGCTTGCGGTTATTGCTGCCGTAGCTGACCCCGACCTCCTTTTGTGATTCAGGCAAGGGCAGCTTGCTGACCATATTCACCACGCCCGCGGTGCTGCCCTGCCCATACAGCATGGATGCCGGGCCTCTCAGAACCTCGATACGCTCCAAAGAATAAGGCTCAGTGCGGGTTGTGCTGGTGTACCAATTGTAGTTTTGCCGCAAACCGTCCAGATAGACGCTGGGCTCCGACCCCCTGATCCGAAATGAATCGGTTCGCGAATCGAGACCATAGGCATCGGATCGCACACCCGCCGCGTAGTTCAAGGCATCCTGAACACCTTGCGCGCCCTGATCGGCGATTTCGTCGCGGGTGACGACGGTGACGGCTTGCGGAGTCTCGATAAGCGGCGTATCGGTCTTGCTGGCTGTCACGGCATTCCTGGCGATATAGCCCGAAACCGGCGTTGTTGCGGTTTCCGGCTCGCCCTGGCCGGTAACCGTGATGGTTTGCAGCGTTGCCGTACCGCCCCGGCCTGCGGCGTCGGTGCCTTGCGCGGCAACGGGCTGGCTGAACACGGCCAGCACGGAAAAGACATTTACAGCAGCCAGGGCAGCGACCCTGGATCGAACGGGGACTGCATAGCGCATCGTAATTTCCCTTTTTACCGGCTTCTTTTGGTTTTGATTTTTATCAAATGATAACTATTATCATAATCATTTGCAATAATAAAACAAACAGGAGTACGACCCTCAATCGGGTATGCTTGATGTTTTGCAAACACCCATACGCCACAATCGCAACGTGAAAAGACCGGTTCCCGCCTGGATCATTCCTGTCATCGCCATCCTCGTCCTGCAGACCACGACATCATTCCTGAGCCGGCTGATACCCATTATTTCTCCTGTCCTGACCCAGGAATTCGGCTGGAACGGCAGCTTGATCGGATACCTGACGACAGCCAATACGGTCGGCGCGCTGTTGATCCTGGTGGCCGGCGCGGCCCTTATCCGCTACATCGGCGGCATCCGCACGGTGCAAATCGGCTTGCTGCTGGGAGCCATCAGCGTTGTCCTGTTTTTCTTTCCGTCCATCACTCTCGCCCTGGTTGCCAGCTTTATGATTGGCCTGAGCTACGGCGCCGCCAGTCCCGCGGGCAGCGAAATACTGCAGCGATTCAGTCCTCCGGAAAGCAGAAACCTGGTGTTCTCCATCAAACAGGCAGGAGTGCCGCTAGGCGGCGTTATTGCCGGCCTGGCAGTTCCCCCGCTGGTCGAACTGACGGGATGGCGTATCACACTGCTGATCGCCGCCGTGTTCGTGATCGGCATTACCTGCCTGACCTGGCGCCTGAGTGCTCGCGTGGACGAGCCGACCGCCACCCAAAAGACTTTCGCCTGGAGCGCCCTGCTTTCCGCCCGAAACGTTGCCATTCCCTTGCGGTCGCTGGCACGCGGACAAGGCTCGTTAAAGCTGTCAATGGCCGGCAGCCTGCTGGCTGCAACACAAAGCTGCTGGTTCACCTTCTCGGTGATCTATCTCGTCGAGCGTCTTGACCTGTCGCTGAACATGGCCGGCCTGGTTTTCGCGGTCATGCAGGCCACGGGCGTAGTGGGCCGTATCACCTTGGGGTGGATTGCCGATCGAAGCGGATCGGCAACTCTCACCTTGTCGCTTGCCGCCATCGGTTCGAGCATCACGACCGCACTGCTGGGATTCAGTACCTCCGAATGGCCGCTGTGGGCCATTATCGCCATAGCGGCTGCGGCCGGAGCCACGGCCGCCAGCTGGAATGGAGTCCAGATCGCCGAAGTGGCCCGCCGCTCGCCCGCCGGGATGGTGACGGAGACCGCCGCGGGATCAGCCATCCTGATTTACATGGCCAACATGATTGCTCCTGCGGCGTTTGCGGCGTTCGTGGCTGCCACCGGCCATTTTGACCAGGCCTTCCTTGCCGCGGCCGTCTGCAGCCTGCTGTCGTTGGCCTTTCTTATGGGCGTGGACAAACAAACCAAAGCCGTGGGCAACACTGTTTGATGCCGCAGCACTTGAATATTTTTGGTTCGAGTGTTTATGGGATTCGATGTTTTGGTCGCTTTGGTATTTACGGTTTGGTATTTAAAGACGCCGTCTATCGGGGCTTGGGGTCAGGGCATGCCTGGAATGAACTTGCCGGCCCATGGGATACCTCGCTGCATTGCCTCAACGCAAGCCGCAGGGTGGGCGGTGCTGTGCAGGCCGGCGGTAGTCCAGCGCCGGGTGCTGACGAAGGGAAGGCGGGGGCCTTCGGCGGGCGCTGTCTGAGTGGCGCCCCGCACCGCGGGGCGACGCGAGTTCGCCCGACGCCCGCCTGGACGAGGCAGACCCGGGTAGTCGGATAGCGCAGCTAGCCGACCGCTGGACGTGCCGGACTGCACAGCACCGCCCACCCTGCGGCGTCTCAATAGAATTACTTCCGCCCCCACAGACAACGCACCAAAACCCAATCCAAAGTCACAGCTCAAACCAGTACAGGTAGCCCAAACTCACAACCCAAGCCTAAAAACAGCTCAAAACGAAAGCCACTAAAACACGTTCAACCAGTAAACGCCTGAACCAAAAGTGCCCTAGCAACGCGCCGCCATCCAGAAGAACGACGCTACCGCAACGGGTATTGCCAGAGCCAGCCATGCGGCCCAGTGCCACAGGCCCGTGCCCAGCAAAGCGGCCAGCAGGCCGAACAGGGTCAGCACACCCAGCAGGACAGGTGCGGCCCACACACGCACAAGCATCGTGTACCCACTCATGACATTTCTCGACACTTAGCGGGAAGCGCGGACTGGCGCATCAAGGCGGCAATGCGGGCATTGGTCGTCTTGCGCCGCGCCACCCACAAATAAAGCCCGCTGACCAGCACCACGATAGTCATCAAATCAAGCAAAGCCCAGAGTATCTTCAAAGGCATGCCGCCGTAATCGCCAAAATGCAGAGGCCGCGATAGCTCCAGCGCCGTCAGGTACCACGGAGGGCGCGCAATGGCCGTTATCCGCCCGCTGCCCGCATCAATCAGCACCGGTGTGAACAAGTGCGAAGTCACCGGCGTGGCGCCTTTCAGCCATACCATGTAATGGTGCGGCGTCGAGAATTTATTGCCCGGGAATTGAAGACTGATAACGGAATGCCCCGGCAGAGCGCGGCTGGCCGTATCGCGTGCGGCCTGGACCGACGTCAGTATCCGGGGCGGCGTTTCATCTTTGTAGGCAGTCAGCAGGCCGGCAACTTCCGTGGCCTGCCACAGGCTGAATAGCGGCGTCGCCAGTTCGTTGATCACACCGGTTACTCCCACGATACCGCCCCATGTCAAGGTAACAATGCCCAGCAAATTATGCAGATCGAGCCATTTCAAGCGCCGCGACCGAGCCGCCCGCACCGCGCCGAACGGCAGCTTTTTCATGAACGGCCCGTAGAGCACCACGCCAGAAACTATCGCCGCTACGAACAGCAGGCCCATCAAACCCAGGAACAGCTCGCCCGGCAAGCCGGTGAACCAGTCCACGTGCAGGGCCAGCATGATCCCCATGAACGTCAACTGCTCCTGAGACGCCAAAGGCCCATCTTTCAACAGCTCGCCCGTATGCGCATCGAATTTGACGGCATGGCTCAAACCGGGGGCGGACTCGTACGACGGGGCCATCCCCACCAGCACGCGCGGCTCTTCATCATCCATAAAGACATAGTTGATGACTTCTTTCGGATACAGCGCGCGGGCTTTCTCCACGATCGGATCCAGATTGGCGGGCGCGGTGTCGGCCGGCACGACCGCATACGGCTTGCCGTCATCCAGCCAGCGATCGATTTCGTGATGAAATATCAAGGGCAGACCCGTCAGGCAGATGACCAGCAAAAACAGCGTGCAGACCAGGCTGGTCCATTTATGGATCCCATACCAAGTCTTGAGAGTGGAAGCTGTCGTCATGAACCGGGCTCGCTAAAAGTCGGTGGCCACGGATTGCGCCCGGCAAGGGGAGTGGCCCGGAGCGGTTCGAACGGTGCACGCTTCATCACCGCACCATTCCCATGCTGACATTGCGCGCTGCATCCGCTCTTCGGCCTCATGCCTTCCTTTTTTATGAATGCATTTGATAATCGTTCGCATTCTATTTAAAGGGAGAGCATGTGTCAAACTGAGACGACAATGGCGCCTGGGTCGGTCTTTGCGCCCACGCAGCGGCGATCCGCGCTCGTGCTCGTCCCGCTACAATTTGCAGGCACGCCGTTCTTCGGCGTCCAGGCCTTTTCATGTCAATTTTGTCAAAGCAGGAATAAAGCATGACCAGCAATGCCAATATGCTTTTCGGGCGATTACGGCTCAGGCAACTGAATCTGATCATTGCCATAGGCAAGCACAACTCCTTGCGCAAGGCGGCGGCGGAATTGGCCATGACGCAATCCACCGCCAGCAAGGCGCTGCACGAGGCCGAGCTGATTCTGGGCGACAAGCTGTTCGAAAGACGGCGCGACGGCCTCTACGCCAACCGATTCGGCGAATGCGCCATCAATTACGCGCACGTCATACGCAAGGACATCACGGCCCTGTCCGATGAGCTCGCTGAAATCAAGACCGGCAGCGGCGGCAAAATCAGGGTGGGAGTCATTATGGGCGGAGTGCCTAAAGTACTTAAGGACTCCATCAATCATGTCTGCGGCATGAACAAAGACATTGTGGTCGAAATATACGAAAATACCAGCGCCATCATGCTGGCCATGCTCAACAGCGACAAGCTCGACGTGGTCATAGGCAGAACCAGTGTCAGCCAGCATGCCGACAACTACGACTACATGCACCTGGCCGAAGAAAATGTCTCTATCGTGGTGGGCAACGGCAACCCTCTGGCGCAAAAAACGGATGTCGCCCTGCCCGACCTGAAAAACTCTCGCTGGATAGCCTATCCCAATAGAACCCCGCTTAATATTCTATTGAAGCAAGAACTCGAGCGCGCCGGCATCAATGCCTTCGCCAGTCCCATAGAAACCGCTTCCACTTTCATCACCATGACACTGCTGAGCGATAGCGACGATTTCGTGGCGCTGATCCCGACCGACGTGGCTTCGTTTTTTGCCAATCATGGCCTGATCACCATTCTGCCCATACGCCTGCCGTCGCGCTCGCAGCCTTTTGGCCTGATCACCAGAAAGCAACGCAACCAGACGCGCGCCGCCAAACTCTTCATCGACGCCATCCTGCAGGCGCGCACCCTGCCCGCCGCGGCGCGTCCGGGCTGAGCACGCGCCTGGGTTTACCTGGCCCAGCGCAATACCAGCGGATCCAGTCTTCTGGCCGTTTCGATCAGGCCTGCGCGAACCTCTTCGGACATGGCGGGAAATGGATGCCTGCCGTTAGGCGCCTTGATAATGCCGCCCTCATGCATCAAAGCCTTGCTGGTCAGAATCCCGCTCTGGCGGTTTTCGTAATTGATCAGCGGCAGCCATTGCTGATAGAGTGATACGGCCTCTTCCCGATTGCCGGAAAAATAGCTGTTGAAAATAGTCTTTATTCCATCGGGATAGCCTCCGCCCGTCATGGCGCCCGTTGCCCCGGCATCAAGATCGGGAAGCAGGGTAATGGCCTCTTCGCCGTCCCAGGGGCCTTCAATGCTGTCGCCGCCCAAGCGTATCAATTCCCGCAGCTTGGAAGCCGCGCCGGGCATTTCGATTTTGAAATACGAAACATGCTCGATTTCTTTAGCCATTCTGGCCAGGAATGCCGCGGACAGATTCGCACCGCTCATGGGAGCATCCTGGATCATGATGGGGATGCTGCTGGCTGCGGAAAGACGGTCGTAGAACTCGTAGATCTGCGACTCGTTACAGCGTATCGTCGCTCCGTGGTAGGGCGGCAGCAGCATGACCATGGCGGCGCCGTGCTCTTCTGCATGGCTGTTGCGATCCCGGCAAATATCGGTGCTGTAATGGGAAGTCGTCACAATGACCGGCACGCGGCCCTTGACATGAGCCAGTATGGTTTCGGTAAGGATTTTTCTCTCATCATCCGTGATGGCGAACTGCTCGGAAAAATTGGCCAATATGCTCAAGCCATCGGATCCCGCATCAATCATGAAATCGACGCATCTT
Organism: Paralcaligenes ginsengisoli; assembly: GCF_054781135.1. Taxonomy (NCBI): domain Bacteria; kingdom Pseudomonadati; phylum Pseudomonadota; class Betaproteobacteria; order Burkholderiales; family Alcaligenaceae; genus Paralcaligenes; species Paralcaligenes ginsengisoli. Next base: position 377,916 of record NZ_BAAGUZ010000002.1, read on the forward strand.
TTCTGCCCTTCGAGATCCAATTCCCCGTTTTCGTGAAAAATCGTAGGGACAACGGGATACACACCCTTGTAGCGGGCCTTGCTGTATTTTTTATTCATGAGAGTCGAGCTTCCAAACAATAGAGAAAAATTCAAGAGTGGCCGTAAATCCGGGCGAACCTTCAGGTAATGACACTTAATTGCCAGGGAACGAATTCATTCTGCCCGTAGCCATGGATTTCGCTTCTGGAGCGCACGCCGGACGCGCAATCCAGGATCATCTGGAACAACTCGCGGCCCAGTTGTTCGATGCCGACACCGTCATCGATGACGGAACCGCAATTCATATCCATATCATCTTGCTGGCGAGTCCATAAAGCGGTATTGGTCGCCAGCTTCAGGGACGGCGACGGCGCGCAGCCGTAGGCCGAGCCGCGGCCGGTGGTGAAACAGATCAGGTTGGCTCCTCCAGCGACTTGGCCTGTTGCCGAAATGGGATCGTAGCCCGGGGTATTCATGAAGACCAGGCCGCTCTGCGCCACAGGTTCGGCATACTCGTAGACTTCCATCAAGCCCGTCGTACCCGCCTTGGCAATACCTCCCAGCGATTTTTCCAGCACCGTGGTCAGCCCGCCCGCCTTGTTGCCGGCCGAGGGATTGTTATCGAGAGCGGCATGATTGCGTTCGCAATAGTCTTTCCACCAGGCGATCTGATCAACCAGTTTCCGGCCCACCTGCGGACTCACGGCCCGACAGGTCAGCAAATGCTCGGCCCCATAGATTTCCGGAGTTTCGGAAAGGATCGCCGTCCCACCATGGCGAACCAGCAGATCGACCGCGGCGCCCAGAACCGGATTCGCGGTGATCCCCGAATATCCGTCGGAACCGCCGCATTGCAGCCCGACCTTGATCTGGCTGGCCGGCACCGGCACCCGGGATACCTGATTAGCCGGCTCGAGCATCTCCTTGATGATCTGAATGCCTTTGGCAATGGTTTTGGTGGTTCCGCCGGTGTCCTGAATATTGAAGGTATGCAGGCGCTCGTCTTGAACCAGGTTCTGGGTTTTGACGAGCGTCGATATCTGATTGGTTTCGCACCCCAGTCCTATGATCAGCAGGCTGGCGAAATTGGGGTGCCGTGCATACCCGGCCAGGGTTCTCTGCAGCACGGCCAGCCCTTCTCCACCGGGATCGACGGCGCATCCCGCCCCATGCGTAAGGGCGACCACGCCGTCGATATTCGGATAAGGCGCCAGAATTTCGGGGTGTATATCGCGCCGGAAATAATCCGCAATGGCGCGCGCCACGGTGGCCGAGCAATTGACCGAGGTCAATATGCCTATGTAATTGCGCGTCGCGACCTGGCCGTTGGCCCGGACGATGCCCTGGAAAGTGGCTTGCGGACTGGCCTTGTCCTGCGCGATGTAGTCCTGCGAAAAGCGATAGTCCTTGTCGAATTCGCCTATCGCCATATTATGCGTATGGACGTGCTGGCCAGCCGCAATGGGTTTGCTGGCAAAACCGATGATCTGGCCATAGCGCCTGACGGCCTGCCCTTGCGCGATGGGCCTGATGGCCGCCTTGTGGCCGGCGGGTATCAGGCCCGACACAGTCACTCCATTGACAAGCGGCGCGCCGCCGATCAACTGCTCAAGAGCCACGACAACATCGTCGGCTTGATTCAACAACAGGAATTTGTTTTTTTTCGACATGATAGCGATCGCGCGTGGCGGGCATGAGCCTTGCCATCGAGGCAAGGCCCTGTCCTTTATTTCAGCATTTCTGCCGGCAGGGATTGACCGATAAAGTATTTTTTGTAAATGTCGTTGAGCTTGCCATTCTTCAGGTTCTTCGACACCCACTGATTTATTTTGTCTTTCAATTGCGGCTCGTTCTGGCGAATGCCCACGCCCATCGGAAAACTGATAGCCGTATATTTATAAACAATATCGCGCTTGGGATTGGATTTGTGGATTGCCGGCAAGACGCTGCTGGCGGCAACGATATAGTCTTGCTGGCCCGTCAGCGCCGCCGTATTGGTCGTGGCATCGTCCTCGTAGCGCACAATGGACACACCGGGTACATCTTTCGTTTCTTTGGTAATGGCCTGATCACTGGTCGTGCCGCGCGTGACCGCAATCGACTTCCCAGCCAAGTCTTTTGCCGACATCACTTTTGCCGCTTTGGGTCCGCCCACCACAACGGGCACCACGCCGTAGGGCTCCGAGAAATCGATGACTTTTTTTCTTTCGGCTGTAATCGAAAACGACGCCATGATCACATCGACCTTGTTGGTGCGCAGGAACTGAACGCGGGTCGGCCCGGTAACCGGCACCACCTCCAGCTTGACGCCCAGATCGTGGGCGAGCAAATGAGCCGCATCGATATCGAAACCAGTTTGTTTGGCGTTGTCGTCGACCATGCCATAAGGAGGCGCGCTGATATCCACGCCCACAATGATCTTGCCCCGTTTCTGTATTGCCTCCAGGGTATTCGCCTGCACGGCGGTAACGGCCGCCATCAGGCATGACGCGCCCAATGCCCACATCGCTATTTTTTTGTTCAACATGCTTATCTCCAGATAGTAGTTAATCGCTCGTTCGGCCTTGCCCCAGCACCGCATCGACCGTATACGCGAAGCTGGCAATGCGCGCGGCCGCCGCGGCGATGAAATCAAAGGCCATTGCTGATGAATTGCCTCAATTCGGGTGTTTGAGGATTTTTAAGAAGGCCGGCATCTCCCGCTTCCCATACGACGCCGTTCTTCACATAAAGGATTTGATCGGCAACCGCTTGCGCGAAAGCCATTTCATGCGTAACCAACACCATGGTCATGCCGCTGTCGGCGAGACTTTCTATCACCTTCAGGACTTCCCCGGTTATTTGCGGATCGAGAGCCGAGGTCACCTCATCGAACAACATGAGTTGCGGCTGCATCGCCAACGACCTGGCAATCGCCACGCGCTGCTGCTGACCGCCCGACAATTGGTCGGGATAGGCCCGGGCCTTGTCTGCCAGCCCCACCTGGTTCAACACGTGCGAAGCCAGCTCCTGGGCCTCCTTGGCCTTGATTTTCTTTACCTTGCGTGGCGCGATCGTGATGTTCTGCTCGACGCTCAAGTGGGGAAACAGGTTATAGCTTTGGAACACAATGCCCACCTCCTTTCTCAAGCCGAATATGTCGCAGTCGTTCTTGTGCAGATCCCGGCCGCAGACATGCAGCTCGCCCTCGTTGATGCCTTCCAGGCCATTGATGCAGCGCAGGGCCGTGCTTTTGCCGGAGCCGCTCTGGCCGATCAGCGCCACCACATTGCCTTTGAATACATCGAAGGTAATGCCTTTCAGGACTTCGTCCTTGCCATAGGATTTCTTTACGTTCTTGAAGCTGACAACGGGATTCATGTTGGGATGGCCTTTAATTGGTTTTATTTTTTAATTTTTTTTCCAAGCGATAAGACAACAGGGAAAGCGGGTAGCAGATGATGAAATAGATAAGCGCCGCCACCGTGAATACCGCAAACGGCTTGAAGGTGGAGTTATTGATGACGCGCGCCGAATACGTCAGGTCAAAAAAGCCGATCACCACCGCATACGACGAATTCTTGACAATCTGGACCAGAAACCCGACGGTGGGAGGAATCGCAACCCGGAATGCCTGGGGCAGAATGATGTAGGCCAGCGTCTGCAGGGTATTGAACGCCAGGCAATTCGACGCTTCCCATTGAGTCACGGGAATCGACTCGATACAGCCCCGCCATATTTCACCCAGGTAGGCGCTGGAATAGAACGTCATGGCCAGGCCCGCCGCGACCAGCGCCGGCAAATCGTAACCGGCTATGCTGATGCCGAAATACACGATGAACATCATGACGGGCAATGGAATGCCCTGGATCAGCTTGACGTAAAGCCCGCTCAGCTCGCGCAACAAACGGTGTTTCGATGCCCGCGCAACGGCCAATGGCAGGCCTGCAATAGTGCCGCCGGCAAACCCCAGTAAGGACAGCACAATCGTCCAGCCCGCTCCGCGCAGAACAAAAAACCATTGGTTATAGGTAATTCCAAATATCACGACCTGTACCCCCGGCTCATTTCTTGTTGCTCTTGTTCATGCGTTTTTTCCTGGGAAAGGCAAGGTCGTGGCACAGATTCATCACAAGCCGCAACAACCACGACAGGAATAGATAAATGACCGCAATCACCAGGTAGACCTCGAAACCGCGGAAAGTCTCGCTTTGAATCTGATAGCCGATCGCCGTCAGTTCCTGCGCCGATATCTGCGACATGATCGAGGTCGCCAGCATCATCAGCACGAACTGGCTGATCAGCGCCGGATACATTTTTTCGACCGCCTGGGGCAAAACGATATATCCCAGAATCTGGCCTTTGCTCAGGCTCAGGCAAGCCGCGGCCTCTTTTTGCCCCTTGTGGATGGAGTCGATGCCAGCCCTGACGATTTCACAGGTGTAGGCGGAGGTATTGATCGTCAGCGCGACGATGGCCGCGTAAAAAGCCGGCACTCGTATCTGAATCGCCGCCAGGCCGAAAAACAGCCAGAATGTTTGTACGACCAGGGGCGTATTGCGTATCAGATCGACAAATGCCGCGGCGATTTTTTTCAGGAAATTGCCGCCTTCGGTCCTGGCCACTGCCAACGCCACGCCCACCAGAAAGCCGAGCACCAAAGAAAGCGCCGACATTTTTATGCTGAGCCAGGTGCCCTTCAATAAATCAGGCCAAAACCCGCTCAGAAAACTGAAGTCGAAACCATAATCCATATTTTTATTTGTTTGCTGCCTGTATCGTGCTTGCTGTTTGCTTACCCTGACGATTCAAGTTTTACGTATCGGCGTCTCGCCGTCTATTGAATAATTCCCAATCTGCGTTCGCTTTTTGGAATGTCTGATAATGTGCCAGTGAGCCGAATGCTGATAGCTAATTTTCCACCCCTGAACCAAGGGTTAACCATAGGATCAGACAGGCGAGGCTTTGCTTTCCTAGTACTAATACTTATTGCTTTTACTGTAGGAAGCCGCGCAAACGTGCGAGTTTCGCCTCAGGCAGGCGCCTGAATCAGGCCGCGTGCCGCCAGATTGCGGTACAAGGCCCTTACGCCGAAATTCCATGGCGCAATGGTGGTGGACAGTTGCACCGTATTGACCAGCGAGCCGAGCGACGAGGTGGCAATCGTGACGCGGTCGCCCAAGCGATGGGTGAATCCGCTGCCGACGGCGGCCCGATCCTTGATCGGCGAAAACATGGTGCCCAGGAACAGCATGAAGCCGTCGGGATACTGATGATGCGCCCCGCAAGTTTGCTGCACGAGATCCAGCGGGTCGCGGCTGATTTCCCGCATATCGCTGATCCCCTCCAGCACGAAGCCGTCGCTCTCACCTTCGATCAGCAGCGATACCCGGGCCTCGCGCACCGTATCAATCGAAAAATGGTCGTCGAACAATCGGATGAAGGGCCCGATCGCGCACGACGCATTATTGTCTTTCGCCTTGCCCAGCAGAAGCGCACTGCGCCCCTCGATATCGCGCAGATTGACATCGTTGCCCAAGGCAGCCCCAACCACGCGGCCATGCTGGTCGACGGCCAGCACGATCTCGGGTTCCGGATTATTCCAGCTGGAATCCGGCAGCAGACCAACCTGCGCGCCAAACCCCACCGCCGACATCGGCTGCGATTTGCTGAACACTTCCGCGTAGGGCCCAATTCCGACTTCCATGTATTGCGACCAGGCATTGCGGCGCTGCAGTTCTTCCTTGAGCGCCTGAGCCTTGGCCGAGCCCGGCTTGATACGCGATAAATCGCCGCCGATCAATTCCTGGATTCGCGCACGGATTTCAGCAGCATCGGCGGCATTGCCGCGGGCTTGCTCTTCGATCACACGCTCCAGCAAACTGACCGCGAACGTGACGCCGCAGGCTTTGATAGCCTGTACGTCGCAGGGTGCCAGCAAAGAAAGGCCGCGGCCGCTTTCCGTGCCCAGCAATGCCGCAATCGGCCCCAGGAACTCTCCCGAGGCGGATCGGGCCACGGCGACCGCATCGTCCCGATCAAGCAAGTCGGCCATGGTCGGCGCGTGCGAGCTGATGTCGAAGACGTCTCCGTCGCGCACGGCAATCACCGATGGCCCAGGTATCGGCCCATCGCGCCAGACTCGCCCTACCAGGGTAGCCCGGTCGGCATCGGCAGGCAGCAATTCATGCACGGAAAATTGTTTCATGGCAAAAGCAAGGATGTTCAACAACACGAAAACAGCAGAGTACTACAGCTTCCCTGCCAAGATGTGGCTCGGCGAATGCGGAGCCCGCGGCCCGCGGCCTAAACGGCGGCGACTGAACCTGCAGAATCTGCCACACGGCCTTCGATCGGCGGCGCGGTAACGATCGATTTCAGGTCGGGCACCGAATGCGTGAGCCGGCTTGTATCGGGAACAGGCCGGCGCAATTCGTCGTGGCCGGCGAAAGCCTTTTCCATGGCCCTGCTGGCCCCGAGAACAAAGGCGTCGCGACGGAATTTGCCCACCACCTGCAAGCCAAACGGCATGCCCGCATGATCGACGCCACAGGGCAGGCTCAAGGAAGGCAGCGCAGTCAGGGTCACGGCATACGTAAGCGCCAGCCAGCGATAATAATTTTGCTGCTGCTCGCCGTTGACCGTCTCCGCATACAAAATGGTCCAGGGAAATGGCGTCACCGGTGTTGTAGGCGAAAGAATGATGTCGTAGCCAGAGAACGTGTCCTGGAAGCGGTTCAGGATTCGCGTTTGTTCTTTCTGTGCCCAGGCGCTGTCGAGCAGAGACATTGCCGCGCCCATCTCGTAGTTGGCCCGGGTATTGGGGCCCAGGCTGGCCGGATCTTTGTCGTATGCGTCTTGAAACCCGGCCACAAAGCTTTCGGCGCGCAGTACATCGAAACAGCGATGCACGTCGCCCAGGTCGAACCGCAGCTCGTCGCATTGCTTGAAAAGATGCTTCATGGCGCCGATTTTTTTCTCGAAGACACGGCGTATGTCCTTGTCGACGGTGCAACAGCCAAAATCCGCGGTCCAGCCCACCTTCAACGCACCAAGATCCACCTCGGGCAAGCCGATGAATGCGAGCGGATCGAGTTCATAGCTCAGCGGGTCGCTCTCCGAAACGCCGGCGGTCGCCGCCAGTTGCAGGCACGCTTCATCGACACTGCGGCCCATGGGGCCCACCACCGATAGCGGAGTCCAGCCCAGCAGCCGGCGAGAATTCGGCACCAACCCGGGCGATGGCCGGAATCCGACCACGCCGCATTTTGCCGCCGGGATCCGCAAGGACCCACCGGTATCGGAACCGGTACAAACCGGCAACATGTCGCAAGCCAGGGCGGCCGCGGAACCGCCTGAAGAACCGCCCGCATTCAAACTTGTGTTGAATGGGTTGCCCGTGGCGCCCCAAACCGCGTTGCGCGTATTCGCGCCCGCACCCATTTCAGGCACATTGGTCTTGCCCACCACAATGGCGCCTGCCGCGCGCAGCCTCGACACCAGCACATTGTCGGCGATGGGTACATTGCCGCGGAACAAGGGCGAGCCATAGGTAGTCAACAAGCCTGCAGTCGCCTCCAGATCTTTAACCCCCATGGGCAAGCCATGCAGCAGACCAAGCTTTTCACCCTTGAGCGCCTTTGCCTCGGCCGCCTTGGCTTCTTTTCTGGCACGCTCGTAGCACGTGGCGGTAACCGCATTGACAAATGGATTGATCGCTTCGATTCTGGCAATGCAGGCTTCCAGCAATTCCACCGGGGAAATTTCCTTGCTGCCTATCAGGCGACGCAGCTCATTCGCCGACTTGCTCACCAATGTGTGATTGTTGCTCATGGTTCGATGATCCTGAAATGATGGGATATAACGGAAGCCGGCAATGCCGGATAGGCGCTTACTCTACCTTGATATGCGCTTTTTTGGCCAGATCCTTCATTTGCAGGCTCTCGCTTTTGATCAACTCGGCAAGCTGCGCCGAAGAGCTGTAGGCCGGCTCGGTGCCGACCGCAAGAAACTTGCTGCGCAATCCCGGATCGTCGAAGATTTTCGCTGCCGCGGTGTCGAGCCGGGCCTTGACGTCGGCCGGCAAGCCCTTGGGAGCCACCATGGCTATCCAGGTATCCATATTGGTTGGAGCGCACCCGCTTTCGCCTACAGTAGGTACATCGGGCAGGAAGGGCGAACGCTTGCCTGACGTAACCGCGATGCCTTTCACCTTGCCCGCCTTGATTTGCGGCAAGGCAGCCGACACGGTATCGACTGAAAACGGAATCTGTCCACCGATCAAATCGGACATTTCGGGCGAGCTACCCTTGTAGGGCACTTGCTGCATCGTAATGCCGCAAGCGTTCATGATCAGCTCTCCGGCAAAATGGGAAGTCGTACCCGTGCCGAAAGTGCCAAACGAATATTTGTCGGGCGTGGCCTTGACCGCCGCAACCAGTTCTTTCAGGTTGTTGACGGGAACCTTGGGGTTGGCGAGCAATATCAGCGCGGTTCGGCCAAAAATGCCGACCGGTTCAAAACTCTTGCTTGAATCGTAAGGTAATTTGTCGTGTATGGCGGGATTGACGGTAAAGGTCGAGCCTGAACTTACCAGCAGCGTATAACCATTGGGGGCGGCATGCGCAACGTATCCAGCCCCGATGATCGTGCCGGCGCCCGCCTTGTTTTCCACGATAACCGATACACCCAGCTGGTCGCCCAGGCCCTTGGCTATCAGGCGACCCAAAGTGTCTCCGCCACCGCCGGCCGGATATGGAACAACCAAAGTTATGGGCCGCGAAGGATAATCCTTGGCCAATGCAACGCCTGCGTTAAGCAGCAAGGCACCGAGAACAACGCCCTGCAAAATACCGACACAATACCTTTTCAAAATTGGTCTCCGTTTAGCAGAATAATTGGCCGGCGCCCAAAGCGGCGCGCACGGGGTAGTCAACTTCGCAGTTTACAGGCTCGGCGGTTTCGTAGATACGGCCGCGGAAGTCAAAAGACTGTAGCGTAAAGCTGGCTTCGTAGCTGCTCATGGGTTCGCATAGAGGCGGGCGCCTTGTGCCTGTCCGCCGCGGATACGACGCCAATGGGCGCCTAATATGACAAGGGGCGCACTTGTGCGCCCCTTGTCTAACCATGAACCCAAGGAATCAGGAACATGCCTTGCCGTGGTCGGCGTGATTGCCCTGGGCCTTGGCCTGGGCTTCTGTCATGTATTCGCCCGCCTTGGTCTTCCCATACCATTTGCTGCCCGCGCAATGGTAAACCTTGCTGCTGCTGTTGACCCAGACTTTACCGGCCCCGCCGCCCGCGGCAGCTGTAGTGGGCATGGTCTTGCTGGCGGCCGTGGGCGCTTTTGGAGCTGCGGCAGGCGCTGTTGCGGCGGTGGCAGCGGCAGCACCCGCTGCGGCCGGTGCTGCGGCGCCCCACTCTTTGACGCCCTTATGGCCGCGGCATGCGCCTTTCTTGGACGTGCCGGTAAAAGGGGTGCCGTCTTTGCAAGTGGCGGTGACGGTCTCCGTGCTCGTAGCCGCCGCCTGGGTGGTAGCCGCCATGGAGGTGGACGAGAAGCCGATTGTTGCTGCAGTCAAGACCCCGGCAGCCATGGCACAGGTTTTCAGAAATGTATTCATGTTTTATAGCCTTCCAGAAAATTGATGGTGCTCTCGTTGGTCGAAACGACCACGCATATCGTATCGTAAGGCGCGCCTTGCCGTGTTACCAAAGAAGCTCAACTACGTTTAAATTGCAACACGGTGTAGCACCCGACTTCTAATGGACAAAGTGCGTATAAATGAACAGCACGATAATCGCGCCGATCACAGACAAAATAAAACCCGCCGGATGGAAAGAAGAACCTTCGGCAGGCTGGCTGAACAAGCGGCTGATGAAGCCGCCGACAAAAGACCCCACAATGCCCAAAATACCTGTTAGCACAAGGCCCATATGCTCACTTCCGGGGACGACAACACGCGCTATCAAGCCGACCACAATACCGACCACGAACATCCAGATATAGTGCACCATTGTTTTTTCTCCTGATGGTTGAAAGAAAGGTATCGATGCACGTGGAATAATAAGCCCGCCAGTCAAATGATGGTATTAAAAAAAGTAAAGTTTTACTGACATCAAGCTGACAATCCCTTGCTTCCCGTTTGGCCCGGCCGGCCATCGCCAAGCCGGGCGACGGCCTTAACTCAGTACATGAACGGCCTGCCCGCCGGCCCACGCAGCAATGGCTTTGACGGCGCTCTGATAAAACGCCTCGAAGTTTTCGCGGTTTACGTAGCCCAAGTGCGGCGTAAGCAGCACGTTATCCAGCCTGCGTATTGGATCGTCTGCCGCCAGCGGTTCTTCGGGGTAGACATCCAGCCCGGCGCCGGCTATGCGTTTGTCTTTCAGCATGCGATACAAGGCGCCGGCGTCGACAAGGCCGGCACGCGAAGTGTTCACCAAGAATGCTCCCGGCTTCATGGCCTGCAGCAATTGGGCATCGACCAGGCCCCGGGTGCTGTCGCTGAGGATCAGATGCAGGCTGATCACATCGGCCTGACGAAACAGATCATGCTTGTCGACGCGCGTCACACCGGCCCGCGCAGCCCGCTCATCGGTCAGGTTGGGGCTATACGCCAGCACAGCCATGCCGAATGCCTTCCCGACCGTGGCCACGGCCTGGCCCAGCTTGCCCAGGCCCACCACGCCCAAGGTTTTGCCGGCCAATATGGCGGGCATTCTGGTTTGCCACAGCCCGGCACGCATGGCCTGATCTTCGGCAACCGTATTCTTGAACAGGCCCAGAATATGCGCCCAGGCCAGTTCCGCCGTTGCATTGGCGGCCTGGGGACTTCCCGGGGCACCGCACACGACAATGCCCTGCGCAGTGCACGCCGCCATGTCTATGCTCAGATTGCGCATGCCCGTGGTAACCAGCAAACGCAGCTCGGGCAACAACCGTATCAGTTCGGCCGGAAACGGAGTGCGTTCGCGCATCGCAACGATGACCTCGAACCCCGCCAGCGCGGCCGCCCGCTCTTCCAGCCCGGCGGGCAAGAGTTCGGTAAATACAGTCAGCGCGGCGTCGTTGCCCAGCGCAGCCCAGTCTATGCCGTTTTGGGCGGCTTGCAGGTAATCGTCGAGTACAGCTATTTTCATGGTGTGGCCCGGATTGATGGCACCCGTAAGGGGGCGGGTTTCAGTAAGAAAGGATCTACTCGGGTTTCATCCCCGATTCGCGAATAATCTTCGACCAGCGGGCGCCGTCCGCCCGCACGAACTGGGCGAACTCGGCCGGAGTATCGCCAATGGGGGTAACGCCTTCATTGTTCAGTGTCTTTGTCATGCCCGGCGAATGCACGGCTTTCACCAAGGCTTTATTCAATATATCGATAATGGGCTTGGGCGTTTTCGCCGGCGCAAAGACGCCGTACCATACGGTGGCCGAGTATCCGGGCAGAACATCGGCGATCGAAGGCAGCTTGGGCAGCTCCGGCGACCGTTCCGGCGTGGTTATGGCGACTGCCTTGAGCTGGCCGCTCTTGACGTACGGCATTCCGGAGATCACATCGGAAAAGGTCATGGTTACTTCACCACTCATGACGGCGAGGATTGCCGGCCCTGTTCCCTTGTACGGGACGTGCAGCATATTGACTCCCGCCATGATCTTCAGCATCTGCGCCGCCAAGTGCGCAGTACCGCCGATGCCGGACGACGAAAAGGTCAGTTTCCCCGGTTCGGCCTTGGCCATCGCGATAAGCTGCTGAATGGTGTTGATCTTCGATGAGGGCTTGACGAGCAAGATAGCCGGAATATTTGCGATCAGCGTAATCGGGGCCAAATCTTTCAGCGGATCGTAGCTGAGCTTTTTCATCAGATAAGGCGCGACGACGATAGGCGAGGAAGATGCCAGTATGAGCGTGTAGCCATCGGCAGCCGAGTTCACGACCGCTTCGGTGCCGGCCACGCCGCCCGCGCCCGGCCGGTTTTCCACCACCACCGACTGGCCTATCGTCTGGGATAGATACTGCGCGACCAGTCGAGCCATGATGTCGACGCCGCCACCCGGCGCATAGGGAGCAATGAGGCGGATCGGCCTGCTGGGATATTGATCTGCGAATGATGGGCTGAAGGGGCCCAGAACCAATGCGGTAAAGATTGCCACACGACCAAGCCATTTCATGCCTATCTCCTTTGCCGCCTCGCATTCCGACGCAAATCGTTGTGCCATTCTGAGGACGTTGCGGGCTTCGTTTTTATTTTATAAAACAGCCTGAAAAGTGTACTCCTTTATGTACCGTTTGAACTAAAGTAGCGAGTGCAATGCCGTGAATTTTCGCCATGCAATCCGAGACGGAATGCCAATTGCCCCGATCCGCCCAAAAAGGAGAAAAAAGTGCTTTTGATCGACAACAAGGTTGTTGAACGTGTGCTGAACATGAGCGACTGCATTGCCGCTCAGGAGGCTGCGTTCGCATCGCTGCTTACAGGCGGGGCAATTGGCCGCCCACGTATCGATATGTATGTTCCCTGCGATCAGGACAATGGCTACTATCGCTATGGCTCCGTGGAAGGCACCAGCGACGGCATACTTGCCGTGCGGCTCAAATCCGACATCCTTGTCTGGCCCAAGGCGGAAGGCAAGGCGGGCAGCGAGCAGAAATTCTGCATCGAGCCCGGAACCTATTGTGGGCTGGTGTTCCTGTTCAGTACTGGAAACGGCGCGCCGCTGGCATTGCTCAACGACGGCCACTTGCAGCATATGCGGGTGGGGGGAGCGGCGGGAATCGGCACGCGGCTCCTGTCACGAGAATCCTCGCGCGAACTGTGCATCATCGGTTCGGGCGGTATGGCCCGCACATTTTTCCAGGCGATCACGGCTGTGCGCGATATCAAACGCGTCCGCGTCTACAGTCGCACCCGCGCCAATTGCCTGCGCTTTGCAAAAGAGATGTCCGAGCATTCCGGCATCGAGGTTGTGCCCATGGATTCGGCGCGCACCGCAGTGCAAGGCGCCGACATTGTCGCAACCTGTACCGACAGCATGACCCCGGTCATAGAAGCCGCGTGGCTGGAACCCGGCATGCATGTGGTGGCACTGGCGCCTCGCGAACTCAACCAGGAAATCGTCGATCGCTTCGATGTAAAGATACAGCAAGGCCGGGAAGATTTGCCCATGCCCGAAACCGAGCGTTTCAGGAAGGGAATTTCCGGCAGCCCGGGTGCGTATGTGGCCGGCTCCGAAGAAGAGCAGATGCGCCTGCCCAAAGCCAGGCACCAGCGCATCCAGACAGAAAACTGGCCCATCTATACCGACGTGATTTCCGGCAAGGCGCCTGGCAGAGTCAGCGACGACCAGATTACCTTCTACTACACGGTTGGCAACTGGGGGGTTCAATTTTCATCCGTGGGCGGGCTGGTTTACCGCAAGGCCAAGGAACAGGGGCTGGGCACGGAGCTGCCGCTTGAATGGTTCATTCAGGACATCCGCAACTAAGCGGAACCCTGGCCCGCGGCACATAAACGGCATTCACCGCCGGCCGGGTTTTTATGCCGGCCGCATTGCCTCGGCTGCGGCACCCTGCCCCGCAATACGGCCAAATACCGCACCCGACACCAATCCCGTACCGCTAGGGTAATTGAAATAGAAAAGGCCGCCGACCATTTCACCGGCGCAGAAAAGGCCCGGCATCGGCGTCAGATTCACGTCCAGAACCTGCCCGTTGTCGGGCGATATGCGCAAGCCGCCAAAAGTGAATGTGATGCCGCAGGTGGTGGCGTAGGCATGATACGGGGGTGTATCGAGCGCTTGCGCCCAATTGGATTTCGGCGGTTCTATGCCCTGCGTTGCGCGTCCATCCTTGATGGCCGGATCGAAGGGAACATCGTCGCGAACGGACGCGTTATACGCGTAGGCCGTTTCCAGAAACGCCTTGGCGTCCACGCCTTCAAGCTTCCCGGCCAGTTCTTCCAGCGTATCGGCGCTGGCCTTGGTAATCATCTTGACGCGATATTCGGACCGCAGCAACTGATTGATCTTGGAATCGAACACCTGCCACGCGAATTGCCCCGGCTGTTTAAGCAGCTCGCCGCCGTACTTGGCATAGGTAAACGAATGAAAATCGTAGCCTTCATCGACGAAACGCTTACCTTTGGCATTGATCAGCAGCCCGAAAATATAGCTGTGCTTCTGGAATTGATCGCCTACATTGACATCGCCGAATTCGGGCGCGTTCAGGTCCCATCCGGTAGCGTGGCATCCAGACCAGTTGCCATAGGGGGCGGCACCCATGTCCAAGGCCATCTTCAAACCATCGCCCTGGTTGAAACGCGAGCCACGCACCTTGGCCAGCTCCCAGCCTGAGCCAAGATAACGCGTACGCATCTCGGGATTGGCTTCGAAGCCGCCGCAGGCCAGCACAACGGCTTTGCCCAGGAAGGTCGCGGGCCGGCCGCCCTGATTGGCCTGCACGCCGACGATGCGTTCATTTTCCATGATCAGCGATTTGGCGCGCGTGCGATAGTGGACCGCGATGCCCGCCTTGCCGGCGGCGCGGTCGAGGTACTGCACCAGGCCGGCGCCACCTCCGGACACTTCAATGGGCAGCCTGCCGAAGAACTTGCGCCGGCCATTGACCATGACCGACTGGCGGCCGTAATTGGGAACGAATTTCACGCCTTTGGTGCGCAGCCAGACCATGGTCTGGAGGCTTTGCGTAACCAGAATTTCCGACAGATGGGGGTCGGTGCGGTAATTGGTCAGGCGAAACAGATCATCGAAGAACTCGTCGGTCGTGTTGGTAAAGTAGTCGCTGCTGGCGATTTCTTCTTCGCTAAGATCGGTAACCAGCTTCAGGTCGTCCACGGATGAATAGGCAAAACGCATCACGCCGCCCGCAAAGCGGCTATTGCCGCCGGATTCGTCTTCCGCAGCCGCTTCGAGCATGGCGACGCTCGCGCCGGCGTCCCGTGCGGCAAGCGCGGCGCATAGTGCGGCATTTCCTTTACCGACGACAATCACATCGTACTGATAAGTCTGGTGTTCCAATTCAATGTCCTCATTCTATCGTTGCGCCATGAATCAGCGCGGTAATTTCGTCCACTCGGACCAGGGTTTCAACGCGCTCGACAAGATCGACAACCGCAGCAATGGCATCGTCGCGCAGGACGGTTGCGGCGCATAGGCGAAACTTCTCATGCAATCGATCTGCAGGCAGCGGGTTGGCGGAAGTGCGGCCCAGCGGCTGCTCGACCTGCGACGTCAGCACACGGCCATCGCGTAAAGTGATCCGCACCAGCCCGCCGAAATGGTTATCCGCGGCAAAGCCGCCGGCGCCGGTCTGGTCGTACGCCGCCACATGAACACGTTGCAACAGGGAGCGCACGCGAGAATCTTCGTGGGCATTGCCGTTGAAGTCGGCAACCCCGACGTGGCCATCGATCAATGCGCGGGCCAGCACGTACTGCAAACTGAATTTCGCATCCAGCGGGCCGGATGGGTCGGGCCGGTTGGTATGAGCCAACCGGCGCCCATGAATCGACGCATCGATACGGGCAACGTCATCGGGACGCGGACTGTGCAAGCGCACCAAGTCGAGCATTGCGTCGAGTGCCGGATGCGTGCTGCCGCAACAGGGGTATTGCTTGATGGCAATCCCGGGTTCGACGATATCCAGCGGATTCGCCCAGGCTGCCAGGGCGCGTTCGACATCGTAGGTGCCGGGGCCATTGAATACATCCAGAAACCCCTGCTTGTGCTCAAAGACATTGCCTGCGTTGGCGGTAAAGCCATGGCTTGCCAGGCGTGCGGCATACAAGCCATTGCGGGCGCAGTGGCCGACATGCAAGGGCTTGGTCATGGTGCCGAAATTCGCCTTGATGCCGGAGGCAAACGACGCGGCCAGCGCCAGCGCGGTGGCCGTGCCTTCGGCATCCAGGCCCATCAGTTTTGCACAGGCCGCCGCGGCGCCGAACGTGCCCATCGTGGCAGTAGGGTGCCAGCCCTTGGTGTAGTGATGAAAATTGACTGCCAGCGCAATTTTCGTTTCGACTTCGAAGCCGACCACATAAGCGGTCAGAAAGTCTTTGCCTGAACTGCCCAGATGCTCGGCCAGCGGCAACAGGGCCGACAGTACCGGGGCGGAGGGATGGCCGCCCAGCGTGTTGTTGCAATCGTCGAAATCCAGAGCATGCGACGCGGTGCCATTGATCAGGGCCGCATCGAGCATACCGACGCGGCGGGAAGTACCCAGCACCAGCGCCGGCCCTTGCGCCGGATCCAGGGCGCTTGCGGCAAGCCGGGCGGCATCTTCACGGCTGCCCGCAAGCGTGACGCCAACGGTGTCGAGAATCCCGACTTTGGCCCAATGCACGGCCATTTCAGGGACGTTTGCTTGCGAAAACGCGGAAACCCGCGCGCCAAGCTCGCGAGCGAAACCGCCCCGCGCCTGCATGCCGGCGATTGAAGGTGCTTTTTTAAGCGCACCCATCATGTATGTATTCCAAGCTGGGTAATCAATTTGCGCCACTTTTCTACCTGGGTGTGAATGTGGGCGGCAAACTGCGACGGGGTGCTGCCCACCGGATCCGAGCCATCGACCCGCATCCTCGCGGCTATGTCCGGCAGCTTGAGAATGTGGACGATTTCATGATTCAGCTTATTGATGATGGGCGCCGGCGTCCCGGCCGGGGCCAGCATGCCATACCAGTCTGTGACCTCGAAGCCCGGCACCCCCGCTTCGCTCATGGTCGGCAGTTGAGGCGATGCCGCCGATCGCTTGGCGGTCGACACGGCTATTGGCCGCAACCGTCCCGCCTCGATCAGATTGTTGGCCTGCAGGCGTGTGCTGAACAGCATATCGATTTCGCCGCTGACGACCGCTGTCATGGCGGGCGAGCCGCCCTTGTAGGGAACATGGGTCAGGGGAATCTTGGCCAGGGACGAAAACAGGGCGCCCGAAAGATGGCTCAGGCCACCGATACCCGACGATCCATAAGTCATGGGCTTGGAGCGACGCTTGGCCAGCGCGATCAGGTCCGCCACGGTTTTCACGGGCAAGGCGGGATTGACGACCAGCAGGTACGGTTGCGCGGTGATCTGGGTAATCGGGGCAAAGTCCCGAAACAGGTCATAAGGCAGCTGATGTCCCTGGAGTGTGACATTGACAGTGGCGCTGGCCGTGATCATCGTCAAGGAATAGCCGTCGGCGGGCGCTTTGGCAACCAGGGCCAGCCCTATCGTGCTATTGGCGCCGGGGCGATTCTCGGGAACAACGGATTGCTTCCAGGCTTCGGAAAGTTTCTGGCCGACCGAACGGCCAATAATGTCGGTGCCTCCGCCCGGCGCGAAAGGAATGACCAAACGTATGGGATGAGACGGATATTTCGCCGCCGCCTCCTGCGGCTGCCCGAATGCGTCCGGCATTGCGCCAGCGATTGCCAGCCCAACACCCAGTTGATTGAATTGCCGTCTGTTCATATCTATCCGCTCCTTGTCTCGTAAGTGGTTTTAATCTGTGCGGTGTGCGAAATCAGCCTGAGTCGGCCGAGTGCAAGACGATAATAGAATACCACGGTATACTATTTTTTGTGATCAGCTCTATGGCTAGCGCGATTTGCCAATGCGTTCCGTTTATTCATCTCTCACTTGACCGAGCCCATGTCTTCCAATACCACCACCCTCTCAGCAAACCCCTATACCCGGGGTATCGCCGGTTTCGTCTCAGGCCTGCAGTACGAAGCCATTCCACCGGAAGTCCTTACCCGCATAAAACTTCTGATGCTGGACTCCATCGGTTGTGCCATTTACGGCGCGAACCTGCCGTGGACGCGCATTTTGCAGAACGTATTGGGCGCGGTCGACACGACACGCCACTGCACAGTTTGGGGAACCGGCCGGAAGCTTTCGTCACCGCATGCCGCCCTGGTCAATGGCACGCAAGTCCAGGCCTTCGAACTGGACGACGTCCACCGCCAGGGCGTGCTGCACGTCGGCGCGGTGGTGCTGCCCGCCCTGCTCTCGATTGCCGAGTCGCGCCCGGGAATGACCGGCCGCGACTTCATTACCTCTGCCGTCGCCGGCTACGAAATAGGCCCGCGCGTGGGCATCTGCATGGGGCCCGAACATATCGCGCAGGGCTGGCACTCGGGGGCAACGTTGGGAGTATTCTCCGCGGCGGCCGGTGCCGCGCGCGGCCTGAAGCTGGATACGGACCAAACAGTGCACGCGCTGGGCATCGCCGGCACCCAGTCCAGCGGCTTGATGGCGGCGCAATACGGCGCGATGGTCAAGCGCATGCATGCCGGCCGCGCCTCGCAAAGCGGTCTGTACGGCGCACTATTGGCCGAACAAGGTTTCACCGGCATCGTCAATGTGCTGGAAAGCGAGTACGGCGGCTTTTGCAGCACCTTTTCGCGCTCGCAAGACCGCTTCAAGCTGGAAGAGCTCACCGCCGGACTGGGCCAGACCTGGCAGACGATGGGAGTAGCCCTCAAGTTCTACTCCTGTGTGGGAAGCAACCACAGTACCCTGGATGCAATCCGGGCCATACAGGCCCAGCGGCCGTTTGGCGAAGCCGAAGTGGAAAAGATCGTGGTGCATGGCTCGCAGGTGACGATGGATCACGTCGGCTGGAAGTACGAACCGCAGGGCCTTACCTCGGCCCAACTGAATCTGCCTTATTGCGTGGCCACCTGGCTGCTGGACGGCGACTGCTTCGTCGACCAGTTCACTGAAGACAAAGTGGCCGACCCCGAACGCATGCGGGTCGCCGAGAAAGTCCAGGTCATGCACGATGCCGCCATTACCGCGAAAGGCTCGAAATTCCGCCACATGGTGCGGGCCGAGGTCTTTTTCAAGGACGGCGCGCGCCTGGAGCACACAGTAGAAGCGGGGCGAGGCAACGAAAGAAATTTCGCCAGCGAAGCCGATATCGTCGAGAAATTCGACAAACTCGCATCGCACGTCTTGCCGAAGGCGCACATTGCGAAAATCCGCGACTGGATGCTGACCATGGAACAGCAAAGCGATGCGGCCGAACTGGCACGCCTGCTGGCCAAGCCATGACCACAGCGGCGTCGGAGCTTGCGCAATTTGCCGCCGGGCTGAGCCTTGAAGCCATACCGGCGCCCGTACAGGAGCGCGCCAGCGCCTGTATTTCCGACACCCTGGCCTGCTCGGTATACGGCAGCCGATTCCCATGGAGCGCGGCAACGGCCGGCTATGCGCGTCGATATGGCGCGGGCGGTCCCTGCACGCTGTTCGGTCTGAAAGAGAGCGTTTCCGCCCCGAGTGCGGCATTCGCCAATGCGGCGTCGGCGCATGCTTTCGAGCAGGACAGCTTGCGCTTTCCGGGGGCCGGCGTGCACCCGGGCGCGGCGCTGGTACCGGCACTGGTCGCCGCTTGCCAGGAAACGGGCGCCAATGGGGCGATGGCGCTGACCGCCTTCGTCGCCAGTTGCGAAGTGCTGTTCCGCATCGGAGCCGCCAGTCATCACAGCAGCGAAAAACTCGGTTTTCATGCGCCGGGACTGACCGGCCCTTATGGCGCCGCGATTGCCGCCGGCCTGATCTATGGCCTGAACGCCGTTCAGCTCGGCCATGCACTGGGCGTTGCAGGCTCAATGTCCGGCGGGCTGCTGGCCTTTACCAAAGCGAAGCACGGGGCGACGGTCAAACGGCTGCACATGGGGCGTGCCGCCGAAGCGGGAATTGTAGCGGCGCGTCTTGTGGCCGACGGCTACACAGGGCCGGAAACCATACTCGAAGGGCAATTCGGCTTCCTTGAAACATACTGCCGCAATGGCGATCCGGCACTTCTGACCGCCGGGCTGGGGCAGGAATGGGAAAGCCTGAAGATCTGCATCAAGCGCTATCCCTGCCACGTCACCGCGCAACCGTCCATACAGGCTTTGCGCGAACTCATGCGCGAACACGGCTTCAGCGGCGACGATGTCATTGGCTTGTCGCTATCGTGCAATGAAAAGGTGGCAAGCCATCACGATATCCGCGAACCGGGCGATGTCATGAAGGCGCAGTACAGTGTGCCGTTCTGCCTGGCCCTGGCCTTGCACAGGGATCCGGAAGATCCTGATTCCTTCGACGAATCGGCATTGGGCGATGCGTCCATCCGCCGAATATGCCGCGCAATCGAACTGCGCCCCGCGACAGGCCTGCCTTCGGCATGGAGCGCCCACCTGGCTGTTACTTTGCGCGACGGCCGCAGCTTCGAAACGCTGGCGAGCAGCTTCAGGGGCATGCCCGCGCATCCCCTGTCCGAACCCGAGCAACATCGCAGATTCCTGCTTCTGACGCAAAAAAACATGGGGGAAGCGGCCGCCTCGGCCTGGTACGGCCAGCTTGCGGCACTAGGCGCGCAGCCACGCTTTCCAGTGGGCGATCAAGCCGCGGGCATTTAAGCGCGCGGCGGCTTGGCGACGGGCCGCGGAAGGCTGCGGCGCCGAACCTCGTCGATCAAGATAGTGTGCTGCACCTTGGTTCGCGCGCGCAATGCGTTTTGTACGTGGCGCACGGCAATTTCCTTGGCAGCCGCTTCATCGCGCCGGGCAATGGCATCGCTGAGTTCGCGGTGTTCGGCCACGACCTGTTCGCGCCGCTCTTTGATAACCAGTGTCGATACATTGCGATACGCCGTTAGCGTGTCGGCCGTCAAGAGCAGGAATTTCAAGAGCAGTTGATTGTGAGCCGCCCGATAGATGACTTCGTGGAAGGTGCGATTGTGCTCGTACATTTGCTGCGGGTCTTCGGTGATCCGTGCCTCCGCCTCCACCAGATGCTGCAAGGTGGCGACCTCGGCGTCGGTGGCCTGCTTGGCGGCCATGGCCGCGGCGGCGCCTTCCAGCAATTGACGCACGGCGTAGAGTTCCTGCACCGCATTGTCGTCGATCGAAGCCACGACCAGACCTCGACGCGGATGTTGAGACAAGAGCCCTTCGTTTTCCAGACGCCGCAACCCTTCGCGAGCGGGAGTGCGGCTGATGCCCAGCCACTCGGCGACTTTGTATTCGGATACGCGCTCGCCCGGCTTGAGATCATTGGCCAGAATGGCCTCTCGCACCGACTCGTAGGCAAGGTCACCCAATAATAAATTAGCGTCGTTTACTTTCTTGATCATTGGCAAGTCAATTAAATTGGACTTCTGATTTAGTCCTGGCGGCTGCGGCGCCAAGTGCTTCACACCGGTGACCAACACATGCAACGATACACCGCTACAGCGAGAAGCATAATCGACTTTACCCGATTGCGAATTTACCGGCAGGCGCCGGCGACGGCGTAGTCAGCGGCACAAGGCCTTTTTGTGCGGCTGACTACGCTGGGGGCTGGCAAATTCTACTCTTTAAATCGGCTCGAACCAATTTGGCTGCATGCCAGCGGAGCGGCCGCTGGCCACAGCAAACGAATTCAATATTATTATTTCTTTCAGGCATCTGGCCAGTCGGAATACCGATGCCTGGTTTGCGCAAGCCCGCGGCAAACGCAAACTGGGCAGACAGCATGCGCTGTCGTTTATTCCGGCTTGAGACCCGCCGCTTGTACAACTTTTTTCCAACGAACGGCTTCATCCTCAACCAGCTTTCCATATGCAGGGCCTGATTCCGGCATAATGTCCGCGCCCAAACCTTGCAAACGTTTGATCAAGGCGGGATCTTTCATGGCCACCGCCGCCGCGCCTTCCAGCTTTTTCATGACGTCGGCAGGCGTGCCGGTGGGAGCATGCAGGCCAACCCAGCCAAATACTGTCGCTTTTGGATAGCCCAATTCGGCCACGGTAGGCACATCCGGCAACACGGACACACGCTTGGGGCTGGTGACCGCAAGAGCGTGCAATTTTCCGGCTCTCACTTGAGGGAGAGCGGATGGTAGCGACGGCGTGGCGATCTGCGCTTCACCAGTAACGGCGGCCAGAATGGCCGGCCCGGCGCCCTTGTAAGGCACATGAGTCCATTGCAGACCGGTTTCCATGCGCAATGCCTCACCGGCGAGATGCAGTGGCGAACCAATTCCACCCGAACTAAAATTGAGCTTGCCAGGCTCCTTTTTGGTCAGCGCAATCAGATCGGACAATGAATTGACCTTCAGTGCCGGAGTGACCACCAGGAGATGGGGCACCGTGACGAATAACGATACCGCCTGCAGATCCTTTAGTGGATCTATCTGCATGCGCTTGTACAGGCTGGGCGCGGTTGCCAGGCTGGCATCGCTGACCAGCAAAGTGTACCCGTCCGGCGCGGCGTGGGCCACATACGTCATGGCAATCTGGCCCCCCGCGCCGGCCTTGTTTTCCACTACGATCGACTCTCCCAACGCCTTGGACATGGCTTGCGCGATATTACGCGCCACGACATCGGTGGTTCCGCCGGGAGGATAGGGCACTACCCATGTGATCGGCCGTTCGGGGTAAGCAGCGGCCTGGGTCGCTGCGGGCACACATGCCGCAAAAGCGAACAACGCGGCACACGGCAGCAATTTCGCAAATTTGTTCATATTCTGTCTCCCAATATTATTTCGTTGCCGGCGGGCCGGCCCGATACTTCATAAAGCAGGCTGTAAATGCCGAAACCTTCTTCGCTCCAGCCCAATTCCGCAAGTGCTGTTGTGGATAAAAGCGCTGCGCGCAGCGGGAGAATCTCGGCTTGGCGTGTGGCCTCGATCAGCAGCACATAGTCAGCGGACCGATCCTGCTGCCCAACCGCGCGTACTGAATCCATGCGGGCGCGCACTTCGGGTGCGGCCTCCATCCAATGAACACCCACGATACCGTGCCGGCGCAGCAGCGCAGGCACCTGTTCATCCATGGCGGCGGCAAGCCCGGCCGGATTCGCGCCTGAGGCCTTAAGCCGCAAACTGGCCATCACAGCTCCCAAGCCCCTCCCCATGCTGGCCCTCACCCGGAAAGTGTTGCGCACGACATTGGAAAAACCGGCGCGAATACGCTGCGACTGATCGCTGATTTTCCCGACCAGGCTCAGATAGCCCTCGCTTGCCAGCGCCTCCGGCGTCGATGCCTCGAACATGGAAAAATAAGCTGGCTCCCCTTCCAGCGCCTGGTAGCGGCGAGCTCGCAGATACCCGCCAGTGTCGATCCGGTCGGGCAAATGCTCGTCGACATACCATCCATCTGTTTCACGGTCGAGTTGGGCTGCAACATCCAGCCAAAGCGCCAAAGCGCCGGATCCCATCAATGCACTCATTTCGTCTCCTTGTGCGGCTCTATGTCTTGATTCATTCGGCCTTGATTCCTGCCCCTTTTATGACCTCGGACCAGCGATCGAAATCGCTATGTATAAGAGCGGCGAATGCCTGCGGCGTCATGCTCATCGTCTCGGCACCGACCGCGGCCAGCCTTTTCTTTATGTCGGGATCGGCCACGGCCAGGAGAAGCGCGCGATGCACACGATCCACCACAGCGTCAGGAGTGCCCGCCGGCGCCAGCACACCGTTCCAGGTTGTCACGACCAAGCCCGGCATACCGGCCTCCTTGGCGGTGGGTACATCGGGCAGTGCGGGCGAGCGCCGTTCGCCGGTGACTGCCAGGGCCTTGAGCTTGCCGCCCCTGATCATGGTGATCGCCGACGGCAATGTAGCGAACATCGCATCAACCTGGCCGCCGATCAGGCCTATCAACGCCGGTCCGCCCCCCTTATAAGGGACATGCAGGATATTGACCTTGGCCAGCGACTTGAAGATTTCCGCCGTCAGGTGATTCGTACTGCCTACGCCGGACGATGCGAAAGACAGGCTTTTTTTCCGGGCCTTCGCCAGTTCGATCAACTCGGCGAACGACTTGGCGTCCGTCATGGGGCTCACCACCAGCACATTGGGAAATTCGGCAACCGGCATGATCGGCGCGAACGATTTGACCGGGTTGTACGGCAATGACTTATATAAAGTAGGACTCATTGCAATTTCATTCGTCGTACCAAACAGCAGCGTGTAACCATCGGGCTGGGAATTGGCAACCAATGCCGCGCCTATCGTTCCAGTGGCTCCCCCATGGTTGTCGACGATGACCGGCTGCCCCAGCTCCTTGCTGATCTTGTCGGCAATCGGGCGCGCGATCAGATCGGCGACGCCTCCAGGCGGGAAAGGAACAACCAAATGGATGGGCCTGGTCGGGTAGGCCTGCGCCTGACAAGCCAGCGGAGCCGCAAGCAGCGCTCCCAGCAAAGCAAAACTGCCGCAGCCGCGCCTGGAAAAAAGTCGGAACATGGATGTCTCCTTATCGCACTATGCGTTGTATGTTTTATGTTCAATTGAGAGGAAACCGAATCGGCCGGCTATGGAGCAGCCAGCAATTCGGTCAAATCACGCAAGTCGGCACAGTCCTCCAGACCGTCCACTGCATCATGCAGCGCCTGCGCGCGGCGCCGGGAAAGAACCGGTGCCGCGTAGCCGTAAAACTTGTCGGCCAACTCACCGGCATCCAGGGGAAACCGGGGGTGGCCCGGTGGATAGGGGCAACGATGACTACGCACTGTGCCATCGCGCATATGAAGATCCACGGCGCCACCCGCGGCCTGCGGCCACAAGTCATTCAAAGCGGGGTCTTCCGCCAGCTCCGTCCTGGCGAGCAATTCGCGCACCGTTGCGTCGGTCAGCCTCGCATCCGAGAATTGCGCCTCGCCGCACGCGCCGTCCAGCAGTGCGATAACCGTGCAATAGTAAAAACTGTGCTGGGCGCTTTCAATGCTGGCGGGATATCGACGCCCGGGATGGGCCGACGGAGTCCCCAGGGCAAAACCTGGTAGGTGTACGACTATTCTTTCGATATCGGCCGGGCGAGGCGCCGCGGCGCGATGCAGTTCAATCGCCGCACGTATCGGCGCCAGCGCCGTGGCGACCGCAGGGTATGGCTTGACACTGGTTTCCAGCAAATAATATCGATGACCATCTGAAACCGGCGCGGTCAGCGCCTCGAAATCCACGTGGCCGGCCACACTGGCTGCCCAGCCGTTCGCGCCTTCCATCAAGGGGAGCGGCCCTGTTACGCCATGGCCCGCCAGCAACGCGGCCTCAATGCCGGCCTTGGCGACCCAGGCTTCGGCTGTTGCCTTGATCATGGAAACCGCACCGCTTTGCAATTGCGCCAGCGTGTTCTGATGGGTGCCCGCTATGGCCATGGCGTGCGCCGTGCGCAAGGGATCGTCCCAACTGAGTCGCGCAGCCAATGCCGCTGTTGAAAACTGCGCATTGGTGCCATGATGCCAGCCGCGCCGCCACAGCGATGGTTCGCCCGCAAAATTGCATAAGCGCAAATGCACTTCGTACGCCGCCACCAGTGCGGCCAGAAGATCCTTGCCGCTGCGGTGCTCGCGTTCACCCACCGCCAACGCCACTGCCAGGTTGCCGCTGGGATGCGCCGGATCCCGCGCGAAGTAATAATCGTTGCTGTCCAAATAGCGCAGCAGGCTGCCATTGACGAAAGCGGCCAATGCCGCCGAGGTTTTTCCGCCAATTCCTATCAGCGTGGATTGCGCCGAACCGCCGCAATCGGCGGCCATGCGACGGACTGCTGTGCCGACATCGCTGTGCATGCCTCCATAGGCGCAACCGAGCGTATCCACGATCAGTGCCTTGGCGGTCGTGACGACCTCCGCGGGCAACTCGTCGTAGCGCACCGAATGCACCAGCCCAGCCAGATTCTCCAGCACCGTGGGCGCATTCAATTCGGGTTTTGTGGGCAGGGCATTCATCGTCAAAATGCGAAGCGGCTGGAGCCGCCGTCGACCGGGATGACTGTGCCGGTGACATAGCCGGCCAGGGGTGATGCCAGGAAAACCGCCACCGCGGCGATTTCCTCGGGTTCGCCGAAGCGGCCCAGGGGAATTTCAGCCTGTGCGTATTCGCGTTCGCTTTCCGCTGTGGGATAGCGCCGCAGTATTTGCTCGCTGCGGATACGTCCAGGCTGCAGGCAATTCATGGTAACGCCGTCTGCCGCGACTTCGCGCGACAGCCCCTTGGACCATACGTGCACGGCCGCCTTGGCGGTGAAGGCGGCATTCAGCATTCGCGGTTCCGACGTGCCGGTGAATGTGATAACCCTGCCCCATCCTTGCTGGCGCATGCCGGGGATGATCGCATGCGTCAGTTCCCGAATGCGGAAAAAGTTCAGTACCATGCCTTCCGTCCACTGCTCTCGAGTGGCATCGAACTGCACCGGCCGACTCGCGCCCGCCGCATTAATGAGAATATCCACATGGCCCAGCAGCCGCTGTGCCTCGGCGGCTACCCGCTCGGGAGCGTCTTCATCGTAGAAATCCGCCTCCAGGGCGGTAATCTTGCCGCGGCCTTGCCCGGCGACTTCGGTCGCGAGCTTGTCCACCAATTCCTTGCGCCGCGCCACCCCCACCACATTGACGCCGGCCAGGGCCAGCATACGCGCCGTGGCCCGTCCTATGCCCTGGCTGGCGCCAGTGACCAACGCCGTGCGTCCTGCGAAGTTCAATTCCATATCCGGTTCCCTTGTTGTAATGACGCGGCGGCGTTTGAACCGCTCTGTCTCTGCTGCTATTATTTCACTATAATGTCCATTCAATGAGACAATGGTTCAATTAATGATAATTATTGACGCGATGACCTGGTTTGTCAATGCCAGGAAATGACGGTTGCATAACGAGTCCCTACAATTCGTGGAGACCAATCAAAGAGAGAGCAGGCGGTAATGGAAGAAACAGGCAAGACCAGGTCTGGCCCGGCGCGCGCAGCGTCGCCCGGCTTGGGAAATGAAGTGAAAGAAACCAGCACCGTCAAACGAATATTGCTATTGCTGCAGTGCCTGGTGGATTATCCAGGTGAAACTGCCCAGAGCCTGGCACAGCGCCTGAATTTGCCGCGCAGTTCGGTTCACAGGCTATTGGCCACTTTATGCGCGAATGAATACGCGCGTCACGAATCGGCCGGTGTGTTCGGCCCGGGCCTGGAGCTGTACCGGATGGCAGGCAAGCTCGGCACACGGATGTCGTATGGCAAGCTGGCCGAGCCCTATCTGCAGGAACTCTCGGCGCAATTTAACGAAACCTCGCTTCTGACCTTGCTGGAACGCCAGCAACTGAAAATGTTCCATGCCGCCAGCGGTTCGCCAGCCGATCCGATGCGCTACAACATCCGGCTCAACGCTTTGGAACCTCTGGTATGGGGAGCAACGGCACGGGTGCTGCTGGCACACTTGAGCGAAGAGGAAATCAGCCGGGCCATAGCCAAAAAGGAACTTTCTCCCGTACTGGGTCTGATTCCGGACGAAACCGAGATAAATGAATCGCTGCAACGCATCCGCGCAGACGGCCATGCCATTACGCACTCGCACCGCACACCCAATACGGTGGGCGTTGCGGCGCCGTTTTTCAACGGCGAGGGTGAGATAGTCGGTAGCCTGGGCTTTCTGATTCCCGAGTTTCGCTGGACAGGAGCTCACCCGGACAAGGTCGTCCAGGCTTTGCTGCATGCCGCCGCCGCGTTATCGCAGCAATTGGGATACTTGCATAAATAAACCGCGAGCCGAGGCGCCGGCAGCCTCACTGGCCTGGATCCGACACGGCGATCCAGGCGTCCATGGATACGCCGCACGGCGTATCCGAAACCGCTTACAAAATGGTCAAAGTCACATCGATATTGCCGCGTGTGGCATTCGAGTAGGGGCAAACAATATGTGCCTGCGCAACCAGCGATTCGGCCTGCGCGCGCTCCAGCCCGGGCAGCGAGATCCTGAGCTCGACCTCAATGCCAAAGCCGGTGGGAATAGGCCCTATGCCGACAATGCCGTTAACCGATACATCGGCCGGCAAGGCAATTTTTTCGCGATTCGCCACAAACTTCATGGCGCCGAGAAAGCAAGCCGAGTAGCCCACGGCGAACAGTTGCTCGGGATTCGTTCCCTTGTCTCCGGCGCCACCCAATTCACGAGGCGTCGTAAGCTTGACATCCAGTACGCCATCGGAAGAAACACCGCGGCCGTCTCGGCCTCCGGTCGCAGTGGCGTTGGAACGATAAAGGACTTTTTCGATTGACATGGTGGTGCTCCTTCAAGAGATAAAGATTCAGCCTGAATGACAGACCGCAAACAAGGCCATTAATCGTCTATTTAAATAGCCAACAATTTAATAGCAAACTATTTAAAATTCAAAAAACAAGCAAGGACTGCAAACCCACAATCTTTCCGCCCGCACGAATCAGGGGCAGAAAAAACCGCTTATACATTTTTCACGAGCTTTTGTCGCAACGCACCCAACTGCTGCGTCATCGCCACGAGTTCCGCGGGCGAGCATTCGGTAGCGCAAATAACGCTATCGGGCACTTTCTGCGCCTTCTTGCGCAAATTACGCCCCGCCGCCGTCAAGGCCACAATGACTTGCCGTTCGTCGTTGATATCGCGCGTGCGCGAAACAAGCTTCGCCGCCTCGAGGCGCTTGAGCAAAGGCGTAAGCGTTGCAGAATCCAGAAACAGGCGCTGGCCTATATCGGATACCGTAATACCGTCGCATTCCCACAGCACCAGCATCACCAGATACTGAGGGTATGTGAGATCAAGATCGGCCAGCACTTTGCGATACACCTTGTTCATTGCCAGCACCGTGGAATACAACGCAAAGCACAACTGATTGTCGAGCAACAGCGACTGATCCGTACCGGACTTGGAAGACGATCTGGAAAACTGTTTCGCGTTCATGGTGCCAAATAATAGCAATACCACTATTTAATGTCAAGCTATTTAATAGCGCACTATTTAAATACAGGAAGCGAAAAAACTTCCAAGCCACACATCTCGCCATCGACCGAAACACACCCCATCCGCACCCCGCATATCCCCCGCATATCCCCCGCACAGCACACGCCGGCGCCAGCGGCCGTCCGGTCTGGCCAGGCGATCTTGAGCCCGCCGCGAGCGGAATCCGGGACGGGGGTGCAAGGGAGCGTTGTTTGAGCGGGACGTTTGCGAACAGCCGGGGGCTGTTCGCTCCCGCGAGTTCGCGACCGCCCCGGCCCGGATTCCGCTCGCGGGAAGTCCCGGCGAAGCCGGGACCGGGCGAGGTGGGCCGGGCCAGACCGGACGGCCGTTGCCGCGACTCAAAATACCAGCAGCCCCCACGGAAACACAAATCAACTTACTTCAAACTAGCAAGCTTCTGCTGCAAAACATCCAGAGGCAAGGTCCCATTCACCCGAGTACCGTCGGAAAAAATAATGGCCGGAGTACCCTGCACCATCAACTTTTTACCCAGCGCCAGAATCTGGTCTATCGGCGTATCGCACTGCGCCTGCGCAGGGGCCTTGCCATCGACCATCCAGTCGCTCCACGCGGCGGCCCGGTCTTTGGCGCACCAGACATTGCGCGCCTTGTCCGCCGAATCGGGAGTCAGGATCGGCAGCAAAAAGGTATACACCGTAATGTTATCGACGCCCTTGAGTGTCTGATGCAGGCGCTTGCAATAGACGCAATTGGGATCTTCAAAAACAGCCATCTTGCGCGCACCACTGCCCTTGACCTGTTTAATTGCCAAATCGAGCGGCAAAGACGCGAACGGAACCTCTGAAAGCTTGGCCAGGCGCTCGGACGTCAGATCGACACGAGTCTTGGTGTCGATCAGTGAGCCCTGCAGCAAATAGCTGACCGTGGCATCGGTATACACCACATCCATGCCAATCTGCACCTCGTACAAACCGTCGAACGGCGTGGCGCTGACGGCGGTCACATCCACTTCCGGGAATCGGGCGGAAAATGCCTTCTTGATATCGTCAAGCACAGCACTCCCTTGCGAGGCAGGCACCGACTCGGCCAAAGGAGCCGCTCCGGGTACCGGCGCGGCCTGAGCCTGCCCGGGCAAGCTGAACAATCCCAGGCCGCTGCATGCCACTGCGGCCAGCCAGCCCGATAAACGCATATTCATAAATTCTCCTTTCCAGCGCATCACCCGCGCCCTAAAAATTACTGACCTGACGCGCCGCCGATCAAAAGACGTTTGATGAAAGGCAAACGATCGACACACTGCATACCCGCATTGCGCATCCAGGCCGCCGACGCCGACCGGGCTGCGAACAAGCGATGCAAGCCGTCGGTCGCCAGGCTCATGGCCAGAACCGGTTCGGCACGGGCACGGCGGTAGCGTTGTAACACACGCCTATCGCCGACCTGGCGATAGGCTTCTTTTTCTGCCAATACACGCAACAGCGTCTGCACATCGGCCAGGCCCAGATTCAAACCTTGCCCCGCCAGCGGATGCACGCGATGCGCTGCGTCGCCGGCCAATGCCACCCCGGGCGCAATCATGCCGCTTTGCTCCAGGAATAAAGGAAAACCCAAAAGCGCGCTGCGTACCCGCAGGCGTCCCAGGCGATTGCCGCTTGCGGCCTGCAGCCGCGCTTCCAGCGCTGCGTGACGTTCAGGCTCGGGCAGTTTCTGCAATTCTTGCGCCAATCGCTGCGGCATGGACCAGACCATGGAAACCTGATGACCTTCCGCCGTATCCGGCATGGGCAGCAGAGCCAGAACCCCTTCGGCATTGAACCATTGCAAAGCAGTTTGCTGATGGGACAACTCGGCATTCAAGTGCGCCACCAGGCCGATCGCATGATAGGGCTTGGAATCGAGGCGGATGCCCGCCGCCGCGCGCACCGGCGATTTGGCGCCATCGGCCCCGATCAGCAGATCAGCGGCAAAGCGCTGGCCAGATTCGCCCAGAACCGTGCCAGCCTGCAGCTCGCGAAACTTGTCGTCATGCCAGCGTATTCCATAGACCTGCACCGCCTGTTGCAGCACACGCTCGAGTTCGCTCGATTCGACTATCCAGGCCAAAGTTGTTTGCGCCGCCTGCCAGGCCTGAAGATTTACCCGGCCATGGGCGTCGCCATATATTTCCATCGCCTCGATCGGCGTCAGGCGTCCGGCGTCAAGCATGCTCCAGACACCCAGCCCAGCCAGGAATTGCTGGCTGGCGGCGGAAATGGCATACACCCGCGGGCAGTAGACATCGGCCGCGGGCGGCGGCAGCGCTTGCCGCGGCCCGATCAGCGCGACGTCATGGCCGCCCCTGGTCAAACCCAGGGCACATGCCAGGCCGACGATACCGCTGCCGCAAACAACGATAGATTCTTTGCTCATCGTGCCGAGGGAGCTCCCGCCTGCCTGGGCCATAAAACCCACATTTCGCCGCGCTGCTTCATGCGCCCCGCCCGAGCACCGGCCTCGTCGCCAAAGCCCCAGTAAAAATCGGCGCGGCCCGCACCTTTAATGGCCGCTCCGGTGTCCTGCGCAAACACAAGGCGTTCGAGCGGACGATTCGTCGCAGGATAGCTGGTGCTTAAAAACACCGGCGTACCCAGCGGCACGAAACTGGTATCGACCGCAATCGCGCGCTCTCCGATCAAGGGAATGCCATAGGCGCCGCGCGGCCCCAGGTCGGCATCGCTTACCGCCTCTTCGTTAAAGAACACCAGCGCCGGATTGGCGTTCAGCATTTCCTGTACGCGGCCGGGATTCTGCATGGCCCATGCCTTGATGTTTTGCATCGACGCCTTGGCCAGCGGCATTTGCTTCTGGTCGGCCAGCCATTTACCTATCGAGGCATAGGGCCGGCCGTTGTGGTCGGCATAGGCCAGGCGTATGGTTTCGCCCGAAGGCAGCAAGGCACGGCCCGAACCCTGGATTGTCAGGAAAAAAGCCTCGACAGGATCGTTAACCCAGACGATGACCGGCGGCTGCCTGGCCGACGAAGCGATTTCCGCCCGGGTATCGTAGGGCACCACACGCTTGCCGACCAGCTTGCCGCGTACCCTCTTGCCGGCCAGCTCGGGGTATACCGAGCCCAGATCGATCGTCAACAGATCATCGGGCGGCGCATAAAGAGGCCATTGATACGGGCCTTCGCGGGTGCGCGAAGCATGAACCAGAGGCTCGTAGTAGCCGGTGACCGTATTGACCGCTGGGTGCCCGGTACCATCGAGCAGGCGCCAGGGCTGCAACTGGTCCTGCAAGAACCGGCGCACTTCGGCCGCGTTGGGCGTTGCCGCCGTCATGCCCGACCGCTGCGCCGCGGCGCACACCGGCTGCCAGGCGCGAGGCGTGGCGCGCGCGGGCAATGCCAAAGAGCCCGACACGGGCCGCATCAGCCCCTTGCAATTATTGACGAAGGCTTTCCATACATGGGACAGATCGTCGCTCTGCCAGCCCGGCAGGGCCGCCCATGTGGCAGGCTGGAACCTGCCCGCCAGGGCGCGGGGCGCGGTGTCGTGCATGGCAGCCAGATCCGGCACCCGCAAAGGTTGTTCCGCAATGCCCGGCGCGTGGCCGGCACCGGATACCGGCGCCTCGTTGCCGACAGGTACCGTGCTGCACGCCGCCAAAAGGGCCAGCAGGACAGAAGACAGCAGAATTCTTTTCATGAATGAACAATGACCCCAGTGATACGAAATACGATTTAATGCAAGGTGCGGGGCATGGCCAGGACGAACTCGCTTATGGCGACTTCAAAGGGAATGCCATTTTCGCCGACACAATGATAGGTGCCTCGCATCGTACCGATAGGCGTGGGCAAAGGACAGCCGCTGGTGTATTCAAATGTTTCTCCGGGTGCAAGCAGAGGCTGCTGCCCCACCACTCCCAGGCCCCGGACTTCCTGCACGCGCTGCTGGCCATCGGTGATGATCCAGTGGCGGCTGATGACCTGGGCGGCATGCTCGCCTTTATTGGTAATGCGCACCGTATAGGCAAACACGAATTGCTCTTCGCCGGGTTCGGATTGTTCCGGCAAGTAGCTGGGCGTGACGGTGACGGTCAAGTCGTAAGGTTTCACGAGTAAGTTCCGAATTAGACGATTCAGCGGTATAAAAGGGCATTCAACGCCAAGCTGCAATAATGGCACACTATTCTCGACTCCTTTTCTGAACCAGGGATTTAGTTTACGCCTATGTCTACCTCCGCCAATCGTATTGCCCCCAGCATTCTGGCCGCTGATTTTGCCCGCCTGGGTGAAGAAGTGCGAGAGGTGACGGCCGCCGGTGCCGACTTGATACATTTTGACGTCATGGACAACCATTTTGTGCCCAATCTGACCATGGGACCCATGGTGTGCGAGGCCATACGTCCCTACACCACGATCCCGATCGACGTGCACCTGATGGTTGAACCGGTCGACGCCATTATCCCGCAATTCGCCAAGGCCGGCGCCAACATCATCACTTTTCACCCCGAAGCGTCTCGCCACCCCGACCGCACATTGGCCCTGATCAAAGAGCACGGCTGCCAGGCGGGAATGGTATTCAGCCCCGCCACACCGCTGAACTGGATGGACTATGTCATGGACAAGCTGGACATGGTGTTGCTGATGTCGGTCAACCCTGGCTTCGGCGGCCAGCGATTCATTCCCAGCACCCTGGTCAAGCTTGCGCAAGCCCGGCAAAAGATCAAGGCCTGGCGCGACAATGGCGGCCAGCACATCGCCCTGGAGGTCGATGGCGGCGTCAAGATCGACAACATCGCCGCCATACGCGCGGCCGGCGCCGATACTTTTGTAGCCGGATCGGCGATTTTCGGCCACCCCGACTACCAGGCGATCATCAGCAGCCTGCGCGCGGAGATCGTCAAAGGCGAATCGCTTTCGGTCTAGGCCATCAATTCGGGACAAGGTCCCGAACAACCTCTTCGGATTGCCGCCTTGTCTCGGCAAGAACATAGTCGATCAGCAGACGCTGTTCGACAAAAAGCGAGTTCCCGGAGATTTTCTTGGCCTCGGATTTGGCCGCCGCCGCAAACTCGGCAATCTGATGGCTGGAATACGGCAGCGCCGTATTGATCTGGACGATACCCAGCGAGACTCCGACCAGACCATGAAAAACGGCAGTGCCTTGCCGGTTTTCTGTAATGTATCCACCGGCCGCCAAATGGCTGTCTTTATATAAATGCGCCGTGGCCCCGGAAAATTCACCCAGGATTTTCCGGCAACGTTCAAGCCAATCCCTGCTTTTGAACACCACAATGAAATCGTCGCCTCCAATATGCCCGACAAAATCGGCCTCGGAGTCCGTGTGTGCGCGCAGCAGGCCGGCCGTTATCCGTATGACTTCATCGCCTTTGTAATAGCTGTAAAGATCGTTGAAGGGCTTGAAGTTATCCAGATCGCAATAACACACCGCGAACGGCTCTTCGTTCAACAGCAGGGCTTCGATATGCTCGTTGATCGGCACATTGCCCGGCAATTGCGTGAGCGGATTGGCATATCGCGCCGCATGGATCTGCAACTGGGTAATTTCACGGATCAGGTCCAAACCCGTGCCCACGCCGATGAACTGGCCTTGTTCAATGATGATGAAGCCTTCGGATAAATGATGCGGATTGGCTTCCGTAAACAAATGGCCGAGATCTTGCAGACTGGTTTTATGATCGACAATCAAGGGCTGGTTTTCTATGAACTGGGCGCAAGGCTTGGCGCCATACAGTTCGCGATGATAGGGACGAGCCAGACGATCCAGCATGCGAAGACGCTGAATCAAGCCAATGGGCACACCGTCCCGAAGAACGGCCAGCACCGGCAGGTCGGGCTGCTGCTTGAAGATTTCATACACATCGTTGGTCGGGGTCGAGTCGGCAACGGCGGGAACGGCACGCAGAATCTTCCTGACGGTCGCGACGCTTTTGCCGACCTCGCTGCTCGGCGAACTCCCAACGGACCTTGCGGGCCCAAACAGGCGCAGCGTGGCGGACGGCAGGACGGAAGAGGGATTCAAGCTCGGTCGCGCCAGCAAATAACCCTGACCATACTGTATGCCCAGATCGCGCACCGCGGCCAATTCCGCATCGGTTTCGATCCCTTCGGCAATCACCATGGATCTGGATTGCCGGGCGATTTCGAAAATGGAACGGACAAACTGGCGTTTGATCGCATCGCCATCAAGGCCCTGAACAAAGTATTTATCGACCTTGACATACTCCGGCCGCAATTCGGACCACATGCGCAAGCTGGAAAAACCTTCGCCGAGATCATCGATGGCAATGCGCAAGCCCAGCCTGCGATAGTCCGAGGCGGCCTGGCGCAGCAATTGATAATTCGAAGTAGGGTCGGATTCGGTCAACTCGATGACGATATTTTCCGGAGGCATGCTGCCAAACCGAGGACCCAGCAATGCGGCGCAATCGCCGCGAGCATGCAACAGCAAGGCATCGGGACTGGCGTTTAGAAACAATTTGCCCGACAGCCCAAGCGATACGAATTTGTCGATATGGACTTTTCTGCATAGCTGCTCGAGTTCGATGGTTTTGCCGCAACCGCGCGCAACCTTGAAAAGCGTGCTGGGCGCATGCAAAGGGGAGTCGGAGGGCCCCCGAATCAATCCTTCGTATCCCATGATCTCGCCGGTACGAAGATCCACAATAGGCTGATACAGCGGCGTCAACGCCTGTTCACGCAGAACCCGGTGAAAACTTGCCAGCATTTGCACGCTCTCTTCGCGTCCGGCCCCGCTACTGGGGAAGACTGTTTCATACTTGATCAGTGTTGCTGCCATGACAATGTTGAATCAACCTTGAGAATAATCCGCCTTGCACTACCGATACACACGCCAGGCGGACAGCCCTCCGGCTACAGCAGCACCTAGACCCGCCATCCAGCAAGCCGGTATGCGAACAAGCCGCGCCACTGTAATCAGGGCTTGTTACAAAAACATGTCAATCCGGCACGTTTTCAATATTCCGGCATGGCCGCAAAGCCGCCGTCGCCCCAGACTGCGGGCAATCCCATTTACAATTAACGGCGGGATCAGCCCCGAATTTATCGATTCGGGAAAATATTTGCAGTATCGACTGTGTTTACCGGGATATTCCATGTCTTTTTCAGCAGCGCTTCTCGATCTGGACGGCACCTTGCTCGACACCATCCCCGACCTTGCCGACGCCACCAACGCCATGCGCGCCGACCTGGGCCTGGCGCCGCTACCCCAGGCCATCATCGCTACCTATGTCGGCAAAGGCACCGAAAACCTGATCCGCCGCGCCCTGTCGAATACTGCCGGCGACGAGGCAGCCACCCCGGAAAAAAATCGCCTCGGCCTGGAGTCGTTCGCGCGCCACTACCGCCAGTGCAACGGCAACAGGGCCGTCCTGTACCCCGGCGCGCTTGCAGGCCTGCGATCTTTCAGAAAACAGGGCGTAAAGCTCGCCATCGTCACCAACAAACCCACCGAATTCACACGGCCCCTGCTGGAACGTGCGGGCATTGCCGACTTTTTCGAGCATATCGTCTGCGGCGACACGTGCTCCGAGAAGAAGCCACACCCAATGCCCATGCTGCACGCCTGCAAACTGCTGCAGGTCGACCCCGCACAGGCCCTGGCCATAGGCGACTCCATCAACGACGCACAAGCCGCGCGCGCGGCAAAAATCACCGTCCTGGCCGTGCCCTATGGCTATAACGAGGGCCAGGACGTGCGAACTCTTGCAGTCGATGATATAGTGTCGTCTATCGAAGCGGCCGCCCGGTGGGCGGCTGACCACCGAAGCCAGACTCAACAACACCAAACAACATGACTGCTGCCCTGTCTTATTACCCTGCACCCAGCGCCTATTGGCGCTGGTGGTGTTTGTGTTCTGGGTGGCGGTAATCCTCTCCCGGCCTTCAAGACTCCGTCTTTTCGTGCCGACAGCATTACCCGAAAAACAAAGCCCGGAACCAGAATTGGCCGGGCTTTTTTGATTCCTGTCCGGCCTGTATGTAAAGCAGCACCACATCGAGACCAAAATGACAGAAATCGAATTCAAAGCGCTTGCCGCCCAAGGCTATAACCGGATCCCCCTCATTGCCGAGACCTATGCCGATCTGGATACGCCGCTGGCCATCTATCTCAAGCTCGCCCATGCCGGCCCCGAAGGTGGGCGTAACAGCTGCCTGCTCGAGTCGGTGGTGGGAGGCGAGCGTTTTGGGCGGTATTCATTCATAGGGCTCCCCGCCAAAACCGTGATTCGCGCCTCGGGCAACCTTACTGAAGTCCTGCACCGGGGCGAAGTGGTCGAAACGCACGAAGGCGATCCCCTGCGTTTTATCGAAAGTTACCAGCAGCGTTTCAAAGTAGCGATCCGCCCAGGAATGCCGCGCTTTTCAGGCGGCCTGGCCGGCTATTTCGGCTACGATACGGTTCGGCATATGGAGCCCAGGCTCGGACCCGCCGTCAAGCCGTTCCCGGCCGGACAAGAGGGCGGCACCCCGGATATCATGCTGCTGCATATCGACGAGCTCGTTATCGTCGACAATCTGGCCGGCCGCACCTACCTGATTGTCTACGCCGACCCGCAACAGGCCGAGAGCTATGCGCTGGCCAAACGCCGCCTGAGGGACTTGCGTGAAAAACTGCGCACGCCGGTGGTGATCCCTTATGCTTACGCCAGCATGCAAACCGATAGCCGCCGCGACTTCAAAAAACAGGACTACATCGCCGCCGTGCTCAAGGCCAAAGAATACATTGCCGCCGGCGACCTGATGCAAGTCCAGATAGGCCAGGTGATTGCCAAGCCGTTTCGCGATTCACCCCTGTCGCTCTACCGCTCCCTGCGGTCCCTGAATCCCTCGCCGTACATGTACTACTGGAATTTCGACGAGTTCCACGTCGTGGGCTCATCGCCCGAAATCCTGGTGCGCCAGGAAATCGTCGCTCAGGAAGACCACCAGAAATCCGAAGTTACAATCCGCCCCCTGGCCGGCACCCGCAAACGGGGCGCCACGCCCGAGGAAGACGCGCAGCTTGCCAAAGAGCTTCTGGCTGACCCTAAAGAGCGCGCCGAGCATGTCATGCTGATCGATCTTGCCCGCAACGATGTCGGGCGAGTGGCTGAAATCGGCTCGGTCAAGGTCACCGACACCATGGCCATCGAGCGCTACTCGCACGTCATGCACCTGGTCTCCAATGTCAGCGGCACCCTGCACGAAGGCATGAGCAATATGGACGTGCTGCGCGCCACCTTTCCGGCCGGCACACTCACGGGCGCGCCCAAAGTGCGGGCCATGGAAATCATCGACGAACTCGAACCCGTGCGTCGCGGCATCTACGGAGGGGCCGCCGGCTATCTCAGCTACGGCGGCGAAATGGATGTCGCCATTGCCATCCGCACCGGCATCATCAAGGATGGCATGCTGTACGTACAGGCAGCGGCGGGCATTGTGGCCGACTCCGACCCTGAAAAAGAATGGCTCGAAACCGAGGCCAAGGCCCGCGCCGTGCTGCGCGCCGCAGAACAAGTGCAATTCGGCCTGGACGAACCCATCTGATTGCACAGGCATCGCCTCAAGGAGAAACCACATGCTGTTGATGCTCGATAACTACGATTCGTTCACCTATAACCTGGTGCAGTATTTCGGGGAGCTGGGCGAGGACGTCAAAGTCATACGCAACGACCAGGCGACCGTCGCCGAGATCGCCACTCTTAAACCCAATCGCATCTGCGTATCGCCCGGCCCCTGCTCGCCGGCCGAAGCGGGGATTTCCATTGAACTGATCCGGCATTTCGCCGGCAAGGTGCCGGTTCTGGGCGTTTGCCTGGGGCACCAGGCCATAGGTGCGGCCTATGGCGGGAAAATCGTGCGCGCCAAGCAGATCATGCACGGCAAGACATCCGCCGTGACCCATACCGGCACCGATGTGTTCAAGGATTTACCCTCTCCGTATACCGTGATCCGCTACCACTCCCTGGCCATCGAGCGCGACACGCTGCCCGACTGCCTGCAGGTGACCGCCGAGACCGAAGACGGCGAAATCATGGGTGTGCGTCACAAAACCCTGCCGGTTTACGGAGTACAGTTCCATCCAGAATCCATCCTGAGCGAGCACGGCCACGCATTGCTGCGCAATTTTCTTACGCTATGACCCAACGGAGAACATAATCATGACCATAACTCCCGCCGAAGCGCTGGCACGCTGCATAGAGCACCGCGAAATTTTCCACGACGAAATGCTGCACCTGACACGCATGCTGATGCGTGGTGAAATGTCGCCGCAAATCGCCAGCGCCCTGCTGATGGGATTGCGCGTCAAAAAAGAAACCGTGGGCGAAATCACGGCAGCCGCTCAGGTCATGCGCGAATTTGCGTTGCCGGTCGCCACACCCGATCCGGAAAACCTGCTCGATATGTGCGGCACCGGCGGCGATGGCTCGCATACCTTCAATATTTCCACCGCGGCCATGTTCGTGGCCGCCGCCGCGGGCGTCAAAATCGCCAAGCACGGCAACCGCAGCGCCTCGTCCTCATCGGGCAGCGCCGATGTGCTGGAAGCACTGGGCGCCAATATCGCGCTGAATCCCGAGCAGGTTGCCCAGAGCATTGCCCAAACCGGAATAGGCTTCATGTTTGCGCCGGCCCATCACGGGGCCATGAAAAACGTGGCGGCAGTCCGCAAGGAACTGGCGGTCCGGACAATTTTCAATATTCTCGGGCCGCTGACCAATCCGGCCAATGCCTCCAATCAACTCATGGGCGTATTCCATCCCGATCTGGTCGGCATCCAGGTGCGCGTATTGCAACGCCTGGGCTCCAAGCATGTTCTTATCGTGCATGGCAAGGACGGCATGGACGAGGCCTCGCTCGGAGCATCCACGCTGGTGGGCGAACTCAAGAACGGCGAAGTCCGCGAATATGAGATCCATCCCGAGGACTTCGGCATGTCCATGGTATCCAACCGCTCGATCAAAGTGAACAATCGCGAAGAATCCGCGCAGATGGTTCTCGAAGCCCTGGAAAACCGTGCCGGCACGGCTCGTGATATCGTAGGCCTTAATGCGGGCCTGGCCATCTATGCCGGCAACAAGGCCGATTCCATCAAGGAAGGCCTGGCTCTTGCCTTTGAAGCTATTGCCAATGGGGCGGCGCGGGCCAAACTGGAAGAGTTCTGCACCTATACACGGAAATACAGCGCATGAACGATATTCTCGCCAAGATTCTCGCCACCAAGAAAATAGAAGTCGCCACGGCGCGGCAGATGCGCAGCGAGGCGGACCTTTTGCGCGAAGCCAAGAGTCGCAAAGATTTGCGCGGCTTCGTACGGGCCATCGATGAAAAGGTCGCCCAGGGAAAGCCCGGAATCATTGCCGAAATCAAAAAAGCCTCGCCCTCCAGAGGGGTGATACGCGAGAACTTCGTCCCTGCCGACATCGCCGCCTCGTATGCCGCGCACGGCGCCGCCTGCCTGTCGGTGCTCACCGATGTGCAGTTTTTCCAAGGCTCCTACGATTACCTGCGGCAAGCCCGGGCGGCATGCTCCCTGCCGGTCCTGCGCAAGGATTTCATCATTGACCCCTACCAGATCATCCATGCCCGCGCGCTCGGGGCCGATTGCATCCTGCTGATCGTCGCCGCCCTCAGTCCGCACCTGTTGCATGAACTCGAGGGCGTGGCCATTGAGCTTGGCATGGACGTGCTGGTTGAAGTGCATGATCGTGCCGAACTGGATCTGGCGCTCGAACTGCAAACACCGCTGCTGGGCATCAATAATCGCAATTTGCGCACATTCGAGACATCCCTGCAAACCACGCTCGATCTCTTGCCGGCCATCCCCGACCATAAGCGGGTAGTCACCGAAAGCGGCATACTCACACGGGACGATGTCGCGCTGATGCGCGAACACAAGGTCGACGCGTTCCTGATAGGCGAAGCCTTCATGCGCGCCCCCGAACCCGGCATTGCCCTGCGCGACCTTTTTGCCTCGGAATAAAGAGCTGGCAATGTATATAAGCCTCGCACCGGCATAGAATGGCACATCCGCCTATAAAACACTTGGGGACATGTCCATGTTTACCGCCGCCGAATCGGATCCCAGGCTAAGCAAAGAACAGGCTGGGCCGCTTGAAGCGAAACTTCGCACGGCCTTGCTCAAGGCGCAGTATGCGCGCCTGCAAAAGGCCCAGCGTTCATTGCTGATTGTGATCGCCGGCATCGATGGCGCCGGCAAAGGCGCCGCGGTCAACCTGATCAATGAATGGATGGACGCCCGTCATATCCGAACCATGGCGTTTGGCGCTCCCACACCCGAAGAACTGCGCTACCCGCCATTATGGCGCTACTGGCAACAATTGCCGGCCAAAGGCCGCACCGGTATCGTATTCGGCTCCTGGTACCAGCCATTGCTTAAAGAAGCCGCCAAAAGAAAGCCCGACCAGGGCAAAATCCAGAATCTCGCCCAGGCAATTCAGGAATTTGAATCGATGCTGGCCCAGGATGGCGTGCAAATCGTCAAGCTCTGGTACCACCTCTCGCGCAACGCCCAGAAAGAACGGACCGACAAACTCCTGGGCAGCCCGGACACCGCCTGGCAGGTTCGCCCCGGCGAACTGAAAGTCCGGAAAAAATTCAATCGCCTGCGCGGCGCCGGAGAGCTCGCCATTACCCTGACCCAGGCCGATCATGCTCCCTGGCAGATCATCCCCAGCGCCGATCCCGATGTGCGGGCCGTTGCCACCGGCCAGGCCGTCCTGGCAGCCCTCAGGCAACGGCCCGCAAGCCGCTCCGAGCCGAGTCCGCAAAAGAAAATGACCTCGGCGGCCGAGGCGGCGGCTGTGAACAAAAAAACACCTCGGCGGCTGGAAAACCTGGACTACACAGCCCGGCTCGATGGCAAGGAATATGACGAGCAGTTGGCCGCCTGGCAAAGCCGGCTGGCCGGGCTGGTGCGGCACGATAAATTCAAGACACGGTCCCTGATACTGGCATTCGAAGGCCAGGACGCAGCC
This sequence comes from Paralcaligenes ginsengisoli, assembly GCF_054781135.1. Classification (NCBI taxonomy): domain Bacteria; kingdom Pseudomonadati; phylum Pseudomonadota; class Betaproteobacteria; order Burkholderiales; family Alcaligenaceae; genus Paralcaligenes; species Paralcaligenes ginsengisoli. The sequence continues at coordinate 419,608 of NZ_BAAGUZ010000002.1, forward strand.
GGCAAGGGCGGTGCGATCCGCCGCGTGACACACGCGCTCGATGCCCGCCAGTATCATATCCATCCCATTTCCGCCCCCAGCGACGCGGAGCTCGCCCACCCTTATTTGTGGCGGTTCTGGCGTTCCTTACCTTTGCCAGGCAGAGTCTCGGTTTTCGATCGTTCCTGGTACGGGCGCGTGCTGGTCGAACGGGTCGAGAAACTTATCGCACCGCAAGACTGGCAGCGAGCCTACTCCGAAATCAATCAGTTCGAAGCCCAGCTCAGCAATAATGGCGCCATCATCGTCAAATTCTGGCTGGCCGTGACCGCCGACGAGCAGCTCCGGCGCTTTCATGAGCGCGAAGAATCTCCATTCAAAAACTTCAAGATCACTCCCGACGACTGGCGCAACCGGAAGAAATGGCACAGCTACGTGCAGGCTGCCGACGAAATGCTGGCGCGCACCGACACACCCCAGGAGCCGTGGCACGTGCTGTCGGCCAACGACAAACAGCACGCCCGCGTGGCTGTCCTCAGACACATCGTTGAAACTCTTGAAAAAGCGCTGGGCAAGGATAAAAATTGATACCGGCAATCCTCTTGCACATCTAATTATCAGCAGCCACAAATAGCCATGACGACAACCGGCAACTGCCCCTTGTGCCGCAACCCCGGCGACGACCTGCTTTGGCAAAACGCTCAAATGCAGGTGATCTCCGTGGCCGATTCGAACCACCCCGGCTTTACCCGGGTAATCTGGCGCGATCACGTCAAGGAAATGAGCGACCTGTCCCCGCGCGAGCGCCAGGACTTCATGGAGATCGTGTGGCGGGTGGAACAAGCTCAGCGGCAATCCCTGAACCCCGACAAAATCAATCTGGCCCAATTCGGCAATATGGTGCCGCACCTGCATTGGCATGTCATCCCACGCTGGCAGGGCGACAGCCACTTTCCGGAAGCGATCTGGGCTTGCGCACCGCCTCGCACCACGGCGCAAATCGACGCCTGGCAAGAGCAAAAAAGCCGGATCGACCAGCAAATTGCCGGCTACCATGCCAGATTGATCGCCATGTTGCCCAGCAACCAGGTCGCGACGGACCCCGCAAGCATGCCCAATACCCTTGATCCCGCCCTAGCGCAAAACACGCTGGACAGTCCACTGCTGACCCATCTGCAAAACCTGGACGAGGTCTGGAAGGAAACCCTGCGCATGCCCGAGCCCAAGGCCGCCTTGCGGCAATTGTCGGCATTTCTGGCCGCCCGGCTTGCCGCGGGCGCGGAAATCTACCCACGCTATCCTTTCCACGCGCTCGATTACGTACAACCCGATACGGTCCGGGTCGTCATCCTGGGACAAGACCCCTACCACGGCCCGAACCAGGCGCAAGGTCTGGCGTTTTCGGTGCCCGATACCTGCCCGTGCCCGCCCAGCCTGCAAAACATGTTCAAAGAACTGGCTCTCGAATACCCGGGCTTCGATGGTGCCCGCAACCGCAATGCAGGCAAGACCCAGAACAATAAACCATCTGGTTCTACGGGAATGGGCCACGACCTGTCGCCCTGGGCCGAGCAGGGTGTGCTGCTGCTGAATACGGTTCTGACCGTTGAGGCGCGCCAACCGGCTTCGCACGCCAGGCAAGGGTGGGAAGCCGTGACCGACGCCCTCATCAGCCGCGTGGCCCGCAGCCCGCAGCCCAAGGTATTCATGCTCTGGGGGTCGCATGCGCAAGCCAAGCGGCAGCTTCTACCCAGCAATGGACCCCACCTGGTCCTCGCGTCCAACCACCCCTCGCCTCTATCGGCCCTGCGGCCGCCCAAGCCGTTCATAGGCTGCAATCATTTCAAGCTGGCCAATGAATGGCTGGCCCAGCAAGGCCAGCCTCCCATCGACTGGACAGGAACCGCCGCAGCGTAGGAGTACCTCTGGTGGCCGCCCGCGGCTGGCGCCTATTGTCATTACCGCAACGGGCGAGCCTTGTGCCCGCCCACCGTCCCTGAAAGGCAATCCAATTTTTTCAGGGCCGAACGTCGTGTGGTTACAACATGGGGGGTTTCCCTTATTCGCAAACACGCTTATAATTTCCGCACTGCAACATTGACGCGTCGACATTTTTTTACAGCTTAGATGCTGTGTCTCAGCAGTTGACTGACTTATCAGCACCCATGTCGAACGCCATCGCTCCCTGACCCCCGAGCCTTTCGCCGCCTGCTACTACGGTACACGCTGCACTCCAGGTTGATTCGGTCGGCACGATGCTCCAATCAACCTGCGCCATATCTCATTTGAGACGGCGCTATGTGTATGCGCCGTTCAGTCGGCAAAGGATCACACATGTCTTTCGAAACCCTGGGTCTCGTACCCAGCCTCTTGTCCGCCGTTCTGAAAGCCGGCTTCACCGAACCCACTCCAGTCCAGGCCGCCGCCATTCCCAAGGCGCTGGAAGGCCGCGACCTGATGGTCTCGTCGCAAACCGGCAGCGGGAAAACCGCCGCTTTCATGTTGCCTGCGCTTAACCGGATTTCCCTGACGCCCGCCAACAAAGGCACCGGCGTGCAGGTTCTGGTACTGACTCCGACCCGCGAACTGGCCATGCAAGTCGATGCCGCAACCCGCTCTTACGGCGCTCACCTCAAAGATCTGCGCACCACGACTGTCGTCGGCGGTATGCCCTACGGCGCTCAGCTCAAGGCCCTGTCGCGCCGCGTTGACGTGCTGGTAGCCACTCCGGGACGCCTGATCGACCATCTGCAATCCAAACGCGTCAACTTGTCGACCGTGCACACCCTGGTGCTGGACGAAGCCGACCGCATGCTGGACATGGGTTTTATCGAAGATATTGAAGCCATTGTTGCCCGTATTCCCGAAAACCGCCAAACGCTGCTGTTCTCGGCCACGCTGGACGGCACGATCGCCCGCCTGGCCGGCAAAATGATGCGCGACCCCCTGCAGATCGAAGTCTCGGGCCACAAGCAACAACACACCAACATTACCCAGAACCTGCTCTACGCCGACGACAACAGCCATAAAATGCGCCTGCTCGATCATCTGTTGCGTGACGCCAATCTGGACCAGGCGATTGTCTTTACCTCCACCAAGCGCGGCGCCGACGATCTGGCCGACCGCCTTTCAGGCCAGGGCTTTTCGGCTGCGGCATTGCATGGCGACATGAATCAGCGCCAACGTACACGCACGCTGGGCATGCTGCAAAAGCGCCAACTGCGTATCCTGGTGGCAACCGACGTGGCCGCCCGCGGCATCGACGTGCAAGGCATCAGCCATGCCATCAACTACGATTTACCGATGCAGCCTGAAGACTACACCCACCGCATTGGCCGTACCGGCCGTGCCGGCAACAGCGGTCTGGCCTTTACCCTGGCCGTTCACTCGGAACGCCACAAAATACGCCGCATCGAACATTTTATTGGCCAGCCTATTCCACCCCAGGTAATCGAAGGCCTCGAGCCCAAGAAAACCGTGCGCCCCACTTACACCGATCGCAAGAGCAACGGCAAGAGCTTCAGCGGCCGTGGTGGTTTTGGCGGTGGCAAGCCCAGCTACGATCGCAAGCCTGGTGCAAGCCGCCCTTACGGCGACAAACCGGCCTACGAAGGCAAGCCGCGTTTTGGCGACAAGCCGGCCTATGAAAGCAAGCCCCGGTTTGGCGACAAGCCCGCATACGAAGCCCGTTCGGGCTTTGGCGGCGACCGCCCCGCACGCAGCGGTAACGGCGAACGTGCCGGCTTTGCCGACCGCGCTCCTCGTAGCGAACGCCCCAGCTACAACGACCGGCCACGCGCCGACCGCCCGGCATTTGGCGCCCGCCCCGGCTCCGATGCGCCGCAACGTGAAACGCGTGCCCGCACCGATCGACCCAGCTTCGGCGACAGGCCGGCGCATGCCCGCCCCTCTTTTGGCGACCGGCCGGCCAGCGCCAATCGCGACTTCGCTCACAAAGGCGCAAGCAAGCCCGACAGCCGTCCCGGCACACGAGAGCGTGCTCCCGCCCGTCCTGGCTTCGGTGCCAGGCCAGGCGCCAGCCGCGGCAAAAGCGCCCCTGCCACAGGCGCGCATAAAGCCCGAAGCTTCAGCTAAACCACGGCGCAATGGACTCGGCGCAATCCGGGTCCGCACCGCCAAAAGGCTCCGCTCCACGCGGGGCTTTTTTTTTGCGCTATAAAATGCAAGGCAGCCAGGCCAGGCCTCCCCGGCCCGCCCACTGCATTCGATTTTTTACCGATCCCGATGAAACAGCTTGTCCGCAAACCTCTGTTATTAGCCATGCTGCTGACTCTCCCCCTGTGGATTGCATTCGGCAATTTCATCGTGGCGGTAACCATAGCGCTTCTGCTCGCCTTCCTGATTGCCATGTGCTACGCGCTCTACACCTTCAAACATTCTGCCAATAAAAGTACTCGACCGGACAACCATGACGATTAACCCTCACCCCGCCATTCCCTCGGGCCTGCCCGCGCTGGATCCCGCATCGCGCCAGCACCAGCGGGCGGTGGAGGCCTGTCTGATCCGGAACATCGAAGAAGCAACCCTGGGCTTCCTGCCGTTCGAGCAATGGATGAACCTGGCGCTATATGCCCCGGGCCTGGGCTACTACGCCGCCGGCAATACCAAGTTTTCCGGCGACCTGCCCACAGGCGATTTCACAACCGCTCCGGAACTCACCCCCCTGTTCGGCCAGACGCTGGCCCGCCAGACGGCACAAATATTGGCCGCCAGCGATTCGAACCGGGTGCTGGAGTTCGGCGCCGGCTCGGGAGCTCTGGCAGCGGCACTGATCCCCGCCTTGCGGCAGCTCGGCATCGATGTGGACTACCAGATACTTGAAATCTCAGCCGATCTGCGCGCGCGCCAGCAACAGAACCTGGCCGGATCGGGCGCACCCATTACATGGCTGGATCATTTGCCCGAAACATTCTCAGGCTGTGTCATTGCCAACGAGGTGCTCGACGCGATGCCCGCTACCTTGTTCCGCTGGGGGCAGAACGAAAAACTGTATGAAATCGGGGTCAGCCTGAGCGCCATCGACGGCGACATCAGCACCATGACGCTGGCGCAACGGGCTACCCGGCTGGCCCATGCCGGACACGCAGGAGGCACCGAACAGCCGCAATCCGGCCCATTGCCCAACGCCGATGCCCAGGCTATCAATCGGTCACCGACAGATGCGCCCCCCCCGGCGGTGCCGTTCATCTATGTCGAACGCCTTGCTTCGCAGGCCTTGCAACAGACCGTGGCACAACGCATGCCCGCCCTGGCGGGGTATCAATCGGAAATCAACCTGCAGGCCGAGGCCTGGATCCGGCAGATGGGAAGCTGGCTCGAACGCGGCGCCGCCCTGCTTATAGACTATGGCTTTCCGCAACGCGAGTACTATCATCCGCAGCGGGCGACAGGCACGCTGATGTGTCACTTCCGCCATCACGCGCATAGCGAACCATTGCTGCACGCCGGTTTGCAGGACATCACGACTCATGTCGATTTCACCGCCATGGCCGATGCCGCGTTGACAGCGGGCCTGGACGTGCTGGGCTATACGTCGCAGGCGCGGTTTTTAATGAATGCCGGCCTACCGCAGTTACTTGCCCAGCTCGATCCCAGTGATGCGCAGCAATACGCCAGGGCCATGGCGCCTGTGCAAAAACTGATTGCCGAGACTGAAATGGGGGAATTGTTCAAAGTGCTGGCCATAGGCCGCGGCGTCACCGGACCGTTGACGGGCTTCGCATCCGGCGACCGTCGGCATCGCCTGTAAATGGGCGGGTGTGGGTGGAGGCCAGGTTGAGGAGCAAAGCGACGATCTGGCCGGAATCCATACCCGCCCATCGCAGCGCACGAAGCCAAAAGCGCGCCGAACCAAACCAAGCCGCATTAAGCAACCCCCCGACTACTCTCCAGCGCTTCCAAGCGCGCCTCGCGCAATGCCGCCTTGATTTGCCCGGCCTGGCCGCCACACGCCTTCGCAATGGCTCCCGCGTCAACCGATCGAACCGCCGCCACGCGCTCTTGCCAGGCAGCCAGATCAACCATCGCCACACAGGCCGAGGCATTGAGCAGATCCAGGAAACGCGCCGGCTTGCGCAAGGCGTCGCAGTGTTCGAGGAGGTCCAGCCATCCTTCAGGAGCGCTGCCGTTTCGCGCATCATGGACCGCCGCCACTACCACAGGCAACAGGCGCGCATAGTCCCGGCATTCGGTCGGAGCGCGCAAATGTGCGGCCAGGCCCTCGGGCCGCGCCGACAAGCGGCAGAGCAAGGCAAAGCGCGAGGCAAGCGGCAAGCCCGCGCGCGCCGCCGCTGCCAGTTGCCCATCGATCTCATCGTTGAACACCAGGCCGGGCATAACCCTGGCCAGGGCGCCCGTGGACTCAAGCACCTGGAACATGCGGCCCGGATGCCCCGTCATCAGGCCCTTGACCATTTCACGCCACACCCGTTCCGGCACCAGTGCATCCACCTCGCCATCAGTCACCAGTTTGCGCGCCAGCACCAGCGTTTCAGGCGCGATGGAAAAATCGTGGAAACGCGCCGCGAAGCGGGCCAGGCGCAGCAAGCGCACAGGATCTTCCACAAAGGCCTGTCCGACATGGCGCAGTACCTTCGCCTTCAGATCCGCTTGCCCGCCCAGGGGATCCACCAGATGGCCGTCGGCCGCCTGGGCGATGGCATTGACGGTCAGGTCCCGCCGCTTCAAATCGGCATCCAGCGTGACATCGAGCCCGGCGTAGAATGTGAAACCCTTGTAGCCGCGCCCCGACTTGCGCTCGGTGCGCGCCAACGCATATTCTTCCTTGGTTTCCGGATGGAGGAAAACCGGAAAATCGCCGCCCACCGGAATGAAGCCGCGCCTGGCCATCAATTCCGGCGAGGCACCCACCACTACCCAGTCGCGGTCGCCGGCAGGCAGGCCCAGCAAGCGATCCCGCACCGCGCCTCCGACGATATAAACGTCGAGGCCCTGGGTACAAGAGTCATTGTCGGTCTGGCGTGTGCTCATTATTCAGTGGTATGTGGCGGGCGGATCCCGTAAGGCCGGCCTTGTGCCCGCCAGGTCTACGGCAAATCGACCTTCTCATTGGGCTCGGGGGAAATCACCCCCAGCCTCGCTTTCAGGGAATGCGGCTGGCCCGTGAACATGGCGGAGTAATAAGCGGCGTTGGACATCACATTCTTGACATACAAACGCGTTTCGGTGAAGGGTATGGTTTCGGCAAAGATCGCACCCTCTACAGGGCCGCTGAGTTTGGACCGCCATAGCACCGAGCGCCGGGGTCCGGCGTTATAACCCGCCGTGGCCAGCACCTGCGAGCCGTTCAGGTCTCGCAGCACCATGCTCAGGTAATTGGTGCCCAGCACCGTATTGGTGTCGAAATCGTTGACCGACGAAGGCGTAAAGTCGTTCATGCCGATCTTGCGCGCCACCCAACGGGCTGTCGCCGGCATAAGCTGCATCAGGCCCGAAGCCCCGACACTTGAGCGGGCATCGGTAATAAACCGCGACTCCTGGCGTATCAGCCCGTATACCCAGGCCGGATCCAGGTTGATCAAGCGCGCCTTTTCGGTAACACGCCCCTCGAAAGGCGCAATAAACCGCTGCTTGAAGTCGATTTCCTGTTTGGTTTTCAACGAGGTGTTCACCACCCGGTCAAAAATCTGCTCCTGGCGGGCAAGCTCGGCAGCGGCCAACAGTTGACGGTCGCTCATGCCGCGGAGCGTGTAGTTCCATTCCGGAACTGCCTCGGGACGCCATCCCAGGCGAAACAGCTTGATGGCCCGCAGCAAGCCCGTGTTGGATCTCGCGACGTTCAGCTCCAAGGGTGTTACCGCGGGCGGAGCGGGCGGAATTGGTATGGGCCGGCCCAGCTCTTCATTGGCCAATTGGCCGTAAAAATTCAAATCTTTTTCTATCGACACATAGCGCGCCTTGGCTCCCGCCTGATCGCCCTGCGCCGCCAGGGCGCGTCCGTACCAGTAGGTCCAGACCGGCTCGGCCTGCTGCGCAGCCGACATTTTACCGATAGAGCGCTTCACTCTTTGCCAATCGATTTTGCCTTGCCGCAACTCGATGCGAACTTCCCAGGCGTGGTTGTAGTCGGTCATGGGCACATTGCCCGAACGCCGATACCACTGCACAGCCTGGTTTTCGAGATTAAGCGCGGACATCAGCCCGAACTGCCCCCATACCCATTCGATATTGGCCTTGGGCAACACCCTGGACCATTTGCTTTCGACATAGTCGGCCGCGGAGTCTCGATCGGAACTGCGTGCCAGACGCGCCAGGGCCAGCGTGACAAGTTCGATTTGCGCCTGCGATCCAGGCGCCTTCTGCGAAGCGAGCCACTGCTTGGGGTTTTTCATAAGCGCCCGATACGCGACCATTTCGGACGGGGAAAACATTTCATCGGCCAGTCGCTGCGCATCGCCGGTTTTATTGTTTTCGATTGCGGCGCGCAACATGGGCTCGAGCTGCGACCATCCCACCACTTTGCTGGTAACGAGCAAATCAAGCAAAGCCCAGCAGGTGCGTCCCGGCGCGAACGCCGCCACCGCCTGTGCCGCGGACACCCGCTGCCCCGTCATGGCCTGCGCCTGCAAGCGGGCGCATTCGACTTGCGCATTACTGACCACCACAGGGCCCAGGCGATTTATCGTTGCATAGTCGCCGGTGCGGGCCGCGGCAAGAATCCAGTCGGCCTTGAGGCGATCAGCCAGATATTCATCATGGGTGGTCGACAGGAACTGCTGCAGCTCGGCGGTAGGCGCCGGTACCGTGGAATCCTGGAGTTGTTGGCGCAAATACCAGTAAGTGGGGTAATCGCCCAGCAATGGATCGCCCTTGGCCTGTGGCACCAACGCGGCGAGCCTGTCCCATTGCCGGCTCTGCATGGCGGCACGCGAATCAATCAGCGCCTGCTCGGCGCCGGGCGATGCCGCTAGTGAAGGCAAGGGCGCAGGCGCCGAGGGCAAGATCGGCTCGAGAGAGGCTTGCAAGGACGGCGGCGCCGTGGTGGCGCTGGCGGTGTTGTCGGGCAGCTTTGCACCCGCACAGCCGGCCAGACCCAACGAAAGCGCAAGCCACCAGCTCCTGCGCGACAGCGTGCGAAAGGTTATGCCGGAAAGATTTTGCTTTTTCTGATACCTTTGTCTTTGCTTCAATAACATCGTGTCCCGACCCCGATAACATCACCCATGAATAACAGCATAGAGAATACCGCAGTCCCTCTCCGGGCGCGACTAAAACAGTTGCGCACCGACATGAGTCCCATTGATCGGCATCGGGGAGCCCTGCTCATCAGAGGGCGCCTGTTTACATGGCTGGCCACAACGCGCGCCGCCCTGCGGCAGGCCAACCGGCCCGCACCCCGGCACATTGCCGCATTCTGGTCCCTGGAAGAAGAACCCGAGCTCCAACCCTTGCTGCATCAATGGGTGGAGGAGGAAGGCCTTACGGTGTCTCTGCCGGTGGTGGCTGCCCCGAACGCAGCGCTGGAATTCCGCCTGTGGACACCCGACACCCCCATGGCCACCGGATCCTACGGGATTGCCGAACCGCAGGGCGCACCCGCTCCGCCTCCGGATCTGATGCTGGTGCCGACTTTGGGCTACACCCGCCAGGGCGATCGCGTCGGCTACGGCAAGGGCTATTACGACCGCACCCTGGCCGCGCTCAAGTCGCAATCCCATCGCTGCACGACCATAGGCATTGCCTGGGCATGCGGCGACCTGTCGAACCAAAGCTATGTCCCCGCGGCACACGACATCCGGCTCGACGCCATCCTCACAGACAAAGGCTGGGCAGTACCGGCGCCTATACTGGTTTAAGACGGCCCAGAGGGGCGGCCACCAGGGCCGCCGCCCCCGCGTCTTAAGAACGGTATCTACAGTTCAGCGCAAACCGCGATGAATGGCCTGGGTTACATCGGCGTTATTAAGCGTATAAAAATGCAAACCCGGCGCCCCCTGGTCGAGCAGACGCTGGCACATCTGCGTAATCACATCGACCCCGAACGCCTTGATCGACGCACGATCATCGCCAAATTCAGCCAGGCGCAGACGGATCCAGCGTGGAATTTCCGCTCCGCACATGGTCGAAAAACGCACCAGCTGCGAATGATTGGTAATCGGCATGATGCCCGGCACAATAGGTATTGAAACCCCTTTGGCCTGTGCCCGATTCACGAAATCGAAATACGCATCGACATTGAAAAAATACTGCGTGATCGCGCTATTCGCCCCGGCCTGCACCTTGGTAACAAAATGGTTCAGATCGTCGAAAGACGTGAGCGCCTGCGGGTGCATTTCCGGATAAGCCGCAACCTCGATATGAAACCAGTCGCCGCTGTGTTCCCGGATGAAACTCACCAGATCGCTGGCATAGCGCAGTTCGCCCGCGTCGCCCCCCATGCCCGACGGAATATCGCCGCGCAAGGCCACGATGCGCCGGATTCCCGCGGCGCGGTAGGCGTCCAGGATTTCGGTCAGCACTTTGCGGCTGGAACCTATGCAAGACAGGTGCGGAGCCGCATCGTAGCCCAGGTTCTGCATCAGGCTTATCGTGTCGGCCGTACCCGAGCGGGTCGAGCCCCCGGCGCCGAAAGTGACGCTGACATAACTGGGCTGCAAGGCCAGCAACTGCTTGGCCGAGCGCACCAGTTTTTCTTGTGCCGCAATATCGCGCGGAGGGAAAAATTCCAGGCTGATGGCGTGTTTGAAACTCATTGACCCAACAACCTCGACAACAGCCCCGAAACGATGCTATAGACAAACGCCCCCAGCACAGCCCACCAGAAGCCGTTGACGTGGAAGCCTTTCAGGATTGAACCCGCAAACCAGAATACCAGCGCATTGAGCACCAGTAAAAACAGGCCCAGCGTGACTATGGTTATCGGCAGCGTCAGCAATATGAGCACCGGCTTGACCAGCGTATTGAGCAGGCCCAATACCAGCGCGGCAATGAGCGCCGACCCGAACGACGAAACAGTAATGCCAGGCAAGATATACGCCACGACCAGCAGCGCAACCGCGTTCAAAATCCAGACCAGAATGATTTCCATCTTTGACGCTCCGTTTTAAGGCATCAGCCGCAAAATGCGGCAGACAACGCCGCACCTTGGCATGAATGCCCCGAGTTTAATAACGGTAGTGATCCGCTTTGTACGGACCGTTTACCGGCACACTAATGTAGTCGGCCTGATCCGGACGCAACTGGGTCAGTTGCACACCCAGTTTTTTAAGATGCAGGCGTGCCACTTTTTCGTCCAGATGCTTGGGCAAGACATAAACCTGGCCGGTTTTATAAGCCTCGCCGCGCGTGTAGAGCTCGATTTGGGCAATGGTCTGATTGGTAAACGAGGCCGACATCACAAATGAAGGATGGCCGGTGGCGCAACCCAGGTTCACCAAACGGCCTTTGGCCAGCAAAATGATACGCTTGCCGTCGGGGAAAATCACGTGATCGACCTGGGGCTTGACCTCTTCCCATTGCAGATCTTCTATGGCTGCCACATCGATTTCATTGTCGAAGTGGCCGATATTGCAAACAATGGCCTGATCTTTCATGCGATCCATATGCTCGCGCGTAATGACGTGATAGTTGCCGGTGGCCGTCACAAAGATGTCGGCATGGCCCACCGCCTCGTCGAGCGTGACGACTTTATAACCTTCCATGGAAGCCTGCAAAGCGCAAATCGGATCGATCTCGGTAACCCAGACCTGGGCGCGCAAGGCCGACAAGGCTTGGGCGCAGCCCTTGCCCACATCGCCAAAACCGCAGACCACGGCAACCTTGCCCGCAACCATGACATCGGTGGCGCGCTTGATGCCATCGACCAGCGATTCACGGCAGCCGTAAAGATTGTCGAACTTGGACTTGGTGACCGAATCGTTCACATTGATGGCGGGAATGGCAAGCTCGCCTTTCTGGGCCATTTGGTACAGGCGATGCACGCCGGTCGTGGTTTCTTCGGTAACACCCTTGATTTCTTTCAGGCGCGTGGAATACCACTTGGGATCGGTCTTGAGCTGGGCCTTGATGGCCGCAAAAAGTACGCGCTCTTCTTCGCTGCCTGGCTTGTTGAGCACCGCCGGATCCGATTCGGCCTTGGTGCCCAGGTGCAGCAGCGTCGTGGCGTCGCCGCCGTCGTCCAGAATCATATTGGCCTGCTGGCCCGGCCATTCGAAGATTTTATGCGTGTATTGCCAGTAGTCTTCAAGCGTTTCGCCCTTGACGGCAAACACGGCCGTGCCGCCGGCGGCGATCGCGGCGGCAGCATGGTCTTGCGTTGAAAAAATATTGCACGACGCCCAGCGTACCTCGGCTCCCAGGGCAACCAGGGTTTCGATCAGCACGGCGGTTTGAATCGTCATGTGCAAGCTGCCGGCAATACGCGCCCCTTTCAGGGGCTGCGCGCGCGCGTATTCCTCGCGGGTTGCCATCAGGCCGGGCATTTCGGTTTCGGCGATCGCGATTTCGCGGCGGCCCCAGCCTGCCAGGCCGATATCGGCAATTTTGTAATCGGAAAAAACAGTTTCAGCGACAGTGTTCATGGTTCTAATCCAATAAACCTGTACGGGGAAAGGAGCAAAGATACGGAACTGCCCACCTTCGCCTGCGGTACAGGAGATGATGAGCGCCGTTGAATCGAGAAACGTTTCCTGAGCCTAGCGGGCGTGTGGACTATGCGGCCCAGACCCGTCGCAGCGCTCCTCAGGAAAGTCGAATTGTAGCGCAGTCGCGCCGTTTTTTTCAGCCCTTGCGTCGTGGGTAGCCCTGCGCCTTGATGCGCAGCCAGATCGCGCTTTTTTCCTCATCGGACAGGAAAACCCAGTTGGCGACTTCCATGGTGGTACGTCCGCAACCCCGGCATATTTCGTCATACAAGGTAGAGCACACCGCCACGCAAGGCGAATCGCTGGGCTTGAGACTACGGCTGCTATCGGGATTGAAGATCGTGTCAGCCAAAATGAAAACTCCTTCCAGGCACTGCCCGAACGCGCACCCCGACAAAGGGGTGCGCTCCGGATTACACCGCCAGCTTGATGGCCTGCTTGAGGAGCAGGACCTTGTCGGTGGCTTCCCAGCTGAATTCGGGCTCGGAACGTCCGAAGTGCCCGTAAGCAGCTGTTTTTGCATAAATGGGGCGAAGCAGATCGAGCATTTCAATAATGCCGCGCGGGCGCAAATCGAAATGTTCGCGGACCAGGCGGGCGATTTGCTCGTCGGGGATAATGCCCGTGCCTTCCGTATAAACAGTGATATTAATGGGTTCGGCCACGCCGATGGCGTAGCTGACCTGCACCTGGCACTGGCGCGCCAGGCCCGCCGCCACGACGTTCTTGGCCACATAACGCGCCGCGTAAGCCGCCGAACGGTCGACCTTGGAAGGATCCTTGCCCGAGAAAGCGCCGCCGCCATGAGGGCAGGCGCCGCCGTAGGTGTCGACGATGATTTTGCGGCCCGTCAGGCCGCAATCGCCCTGTGGGCCGCCAATGACGAACACACCGGTAGGATTGACCAGGTATTTGGTTTTGGAAGTAAGCAGGCCGTCGGGGAAACTGGGCTTGATGATTTCCTCGATTACCGCCTCTTTGATCTCGCTTTGCGAAATATCGGGCGCATGCTGGGTGGACAGCACCACGGTATCGACTTCGGCGGGCTTGCCGTTGACATAGCGGAAAGTGACTTGCGACTTGGCATCCGGGCGCAGCCACGGCAAACGGCCGTCTTTGCGCAACTCGCTTTGACGCTGCACCAGGCGATGCGCATACCAAATAGGGGCGGGCATGAGATCGGGGGTTTCGTCGCAGGCATAGCCGAACATCAGGCCCTGGTCGCCGGCGCCTTGGTTCAACAGCTCTTCCGGGCTGCGATCCACGCCCTGGGCGATGTCGGGCGACTGCTTGTCGTAGGCCACCAGCACCGCGCAGCCTTTGTAGTCGATACCGTATTCGGTATTGTCGTAGCCTATGCGCTTGATGGTGTCGCGCGCAACCTGGATGTAGTCGACATTGGCCGTAGTGGTGATTTCACCGGCCAGCACGACCAGGCCCGTGTTGCACAATGTTTCGGCGGCCACTCGGGCGTGAGGGTCCTGGGTAAAAATGGCGTCGAGGATGGAATCGGAGATTTGATCGGCGACCTTGTCGGGATGGCCTTCGGAGACCGATTCGGAGGTAAAGAGAAAATCAGTATTTGCCACGGCAATACGTTCCTTGAAATGGCTGCATGAACAGCCTTGAGGTTGAACGGTATGCGTTGCACCTCGGGTAGCGTATAGCATTGAAACGGGGCGCGACGCTTTAGCGGTTTTTAGGCCAGGCCATTCTTGCAAACGGCACGACCATCGCTCCGCAAGTTGTCGGTTAACTCAGCGATGAAATGTATTTTAAGCGAAAATACAGAAAAATGCGTTTTTACACTGATTCTAAAAGGGTTATTGTCGTTTTATGCTGCTGGCCTTGTTCCGCTTGCTCGCCGCCGTGCCTCTGCCCATACTGCATGGCATAGGCCGCATCGGCGGCCGCCTGGTGTATGCCTTCCCGGGAAAATACCGTCGGCGCCTGCAAAGCAATGCCCGGCAGGCAGGCTACCCGGGCGCGGCCTTCGCTCGCCAGGCTGCGGCCGAAACAGGCGCCATGATCATGGAACTGCCCAAGGTCTGGCTGCGCAACCGGCAAAGCCTCGACAAAGTGGTTACCAGCGACAACGCCGTGGTCGACGCCGCCCTGAGCGAGGGACGCGGCATCTTGTACCTGACCCCTCACCTGGGGTGCTTTGAGGTGACCGCCCGCTATCTGACGCGCCACGGCCCCATCACCGTCATGTTCAGGCCGCCGCGCAAAGCCTTTTTGGCGCCGGTCATGGAAAGCGCCCGCAATACCCCGCAGCTCAATGCCGTGCCGGCCAATCTGCAGGGCGTGCGCGAGTTCGTTCGAGCCCTGAAACGCGGCGAGGCCGTCGGCATGCTGCCCGACCAGGCACCCGGCAGCGGCGACGGGGTCTGGGCGCCTTTTTTCGGTAAACCCGCCTATACCATGACCCTGGCCGGCAAACTGGCCGTCCAGACCGGCGTGGCCGTCATCCTGACGGCGGGCGAACGCCTGCCCTGGGGCAAGGGCTGGCGCATCCACTACCTGCGGTTGCCCGAACCTTTGCCTGGCGATGCGCATGAACAGGCGGCCCTGATTAACCAAGCCATGGAAACCCTGATCCGCCGCTGTCCCAGGCAATATCTGTGGAGCTATAACCGCTACAAAACACCAAAAGGCGCCCCGCCACCCCCTCAGATCCAATGAAACATGACATTCAACAAACTGAATCTGCTGAGAGCGATTTTTTCCTATTTCGGCCGGTGCGGCAGCGCCACCCGGCGACGCTGGGGGCTAGCCCTCGGCTGGCTCACGCCCAAACTTCTGCGATCCCGGGCTCATATCGTCAGGACCAATCTGGCCTTGTGTTTTCCCGACAGCTCCGCCGCTGAACGGGAAGCCTGGCTGCGGCGGCACTTCTATTTGCTCGCGCAGTCGGTCATTGATCGCGGCCTGTTCTGGTTCGGCCGGCCGGAAACCATTCGCGAAACCATACATATCACGGGGCTGGAACACCTGGAACAGTTGCTCGCGGCCAAACGCCGCATCATCATGCTGGCGCCGCACTTCATCGCCCTTGATGCCGCCGCCACCCGCCTGTCGGAGTTCCTGCTGCATTCCGCTACCCTGTATACGCCGCAAAGCGACAGAGACGTCGATCAACTGGTGCGCGAAGGCCGCGGCCGCTTCAACGACGTGCGCCTGGTCAGCCGCAAAGACGGCGTACGCGGCCTGATTCGACAGTTGCGCGCCGGTGTGCCAATCTATTACCTGCCGGACATGGATTTCGGCCGCCAAGGCGCCCTGTTCCTGCCTTTTTTTGGCGTCCAGGCCGCAACCATTCCAGCGACGGCGCAAATTGCCAAATCGTGGCAGGCGGCGGTCGTACCCATTGTCAGCAAGCTGGACCTCGAAACCGGCCGTTATACCGTTCAGGTGCTGCCGCCGCTCGAAGACTTTCCGGGCGAAGAAAGCCTCGAGCACGCCACGGGGCGCATCAACCACCTGATCGAAAATTGGGTCAGGCCGGACCCTCCCCAGTATTATTGGGTGCACCGACGATTTAAAACCCGCCCCGAGGGCGAAAAAAGATTCTATTAGGCGATAATCTCGAACATGATCTGGAATTTCTCGAAAATGCACGGAGCAGGCAACGACTTTGTCGTGCTCGACGGAGTGCGTCAACATTTGGAAATGACGCCCGAACGCGCGCGGGCGCTGGCCGACCGCCATTTCGGCATCGGCGCCGACCAGCTTTTGCTGGTCGAGGCGCCCAGCCACCCCGAAGCCGATTTCCGCTACCGGATTTTCAACGCCGACGGCGGCGAGGTCGAACATTGCGGCAACGGAGCGCGCTGTTTTGTGCGTTTCGTGCACGAACAGGGCCTGTCGGGGCGCAATCCGCTGCGCGCGGAAATCGCCACCGGCCTGCTCGTACTCAACCAGACCGACAATGGCGACGTTACGGTAGAAATGGGCCAGACTCGTTTCGAGCCGGAGGCTCTGCCGTTCGATACCCAGGGCCTGCAATCCGCGCCCAGCGGCATCGATACAATCTGGACGCTGCCGCTGCCCAACGGCAGCGCGGTGGAACTGTCGCTCGTGGCCATTTCCAACCCGCACGCGGTGCAGGTCGTGGCCGACGTCAATACCGCTCCAGTTGCCACCCAGGGGCCGCTTATCGAAGCGCATCCGCGTTTTGCCAAAAGAGTCAATGCCGGATTCATGCAGATCGTAGACCGCCACACCATCAAGCTGCGGGTCTATGAGCGCGGTGCCGGCGAAACGCTGGCTTGCGGCACCGGCGCCTGCGCGGCTGTGGCGGCCGGCATACGCCGCGGCCTGCTCGACAGCCCGGTTCAGGTCCATACCCGGGGTGGGCCGCTCACGGTTGCCTGGGATGGCGCCGGACTCACCATGAGCGGTCCGGCAGTCACCGTATTCAAAGGCCAGATCGACATCGACGCCCTGACCGCCACCTTTAACTTCAAAGAGCCATCACCACTATGAGCGCCGAGAGCATTTCCGCCGAAGACATCGCCCTGTTCCTAAAAGAAAATCCCGACTTCCTTCAGGATCACGCCGAACTGTTCGCCAATCTGCGGGTACCGCATCCCCACGAAACCCGTGCGATCTCGCTGGGCGAGCGCCAGATCATGACCTTGCGCGCCAAAACCAAGGAACTTGAATGGCGGCTCTCAGGCCTGATCGGCAACGCCGCCGGCAACGAAAAGATCGGCAAGTCCCTTCATTCCTGGTGCTGCAAAATGCTGGCCGAGACCGATCCGGTTCAGATCCCCGGGCACATTGTGCGCAATCTGAGCGATCTCTTCGACTTGCCCAGCGTCGCCTTGCGCCTGTGGGATTTGCCCAGGCTGGTCGACAGCGAGCTGACCCAGGACGTCGGCAACTCGATCAAAGACTATGCGGCGGCCCTGACCCGTCCTTACTGCGGTCCGCTACAAGACCAGGAGGCGGCAGGATGGCTGGGTACGGCTCCGGCATCGCTGGCTATCATCGCGCTCAAGCCGATCGGCGCCGACACCCCCTTCGGCCTGCTGGTCCTGGGCTCGGACGACCCTGCCCGCTTCACCGACGACATGGGCACATCGTTCCTGGATACCATCAACGAGCTGGCCAGCGCCGGCCTGAGTCGCCTGAAAGGCGAGGCATGAACCCCCGAGGCACTCCATGAGTCCATCGAACTTGCATGATTCATGCGGTGCCGGGGCCTAGCCCATGTCCACCCTGCCCGCACCCATGGAGCAATGGCTGACGCACCTGGGGGCCAATCGCCGCTATTCCTCTCATACCCTCGACGGATATCGCCACGATCTGCGCCATCTCGTCGAGTGCCTGCCCGACACGCCCATCGAACGCGTCACTGAAAGCCACATCCGGCAATCGATTGCCCGTTTGCACGGACAGGGGCTGAAACCGCGCAGCCTGGCTCGCGCGCTGGCCGCCTGGCGCGGCTTCTACCAATGGTGGTCGCCGCAATGCGGAATCGCCAGCAACCCGGTTGCCGGCATACGCGCCCCCAAGGCTCCGCGCAGCCTACCCAAAGCCCTGTCCGTCGAGCAGGCCCAGGTACTGCTGGACCATCCCGGCTTGCCCGACCCCAACACGCCCACGGAACGCCGCGACCAGGCCATGTTCGAAGTGCTGTATTCCAGCGGCTTGCGGCTGGCCGAACTGGTCAGCCTCGACGTGCGCTACACGCGGGCCGAGGGCTACGAATCGCAAAGCTGGATTCTGCCCGACGAGCACGAAGTCATCGTCAAAGGCAAAGGGGGCAAGACACGCAATGTACCGCTAGGCGGCAAGGCAATCGCCGCAATCCGCACATGGCTGGAGGTACGGCATCAGTTTGTGCCGCCCGGCGCCGTTGCGCCCTTACCGGTTCGCACCAAGGATTCTGCCGCCGCACCGCGACCTTCCGGCACGGATTCCGCGACAAGCGCAGTCGGCGACGCCGCCGCCCTGTTTCTGGGCACCCGCGGCAAACGCATTTCGCCCCGGGTCGTGCAGTTGCAGCTCAATAAGCTGGCCACCAAAACTGGCCTGCCGGTACACGTGCACCCCCATATCCTGCGCCACAGCTTCGCGAGCCATTTATTGCAGTCGGCGCAAGACTTGCGCGCCGTGCAGGACATGCTCGGCCACGCCAATATTTCCACGACCCAGATTTACACCAAGCTCGATTTTCAACACCTGGCCAAGGTGTACGACCAGGCGCATCCGCGCGCCAATCGCAAGAGATAGACGCGCACAAGCCGTAGCTCCCGCGAAAAGCAAGCCTGTGGAACCTTGTCGCAAAACACCTCCACGGAATTTTTGCGACGAACCATCCCACGGAGCCCGGCATATTATTTCTGCTTGGGATCCAATGCGTAGATCAGTTTCCCCGCATTCCATTCAAACATGCCCAGGTATGTGCTGGCCGGCTGATCACCTGGGGCCAGGGCGTCGGAATACAGCACCCCGCCTATCTTGGCGCCCGTTTCGCGGGCAATCTGCCGGACCAGCTTGGGGCTTGTGATGTTCTCGACGAACACGGCGGGAATGTGATTCTTCTTGATCTGATCAATCAGCCTGGCCACCTCTTTGGCCGAGGGTTCGGCCTCGTTGGAAATGCCCACCGCCGAAATGAACTGGACGCCGTATGCCAGCCCGAAATAGCCAAACGCGTCGTGCGATGTCACCACCTTGCGCCGCGCCTCGGGAATCGCCGCCAGCGCCTGCTTGAGCTTGGCATCCAGGCTTTTGATTCGCGCCGTGTAGATCTCTGCGCGGGCCTTGTAATCGGCCGCATGCGCCGGATCGACCTTGCTCAATCCGGCGGTAATATTTTGCACATAGATAAGGCCGTTGGCCAGGCTCTGCCAGGCATGCGGGTCGATGTTGCCATAAGCCGCTTCGCGGGACGGCTCATCGTCAACCTTTTCGGCCGCATGATGTCCGTGCGCCTTGACCTTGGCATTGTGCCCGGCATGGCTCGACTTCTCACGCCGCTCTTCCGCCGCTTCGAGTGCCTGCTCGGCATCGCTCAAAGTGCGCGGCGTCACCCCTTTGCTCGCCACCACCTCCAGGCCATTGAAGCCCGAGGCCTTCACGAGGCGCGGCATCCAGGTCTCAAAGCCCAGCCCGTTCACGAACAGGATCCGGGCCTGCGCCAAGGCCTTTGAATCCTTGGGCGTCGGCTCGAATGTATGCGCATCGCCATTGGGACCCACTATCGTGGTCAAAGCGATATGGTCGCCTCCGATCTCGTGCACCATATCGCCCAGCACCGAAAAACTGGCCACCACCCGAAGCGGCGCCGGTTCGGCGGCACGGGCCAGAGAACCGGCCAGCAGGGCAACACTGGCCAGCGCTGCCAGCACGCAACGGCGGCGCGCCGCGACGCGTGCATCCACTACAAGCTTTCTCGACATAAGGACTCTCCGTACTGTAAAAACAGACTGAACATCGGGCTACTCCGAAATCCGGGACAAACGGCGATGCCTGGCGCGCATTTGTCGCGCCGCCTGCAATAAACCACCCAGCGGCCCCAGGGCAACCGACAGAAAATAGATCGCGCCGGCAGACAGAATAATCGCCGGCGACGCCGGCACATTGGCGTGGTAGGAAATCAACAGACCAAAATAAGACGAAAAAGTGCCTATGGCGCCGGCCAGCACCA
Source organism: Paralcaligenes ginsengisoli (assembly GCF_054781135.1). Lineage (NCBI taxonomy): Bacteria > Pseudomonadati > Pseudomonadota > Betaproteobacteria > Burkholderiales > Alcaligenaceae > Paralcaligenes > Paralcaligenes ginsengisoli. Next base: position 439,873 of record NZ_BAAGUZ010000002.1, read on the forward strand.
TTTGCCGGCCCGCCGAACGCGCCCAGAAACGTGCCGCTGTGGCCGGCAGCATCATGATGCCCACGACCATCAGCGTACCCAGCACCTGAAAACCCGCAACCAGGGTCATGACCAGCAATACCAGAAACACCATATGGCTGAGCGACCCGGCGCCGCGCTCCGCGCGCAGAAAGCCCGGATCAAGGCACTCGACCACCAGCGGCCGGAAAATGATGGCCATCATCAGCAGAGTGATGCTGCTGCTGATGGTAACCAGCAGCAGGGAGGCATCGTCCAGCCCCAGGACGGTGCCGAACAAGACATGAATCAGATCCATGTTCGAACCGCGCAGCGACACCAGCAATACTCCCAGCCCCAGAGAAATCAGATAAAAGGCAGCAAAGCTGGCGTCTTCGCGCAAGGGGGTCATGCGCGCCACGGCGCCCGCCAGCATGGCCACGACCAGGCCGGTCACCATGCCCCCAATGGTCATGGCACTCAGGGACAGGCCCGCTGTCAGAAACCCCACGGCGACACCCGGCAGGATCGCATGCGCCATCGCATCGCCCATCAGGCTCATGCGACGCAACACCAGGAATACACCCAAGGGCCCCGCGGCAAACGCCAGCGCAAACGAACCCGCCAAGGCGCGGCCCATGAAGCCATACTCGACAAACGGCCTGAATAACCAGTCGTACAACCACATTTTAGTAGTCCCCCGCGCACAAATGGCGGGCCAAATGCAGGTTTTCCGGGGTCAGGACCTCGGCGGTGGCCCCCCAGGCCACCGATTGGCCCGCCATCAGCAAGGCGCGCGGGAAAGACGCCCGCACCATGTCCAGATCATGCAAGACGGCAATCACGGTGCGGCCCTCGTTGTTCCAGCGCTGCAGCAGCGCCATCAAGTCGTCGGTCGTGGACCGGTCCACGGCCGCAAAAGGCTCATCGAGCAGCAAGGTTTGCGCATCATGCAGCAACAGGCGCGCAAACAGCGCGCGTTGCAGTTGCCCACCGGACAAGGTTCCAATAATGCGTGCCCCAAAATCGGCCAGGCCGACCGTTTCAAGCGCCTGCCGCACTCGCTCGTGCTCAACGGCATCGAAACGCCCCCATGCGCCGACACGACGCCATGCCCCCATGGCGACCAGATCATACGTGCTGATGGGAAAACTCCGATCCAGCTCGCCCACCTGCGGCAGGCAGGCCATTTCGTTGCGCGCGTCGTCCATCAGGCGAATCTGGCCCCGCAAGGGGCTGAGCACGCCCATGATGCCTTTGACCAAAGTGGATTTTCCGGCCCCGTTGGGGCCTACAATCGCCGTCAGGGAGCCCCGTTCGAAAGCGCCGCTGACATCGCGCACGGCAACCCGATCGCGCCATCCCAGCGACACCTGATCCAGCTCGATTACCGTGCTCATTGCGGCGTCAACCTGGCCACCAACCCATGGCCCAGCCTGTCAGCCCCCACATGAGCACGACAACAAGGGTCACACGCGCCACACGCTCGCCGCACGACGCGAGAAGCCCCGAGCCGCGGTAGGAGGGCGGATGGCTGGAATGAACAGGAGGAGACGGCATGGCGATGCGAAGAATTGAAGAGTATGTTTGTTATGTTATAACATAACTATTCTAACACTACGCTGACGATGACACCTCAAGCACCGGATGCCCTGTCGTTCAATTCCGCGGCCGGGGCCGGTATTGCCGTCAATCCATTCCTATGCCAGATCCGCGCCTCACACCCGCCGCCATTGCCAAACAGCTGAACACAGCCGAATCCCTGTGCCTGCAACGCGGCAAACGCCTTACGCCCATTCGGCGCAAGGTTCTGGAAATCCTGTTGCGCCAGCAACGCAGCCTGAAGGCTTACGAACTGCTGGATGAAATACGGCATATACAAAGCGGCGCAGCGCCTCCCACGGTATACCGCGCACTGGATTTCCTGGTTGAAGAAGGACTGATACACCGGCTGGACGCCATCAATGCCTGGGCCGCCTGCCTGGATGCCGCCGGCGAGCCGCACGATCTGTTGATCATTTGCACCCAATGCGGTGCCGTCGCCGAACTCAGCGATCCGGCCCTGAGCCATCAACTGGCCCAGAAAGTGGCGGGCGCCGGCTTCATATTGGCCAGCCATGAAACCGAGCTGCGCGCCCTGTGCAAGCGCTGCCACACCCTGACGCCCGCCAAACCGGCGCATGCCCACTGATGTCACTAATCGCTTGATTTAATTGCATGATTTCCACTAAAGAGTAAGCAAACGGGGTTTTATTTGCTCTAAAACGCATGCTGTGCTGTAATCGCATGTTGAATTTTTTTCGCGGTACAAAATTAACGGTAGCCGCCACACTGATTTGAGCGTCTTCTATTTTTTGACCCGCGAGTAGCGAGGCCCATGATGAAAACCGCTCCCAATCCGGACAAAATGGTACCGGTTACCATTCTTACTGGCTTTCTCGGTGCAGGTAAAACCACCCTGCTGAAACGCATCCTGACCGAATACCACGGTCGCCGCATTGCGGTCATCGAAAACGAATTCGGACCCGAAAGCATCGACAACGATCTTCTGGTGCAGGATAGCGACGAGCAAATCATCGAACTCAGCAACGGCTGCGTGTGCTGCACAGTGCGCGGCGACCTGATGCGCACCCTGAACGACCTGCGCATCAAGCGTGAAGAGGGCACCGTTACGTTCGAGCGCATCGTGATCGAAACCACCGGCATGGCCAACCCAGGCCCCGTGTGCCAGACTTTCTTCATGGACGACGACATTGCCGACTACTACCGCCTGGACGCCGTCATTACCGTCGTCGATGCCAAACACGGCATGGAAACCCTCGACAAACAGGAAGAAGCGCAAAAACAGGTCGGTTTTGCCGATCGCATCCTGATTTCCAAGAAAGACCTGGTCAACGAAGTCGATTACCAGGCATTGCGCTCGCGCCTGGTGCACATGAATCCGCGCGCCTCGATCACTCCCGTCAATTTTGGCGAAACCGATATCAAGGCGCTCCTCGATATCAGCGGCTTCAATCTCAATACCATCCTCGACATCGATCCCGAGTTCCTTGCCGAAGAGCACCCGGATGCAGCTCACGATCACGATCATCACGACCATGACCATGACGACGATTGCGACGACGAGCACTGCGCACATCACCACCATGATCATCATCATGCCCACCACGATGACACCATCGGCGCCTTTGTTTTCCGCTCGAACAAGGCTTTCGATCCAGAGCGCCTGGAAGAATTCCTAAGCGGTATCGTCCAGGTTTATGGGCCTGATCTGCTTCGATACAAAGGTATTTTGTATCTTAAAGGCATCAATCGTCGTATGCTGTTCCAAGGCGTGCACATGATGATGGGGGCGGAGCCCGGAAAGCCCTGGATGTCCAGTGAAAAACCTAATACCAAAATGGTATTTATCGGCCATAAACTCCCCGAAGAAATTTTTACCCGGGGCTTAGAACAATGCCTGGCCTCATAGCGAACCACGTCGCCGGAGATAGCGACACGGGTTACGAGAGCCAACATCACATATAAAAAGGGGTACACCATGGTAAGCAAATCTGCAGCCACCGCCGTTCAGAATCACCTGCTGACAGAAAAAGAACTGTTGGCCATGCCTGAATCGGACTACATGAACGAAGCCCAGTTGGCGTTCTTCAAAGACCGCTTGCGGCAACTGGAACAAGACATCATCAGTAATGCGGGTACCACTACCGAAAACCTGCGTGAGACGCAATTCGTGCCCGATCCGGCCGATCGCGCCACGATCGAGGAAGAGCACGCGCTTGAGCTGCGCACCCGCGACCGGGAACGCAAGCTGCTCAAGAAGGTGCAACAATCGATCACGCGAATCGATTCGGGCGAATACGGCTGGTGCGAAGAAACCGGCGAGCCGATCGGGCTGGCCCGCCTGCTGGCCCGTCCCACCGCCACGCTGTCGCTCGAAGCCCAGGAACGGCGCGAAATGCGCCAAAAGCTCTACGGAGATTGATTCCGGGCGGGTTCGCATCGCTGGGGCTGATCCAGCCGGTTCGGTCCGGGGTAGTTGCGAGCTGAAGCGAGCTGCCCTATCCTCTCCGCTCGGCCGTAGACGAACGGTTATGGGCTCCTAGCGCACAAAAGGTCAGATTATCGTTCTACGCCCTGTGCCAGCTTCAGTAGGAGCAGAGAGGGTGGGCGATCCCCCGGAGGTGAGTGGGGGAACCGGAGGGGGATGCTCAGCCGGGGCCGCGAATTTAGAACCCGTCCCGTCACCGACCTCGACCTCGGCCCCGTCATTACAAACCCCGCACTCGCGCAAAGCAGCGTATCGGGAAGGATCCCACCTCCCCTTGAATTTTGGGCTTTTACCCCCATCTGCTAGGTTCAAAGGAAGAAATCCATGGAACAATTTCACGCCACAACCATCATCAGCGTTCGCCGCGGCAATCAAGTGGCCTTGGGCGGCGACGGCCAGGTGACCCTGGGCAACATCGTCATCAAGGCCACCGCGCGCAAAATCCGCCGCTTGTATCACGACAAGGTGCTGGCAGGTTTCGCCGGCGCGACCGCCGACGCATTCACCCTGCAGGAACGCTTCGAAGCCAAGCTCGAAAAACACCAAGGCCACCTGATGCGAGCCGCCGTCGAACTGACTCGCGACTGGCGCACCGATCGCGCGCTGCGCCGCCTCGAAGCCATGCTGATCGTGGCCGACAGCGAACATACCCTGGTGCTGACCGGCAACGGCGATGTGCTCGAACCCGAACACGGCATGGCAGCCATTGGTTCGGGCGGCGCCTACGCGCAATCGGCCGCCCTCGCCCTGCTCCACAACACCGACATGGCGCCAGCCGATATCGTCAAGAAATCGCTCGAAATCGCCGGCGATTTGTGTATTTACACAAATCAAAACCACATCGTCGAAACCCTTTAAACGCCGAACACCTGTCACCATGTCAGCTACCACCATGACTCCCGGGGAAATCGTCTCCGAACTCGATAAAAACATCGTCGGGCAAAACCGCGCCAAGCGTTCCGTTGCCGTTGCCCTGCGCAACCGCTGGCGGCGCCAGCAAGTGCCCGAACCTTTGCGCACCGAAATTCTGCCCAAGAACATCCTGATGATCGGGCCCACCGGTGTGGGCAAAACCGAAATCGCGCGCCGCCTGGCCAAGCTCGCCAACGCGCCATTCATCAAGATCGAAGCCACCAAATTCACCGAAGTCGGTTACGTGGGCCGCGACGTCGATACAATTATCCGGGACCTGGTTGAAATCTCGATCAAGCAGACGCGCGACATTGAAATGCGCCGCGTACGCAGCCTGGCCGAAGACGCCGCCGAGGATCGCATACTCGATGTGCTGGTCTCGCCGCCGCGCAACGCCCACGGCGAACCTGAACGCGAAGACAATGCTGCGCGGCAGACGTTTCGCAAGCGACTGCGTGAACACAAAATCGACGATATGGAAATCGAGATTGAAGTGGCTCAAATGGCGCCGCAAATGGAAATCATGGCGCCTCCCGGCATGGAAGAAATGACCGAGCAGCTCAAAGGCATGTTTGCAGGCATGGGGCGCGACAAAAAGAAATCACGCAAAATGCCCATCAAAGAGGCCTTCAAGCTATTGACCGAAGAAGAAGCTTCGCGACGCATCAACGAAGAAGATCTGCGCACGGTTGCCGTCACGAATGCCGAACAGAACGGCATTGTCTTTCTTGATGAAATCGACAAAATCGCTTCGCGCCAGGAGCACGCGGGCGGGGATGTGTCGCGCCAAGGCGTGCAGCGCGATCTGCTGCCTTTGGTCGAAGGCACCACCGTCAACACCAAATACGGCGTAGTGCGCACCGACCACATTCTGTTCATCGCTTCGGGCGCTTTTCACCTGTCGCGCCCGTCGGACCTGATACCGGAACTGCAAGGCCGTTTTCCGATCCGGGTCGAGCTCGATTCTTTATCGGCGGAAGACTTCGTGCGCATACTGTGCGACACGGACGCCTCGCTGACCAAGCAATACAGCGCGCTGATGGCCACCGAAGACGTTACGCTTACGTTCACTGACGAAGGCGTAAAAAGATTGGCCGAACTGGCCTTCGACGTCAACGAACGCACCGAGAACATTGGTGCCCGACGCCTGTATACCGTCATGGAAAAGCTGCTCGAAGACTTGTCGTTCGACGCCACCGCAAGCAGCGGCCGCAATGTCACCATCGATGCCGCTTACGTGAACGACAAGCTGGAAGAAGCCGCGAACAGCCAGGACCTGGCACGGTATGTGCTGTAGCCGATCAGTTGGATGCCTGGGTCGCCGCCCATTGCGCCGCGACGATCCAGGCACGGCGGAGGCGGGGATGATTTTTGCGGTGCCGCTTACTTCTTGATTTTCGTCACCACATATTTGCCATTGTCGCGCTTGGCGGTAAAGCTGACCTTGTCCCCCGCCTGTATGCCCTTGAGCAAGGCGGGATCGATCTGATACACCAGCGTCATGGCCGGTAATTGCAGATCGGCGATCGCACCATGCTTGATTGTGATTTTCCCTTCGGCGGCGTCGACGCGGCGCACCTCGCCCGAAGCACTGGCCTCCTGGGCAATTGCGGTCACGGAATAAGCCGAAGTCAGAACCAAACCGGCAGCGATTGCCTGCTGCCATCCACGATTCGATAAAGACATACTTTAAACTCCTTGTTGTATAAGCCATGGACGGACACAAGAGCCGCCCCTGCTATGACTCGCGCGCCGGAAAACGGTTCCCTGCCGACTCGACGAACGGAAGATCGCGCCCTTCCAATACAATAACAAAACAAGCCTCAACCCAAGCATAGCGCCAAACAAAGGAACAGGTGTGAAAGACGTAAACAGCGGTTACCAGCCTCAGGCGCCGGCCAGCTACGCGCCGGCCAAGCACGGATCAATGCAGGAGCATTACCATCTGCGGCCCGCCCGCGAACAGGACATCCCTCACATACACGCGCTGATGCTCGAAATGGCCACATTCGAGAAACTGACTGAAATATTCAAAGCGAACGAAGACAGCCTGCGCAACAGTCTTTTCGGCCGGCATCCCGCGGCGAACTGTCTGGTCATCCATGCCGAAGCCGAGCCGGACCGGCCGGTCGCCTACGTTATGTGGTTTCACAATTACTCCAGTTTTCTCGACAAACGCGGTCTCTATCTCGAAGATATTTACGTTCAACCGGCGCATCGGGGAATAGGCCTGGGCAGCATGGCTTTAAGGCACCTTGCTCGGCTTGCCATCGAACTGGATTGCGGCCGCTTCGAATGGACGGTGTTGGACTGGAACCAGAATGCCATCGATTTCTACAAACGCCATGGCGCCGAAATCCTGCCCGACTGGCGTATCGTCAGGGTCACGGGAGACGCCCTGGGCCGCCTGGCCAAACAGTAGATACCGAGATTGATCCCTTAGCGGATCCGGGCATCGATCAACTGGAAACGCGCCGGCCCTCCGGGACGTTCATAAACCTGCCAGCGCACCGCATCGGCCCCGACGTGCATATCGGCAGTGGCCATGGTGTTTTCACCGTCGCTGTCATCGAGCGCGTTGCGATAAACAGGAAAGTCCGCGTTGCGCTGATCCGCCAGGATCGCCAGAGGATCCTGTACCGTGTCCAGCATTGCATCGCCCGACTGCTGGCGACACAGCGACGACTTCGTAATAATCTGCGGAAAATCACGCATCGAAGCATGTATTGCATGATTGGCGTGCAAAGAGGGAATCTGCACAGGCTGGCTGGAAACACCCATCGTGCTGAACTCCACGCTTAGCAAATCCGGCTGCCCGCGCTGCGCCAGACTTAAATGGAAGCCTCCCGCCCGAGGGATGGTGCGCAACAAACTCAGCGCCGCAGGCACACTGCCCTGATCCAGCACCGCCCGTGTCAACACCATGCGCGGTACGCCCACGGCCACCTGGCGCCAGCGCAGATTATTCACCGTCATGACCAGGCCGGTTTCCGTTACCGCAAAAGTATGTCCGGGAATAGAAGCCGGATACACAAAAGACGCAAAATGCGAGCCCTGGTCGATTGCGATTTCGGCAATAGCGCAATGCCCCGCAAACGCCGGATCGCCGTCTTCATTATGAGTAATGCGCGGGCCGCGCGCCAAAGGTACTTGCACCGTAGTACAGCCATCGGGAGCCATGGCCCAGACATCGCCGCGGCAATTCCACAACACCACTTCTTCGAGCGGCAGCTCAAGCCCTGCGGCCAATCCGTCGAGCTCATTCCAGATCGAAGGAAAATGTTCTCGCACCATCGCCGACATGGCGCGCGCCTGCAGCGTGCCTTTCCATGCCATTACACTTTGCCAGGCATGGGACGAAACCAGATGGGCGTGTGCCGCTTCGGCGCCGAACTTCCCCAGCGACTGGCCCACGTCATAAGGAGAACCCGACAGCTGAATCAAGGACAACATAAAAAAAAACCCGCTTGTAACCTGTAAATATTATAAATAGGCACCGGTCTGATGCAATTGTGTTTCGGCCAGCTCGATCTCGCTGACCGCCTGTTTGCCGCTTTTGACCATCAACTGTTCGATCAGCACCTCGATCAGCGCCTGCGCGGCTGCCACAGAAGGGAAGAACGATGGTGTTTCGGTTGAAAACAACAACACTCCATCAGCCTCGTGGGCCATGGGAGCAAGTACGCTATCGCATATCGCAAGCACCTTGCAACCCGCTTTGTGCGCCGCCTGCGCCACCTGCAACGCCTCTTGCGAATACGGCGCGAAACTTATCACTACGACCGCGTCCGCCGCATCCAGCGCACGGACTTCCATTTCCAGCGTGCCGGCATCGCCGCGCAACATAAGCACCGAGGGACGGAACAAGCGGTACAAATAATGGAATGCAAAGGCCGGCGCAAAACAGGATCTGAAGCCCGCCACATGCACTCGACGAGCCTTGAGCAACAAGTCGACGGCCCCCGGCAGCCGCTCACCGTTCAATTCATCGAGCAAGGCCAGATTGCGCGCTTGCGAAGCCAAAGTCTTGCCCACCATCGTGCGCGGATTCTTGGACCGGACCACTTTCCTGGCCTGCATCGTATAAAGCTTGGGCGTTTGCCGAAAAGACTGCACAAACACCTCTTTCAGGGGTTCCCAGCCCTCGAATCCCAGATGCTGCGCCAAGCGCACCAGCGTAGCCGGCTGCACCCCCGCCTGCCCGGCAATCTTGCGCATGGAGGCGATAGGCACTTCGGCGGGAAAATCGATCAGATACTTCGCGCCCACCTGAAATTGCTGCGTCATGCGCGGGAATTCCCGCTGCACCAATGCAACCAGTTCGTCGAGATGTTGCGGTGGATTATTCTCGTTCATAAGATATGTAAAAAAACAACGGTTGGCGAAAAAACCCGGAATATCGAGCCATGGCTGTCGTCTCCATGGCAAAACCAGCCCACGCGAAAGCGGGTGCAATGAGCATGCCACGAATCGCCTGAACAGGTGCAAGCGATAGCGCTATTAGAGTCGAGCGCATAAAAATGCCGCCGTCAAAATCGTAACAACCTGCACCCGTCACTGAGCAGGCCGCATATGCCGAGGGATTAATCGTATTGATTTATTTGTTTCTTTATATATTATATAAGAAACAATTGTTGAATTCATCTTTAGAGCAAATCATGACGCACGTTTTCCACCGAAATCCCAAACAACAACTCGATTTTGCCGTTCGGGGCCAAGGTATAGAACTATTCGATCAGCACAACAGAAGCTACATCGACGCCTCCGGCGGCGCCGCGGTATCGTGCCTCGGCCACGGCCACCCCGCCGTCATCAAGGCCATCAAACAGCAGCTGGACCAGCTTGCCTACGCCCATTCCTCATTTTTCACCACGCGGCCCGCCGAAGAGCTGGCCGATTTCCTGCAACAGCACTCGCCCGGCGATCTGAACCATGTTTACTTTGTATCCGGCGGATCGGAAGCCGTAGAAGCTTCCCTCAAGCTCGCCCGGCAGTATTTTGTGGAAATCGGGCAGCCTGCGCGCAAACACTTCATCGCACGGCGGCAGAGCTATCACGGCAACACCCTGGGCGCCCTGGCCATTGGCGGCAACGCCTGGCGCCGCGAACCGTTCTTGCCACTGCTGGTTCCCGCCCATCACGTTTCGCCGTGCTACGCCTACCGCGACCAGCTCGCGACGGAAACCGAAGAGCAGTACGCCGCGCGCCTGGCCGATGAGCTGGAACAAAAAATACTTGAACTCGGCCCTGAAAACGTGGCGGCCTTTGTGGCGGAAACCGTGGTGGGCGCCACCGCCGGCGCCCTGCCTCCGGTCAAGACGTATCTGCAGCGCATCCGGCAAGTCTGCGACCGCCATGGCGTCCTGCTGATCCTCGACGAAGTCATGTCCGGCATGGGCCGCACCGGCCACCTGTTTGCCTGCGCCGAAGACCAGGTCGTGCCCGACATCATCGCTATTGCCAAAGGCCTGGGCGCAGGCTATCAGCCCATAGGCGCCATGGTCGCCAGCGACCGGATCTACGACGCAATCGTCGCCGGCAGCGGCTTTTTCCAACACGGCCACACCTATATGGGCCACGCCACCGCCTGCGCCGCGGCATTGGCGGTTCAACGGGCCATACAGGCCGACAATCTCCTGGCCAACGTACAGGCACGCGGTACTCAGCTGCGCGCCGAACTGCACGACGCGCTCGATGCCCACCCCAATGTGGGCGATATACGCGGTCGCGGACTCTTCACGGGAATAGAGTTCGTGCAAGACAAAAACACCAAGGCCCCGATCGACCCGAAACAGAAACTCCATGCCCTGCTAAAAACCCAGGCCATGGCCAACGGCCTGCTGATGTATCCGTCCGGCGGCACCATCGACGGCAAACAAGGCGATCACGTATTGCTTGCCCCTCCCTTTATTTGCACCGGCGCCGACATCAGTGAAATCGTAAATCGCCTCACCCAGACGATAAAAGAAGTCTTACCGCAGAAATAAAGCCGTGCAACACGGCAACAAATCCAAAGAATTTACTTTCCGTAAAACAGGAGACAAACCATGAACGCAGCAAAATCATCCTTCAAGGCGGCATTGCTGGGCACAGCGCTAGGCCTGCTCTCCGTTGCGGCCTGCGCCCAGGCCGCGATAGATGTCAGCAAAAGCCCCACACTCAGCAAGATCAAAAGCAATAACATTCTGGTCATCGGCCACCGAACTTCGTCGATCCCCTTTTCCTATTATGACGAGAACCAGAAACCCATCGGTTTCGCGCAAGACATCTGCAACAAGATCATCGCCAAGATCAAGACCGATGTGGGCAAGCCGGACCTGCCGGTGCGCCTCATGCCGCTGACGCCCCAGAACCGCCTTACGCTGGTCCAGAACGGCACGGTCGATCTGGCCTGCGGCGTGGCAACCAACCTGAAGTCGCGCCAGGAACAGGTTCAGTTCGCCGATACCTATTTCGTCGCCGGAACCCGTCTGCTCGTCAACAAGAAAAGCGGCATCAAGGATTTCAAGGACATCCATGGCAAGTCGGTGGTGACGCTGGCTGGCACCACGTCCGAAAAGATTCTGCGCAAAATGAATGACGACGACAACGCCAACATGACCATACAGAGCGCCAAGGAATACGCCGAGGCCTTTCTCATACTGCAGTCGGGACGCGTGTCGGCCTTCATGATGGACGATGTGTTGCTGTCGGGCGCGCGCACGCTGGCCAAGAACCCCAACGACTGGGAAGTCGTGGGCACATCGCAGTCCGTCGAGCCCTACGCCTTCTTCATGAAGAAAGGCGATCCGGTCTTCAAGGAAGAAGTCGACGGCGTGATAACCGGCATGATGAAAGACGGCGAAATGGCCAAGCTGTACGACAAATGGTTCATGAACCCGGTGCCTCCGAAGGGCGTGAACTTCAATATGCCCATGAGCGATCTGGTCAAGAAAGCCTATGCCGAACCCAACGACAAAGCCGTAAACTAAACAGACAACATCCTGTCACCGGTGCCGGGCGGGTCCGGCACCGTACCGTATTGCGAGCGCACTATGTCATATCACTGGGATTGGGGTGTATTCCTGCAACACGCCTCCAAGAACCAAACTTTTCTCGACTGGATGCTATCGGGGTTCGAAGTAACCCTGGCGCTGGGCCTGTCGGCATGGCTTATTGCGCTGGCGCTGGGAACCCTGCTGGGCGTGATGCGCACTCTGCCCAGCCGCAGCTTGCGCGCAATCGGCGCTGCTTATGTCGAACTGTTTCGCAACGTGCCGTTGCTGGTGCAGTTTTTCATCTGGTACTTTGCCATTCCCGAAATCATGCCGTACGGGGTCGATTTCAAGCACTTGCCCCCTTTTACCCAGCAATTCATCGCCGCCGTCGCATGCCTGGGCGTATTCACGGCGGCACGCGTCTGCGAGCAGGTCCGGTCCGGCATCAATTCGCTGCCCCGCGGCCAGAAATACGCCGGGCTGGCCATGGGCCTGACCATGATGCAAACCTACCGCTACATACTGCTGCCCGTATCGTTTCGCATTGTCCTTCCTCCCATTACCTCCGAGTTCCTGAATATCTTCAAGAACTCGGCGATCGCCTCAACCATAGGGCTCATGGAACTGGCCGCGCAAGGCCGTCAACTGGTCGATTACACCGCGCACTCATACGAATCGTTCACCGCCGTCACGCTGCTGTACGCCGTCATCAGCGTATGCGTGATGGCCGTCATGTGGATGGTGGAAAGAGCGTGCCGCGTCCCTGGCATGTCGTTAAGGAAATAAACCTCGATGATTTTCGGACTCGATTTCACCTGGCTGAATCCAAACGCGTTCAACCTGCTTGGCCGCGGAATGCTGGTGTCGCTGCAGATCACCTTCGTTGCCATGGCGGCGGGCATTGTCTGGGGCACGCTGGTTGCGCTGATGCGGCTGTCCTCCTACCGAATACTGAACGTTGCGGCCGCCACTTACGTTACCGTGTTTCGCCTGGTGCCCCTGGTAATGGTGCTGCTGTGGTTCTTCCTGATCGTTCCAGACCTGTTCCAGTCGCTGCTGGGCATATCGGCCGCAACCGATATGCGCATGGTGTCGGCGCTGGTGGCCTTTGCCCTGTATGAGGCCGCCTATTATTCGGAAATAATCCGCGCCGGCATTCAAAGCGTCTCGGGCAGGCAGCAACACGCCGCCTACGCCCTGGGCATGACCTACGGGCAGTCGATGTGGCTCGTCGTCCTGCCTCAGGCCTTTCGCAACATGGTGCCGCTGCTGCTCACCCAAGGTATCATCCTGTTCCAGGATACTTCGCTGGTGTACGTGATAGCACTGGCCGATTTTTTCGGACAAACCTACGGAATCGGCGAACGCAATGGCGACGTGGTAGAGGCCCTGTTCTTCGCCGGACTGGTCTATTTCATTATTTGCTATACGGTATCCCTGGGTGTACGGCGCATACACGGCAGGGGCTGACCGGGCCGGCGCGGACCCAACGCAATCAATTCTTCTTACCCTATATATTCCCATCGAAAGGACAGACATGGCCCGCCTTCCCTATGCCGACCTCACAAGCCCGGCAGCCGCCCCACTGGTAGATCAAATCGTTGCCGAACGCGGCAGTGTCCTGCATCTGTATCAAATGCTGCTGCACAGCCCCGACATAGCACGAGGCTGGCTCAATCACCTGACAGGTATCCGGCTGCGCAATTCGATCCCGGGCCAACTGCGCGAAATGATCATCATGCGCGTGGCGCTGCTCAACGGCGCGCCCTACGAAGCCGATCAGCACGCGCCCATCGCGTTGAAAGAAGGCATGAGCCAGGCCCAGCTCGACGCCCTGAACGACTGGGAAAGCTCGACGCTGTTCAGCGAGCGCGAACGCGCGGTGCTGGCCTACACCGATGCCATGACCCGCCATGTGCAGGTGCCCAAGGAAGTCTTCGGCGCGGTCCAGCCCCATTTCGACGCCAAGCAGCTTGTGGAGCTCACCGCCACCATCGCCACCTACAACATGGTCTCGCGCTTCCTGGAAGCGCTGGATATTCATTCCGACGACAAACGATAGGCGCGTCGATGGCGGGCGACCGCAAAAAAGGTCGCCCCTTGCCAGCACATTCTCAAGATCCCCCGCGTCCCTCAATATCCTGGCGTCCAGCCTAGGGGTTTATCCCATTTACATCATTCTTTCAGGCATGAGGCTCTTCTTTTCCAGGAAATCTGGCTAAGCTTATGCTTTGCCGGCCGATTATTTAAATAACAGCGCCCAAGCGCGGACCAGTAGAAAAGGAATTGCCTTGCCATGCATATCCACAAGGCGGTAAAACTCTTTATTCGTTTCTTGCACATTATTGATTTGTTCTTTGCCCAAGGAGCCACCATGACATCCCGCAAAACCCTGCTTGCCGCATTCCTGACCTTGACACTCGGCTGTTTTGCGGCCGTCAGCCAAGCCGCCTCCGATACCATCCGCATCGTCACCGACCCCACCTTTCCACCCATGGAATTCACCAAAGACGGCCATCGAACCGGCTTCGACATCGAGATTACCGAAGCCCTGGCCAAAGAAATGGGCAAGAAAATCGAATGGACCGACATTGACTTCAAGGGCTTGATCCCGGCGATTGTGTCGGGCCGTGCCGATGCCGCCCAGTCGGCCATCTACATTACCGACGCGCGTAAAAAGGTGGTCGATTTCACCGACCCCTATTACGCCGGCGGCCTGGTCGTTCTAACGAAAAAAGACGGCCCGATCAAAACCCTCAAAGACCTGGACGGCAAAAAAGTTTCGGTGCAGGTCGGCACCAAATCGGTGAAATACCTGCAAGACAACTACCCCAAGGTAACGCGCGTCGAGGTCGAGAAAAACGAAGAAATGTTTAACCTGGTCAATGTCGGACGCGCCGATGCCGCCGTCACCGGCAAGCCCGCGGCCAAGCTCTATGCGCAGCACAACCCCGCCCTGACGGTTCTACCCGAGCAAATCACCACCGAGGAATACGGCATCGCCGTCAGCAAAGACCAGCCCGAGCTTACCAAGAGCTTCAACGAAGCCTTGAAACGCATCAAGGCCAACGGCACCTACAAGAAAATCGTCGACAAGTGGTTCGAGGCCGCTCAATGAACTTCGACTTCACCCCGGTCCTGACCGACTGGGTATCGCTGCTGCATGGCGCCACCGTCACCGTCGAGGTCACGGTATGCGCCCTGCTGCTGTCCTGTGTGCTGGGGCTGCTCATCGGCATAGGCCATTTGAATCCGCAACGCAAGGTGCTGTACGGCGTGTGCAGCGTTTATCTGTCCTGCTTTCGCGGCACCCCCTTGCTGGTCCAGCTCTTCATCTGGTTTTTCGGTTTGCCGCGCTTCGGTATACTGCTGCCGGCCTTCGCTTGCGGGATGCTGGGACTGGGCATGTATTCCGCTTCGTATGTGTCCGAAGTCGTGCGCGGTGCGATCCAATCGGTCGACCGCGGGCAAATGGAAGCCGCGCGGTCCCTGGGCATGTCGTCGACCCAGGCCATGATGAAAATCATCCTGCCCCAAGCCTTCGTGCGCATGATTCCCCCCTTGGGCAACGAATTTATTGCGCTTATCAAGAACTCGGCACTGGTATCGCTGGTCACCATCCACGACCTGATGCACGAAGGGCAAAAGATCATCAGCGTTTCCTATCGATCACTGGAAACCTACCTGGTCATCGCCCTGGTTTACTGGGTCATGACCTCCGTCACCACCCTGGCGCTGCGCCGTATCGAACTCCACCTCAAAGCCGGAGGAATGGTGCAATGACCACGCCCGCCATGATTAAAATCAGCCAGTTGCATAAATCCTTCGGCAGCAACCTGGTACTGAAAGGCATAGACCTCGAGGTCGATTTGTCTCAGGTCGTGGTGGTCATCGGCCCCAGCGGCTCGGGAAAAAGCACCCTGCTGCGTTGCTGCAACGGCCTGGAAATCGCCCAGCAAGGCACCATCGATATCTGCGGCCAGCGCCTCACCAACAACGGCACCATGCTGGCCGAGAAAGACCTCAATCGCCTGCGCACCCAAGTCGGCATGGTATTCCAGTCGTTCAACCTGTTCCCGCATTTAAGCGTATTGCACAATGTCAGCATCGGGCCCAAGACGCTGCGCGGCATGAGCGCCGCGCAAAGCGAACAGCTGGGCGAAGCGCTGCTGGCCAAGGTCGGCCTGGCGGAAAAATCATCGGCCATGCCGGCCAGTTTATCGGGCGGGCAAAAACAGCGCGTGGCCATTGCCCGCGCCCTGGCCATGGAGCCCAAGGTCATGCTGTTCGACGAGCCCACCTCGGCGCTCGACCCCGAACTGGTGGGCGAAGTGCTGCAGGTAATGAAGCTGCTGGCCAAAGAAGGCATGACCATGATGGTCGTCACTCATGAAATGGCCTTCGCCAAAGAAGTTGCCGACACCGTAGTCGTCATGGACGGCGGCCGCGTCATCGAAGCCGGCGTGCCCGACGTGATCTTCAAAAACCCCAAGGAAGCCCGCACCCGCCTATTTCTGCAAGCCATCCTGAAAGACACCGCTTAGAAGCGGGCTTGGCACCCGCGCAATCCCCTCATGGTCGCACCGGCCTGTGGTCATGCAAAAAACGTCAGCCTGCGACCGCACAAAAAACGTCAACGCAAGCGGGGGTGGCGGCCCAGGCGGGGTGGGCGAGCTTGAGTCCGCCGCGGCCGCAGCCTGGATCGGGATTCAAGGGAGCGGTTGTTTGTAGTGGTCAAGTTTTAGTGGACAGTTTCAGGCGAGTTTTTCTGGCTTCTACTTTCTCATAAACATCGGGCGCCAAGTAACCCAATGTGGAATGCATACGAATGGGGTTATAGAACAGATGGATATACCGAGCGATATCTTTAGCGGCCTCACTTTGATTGGCATAGCGTTGCGGCCAGAGCCATTCACGCTTCAGACTTAAAAAGAACCGTTCCATTACGGCGTTATCCCAACAGTTTCCGGCTCGGCTCATACTGCATTGGATGCCGTATCGGTGCAAATACTGTTGGTAAGCATCACCGGTGAACTGTGAGCCTCGATCAGAATGCAGTACCAGGCCACGAGGAGGATGGCGCTGAACCATGGCCATATCCAAGGCCTGTATGACCAGGCTGCCGCCCAGCTTGGTGGAGCTGGCCCATCCGACGACTTTGCGTGAGTACAGATCGAGCACCGCCGCCAGATAAAGCCATCCTCGTCCGGTGCCCACATGCGTAATGTCACAGACCCATGATTGATTGGGTTGTTGTACTGAGAACTGCCGATTAAGGAGGTTCTGGCCCACTCGTACATTCGGGTGGCTGTTAGGGGAGGTGACAAACCGACGCTTCCAGCGAGGTGTTAACTGTGCCTGCCTCATGAGCTTACGGACTCGATAGCGCCCAATGCTCAGTCCCTGGCTGCGTACGGCCAAGACGATACGGCGACTGCCGTAGGTTTCATGGCTGGCGTTAAAAGCAGCCCGTACGTAGACCTCTTCGCGTACATCTCGAATCGAGCGTGTCGGTGCCTGGCGGGACTTGTAATACCCAGAGCGACTTACCCCTAATAATCGACATGCGCGCGACACCACGACGGCCTTCGTTTGCAAATGCTTAACGACATCAAACCCTATCTGAGGGTTCGTGCAAAGAAGGCCGACGCTTTTTTTAGAATATCGTTATCCTCGCGTAGTTGGCGATTCTCGATTTCCAGCTCACGGATGCGCAGTTGTTCGACCGTTAACGGCTCGCTGGGCCGAGGTAACCCATTGGCGCTCTTATGCTGTTGTACCCAGCGACGCACCGCCGTGTCACCTACTCCCATAGCGATGGCCGCTTCACGCGGGGACATATCTTTATCCAGCACCAAACGAACCACTTCGTGTTTGAAGGCTGCATCAATCTTGCGAGGATGGCCGGGCTCTTGTTTCTTTGTCATGGAATCACCTTATTAAGTAATAATGATTCGCTTCAAAAGTGTCCACCAAAATTAGACCACAACAGTTTGAGCGGGGCGCTTGCGAACAGCCGGGGGCTGTTCGCTCCCGCGAGTTCCGCGACCGCCCGATCCAGGCTGCGGCCGCGGGCAGTCCTGGCGAAAGCCAGGACCGGACGATGCGAGCTCCACCCCGCCTGGGCCGCCACCCCCGCGCCTCAAGAACACAAATAGCCGCGACAAGACAGCCCCCCTGTGGGCGGCCACAAAGCCCCCCACGAGACCTACAACCGCGTACCCAGCAAGCGACTGTATTCGGCAAGATAGCGTTGCGCCATGCGCGCGGAATCATGCTCCAGCATGACATAAACCTGCGCCTTGTCGACAAGGCTCTTGCGCAATGCCGCGTCGTCCAGCACACGGGCCATGGCGGCGGACAGCGCCCGATAATCGCCTACTTCGCACAACAGGCCGCGTCCGCCGGCCAGACTTTCCTTCAAGCCGCCGGCATTGGTCGACACCACCGGCACCGCATACAAAAACGCATCCAGCACGCTGGTACCCAAGGCCTCCTGCCGCGAACTCAGCACAAACAGACTCATGATGCGATACAAGTCTTCGACACGCTCCTGGAAGCCAGCGAACAGATAGTGCTTTTCCAGACCCAGCTCCTTCACCAGGCTGCGAGCGGCCTGTTCGGCGTCGCCGCCGGCACCCAAATGCACAAATACAAAATCGTCGCGCCGCGAACGCAAATCATGCACGGCGCGAATCAGCGTGCAAGGGTCCTTTTCACGAGTCAGGGCGGCCGCGGTAGCCAGCACACGCTTGCCCTTCAGGCCATACTGGGCGGAGAACGCCTGGACATGGGCCAGATCGAGCGTTCTGGCCATAACGGCGCTGGGGATCACGACAACATCCAGGCCGAGGCGGCGCGGCTCGGCCGCCGCCGCCGCGCTGATCGCAACCAGCCTATCGGCGCGACGCCATTTCCAGGCGGTCTTGCGAGCCCGCTTGCCCAGGTCGAAGGCAGTCCGCCGGGTAAAGACTATGGGCCGGCGCAGCCACAGCTTGAACACCGCCAGCCACGTAATGGTATTGGCCGTTTGCGCATGCAGGATGTCGAAGCGTCGGCCGCGGCTCAGCAAAAACCAGCACAGGCCCCATACATTGGCATAAGCATGCACGGCAAAGCCATCGGCCTGCGCATGGCGCGCCAGCTCGCCATTCAGGCGTGCAAGCAGCGCAACCTCGTGCCCGGCACTGCGGAATTCCTGCATGCACAGCAGAGTCTGCCTCTCGCCACCGCGCCAGCCCCGCTCGAAATTTAGTTGCAGGATACGCATAGGCCTTATAAATCCAGATCCGCAACAGGGTTCAAATGGCGCACGATATTAATGAACAAGGCCGTCACGGCACATACAATCGCCGCTACGACACCCAGCATGGCGCCATGCGCGGCGCTGGACGTGAACGCGATGGCGACCAGCGCCGTGCCGGAGCTTTGGCCAAATACGCGCGTGGTGGCCTGCATGCCGCCGGCCGCCCCACTGCGATTCCTGGGAGCCCCGGCCAACATGGCGCGATTGTTCGGAGTCTGGAAAAAGCCAAAGCCTACGCCTCCAAAGAACATGGCCCCCATGACCCAGCCAAAACCCACATGCAAAGGCAAGAGAATCGTGATTGCCAGGCCGAGCGCCATGCAGCCTGCTCCGATGGCGCACAAAATGGCTACCGGAAACCTGTCTGACATCACGCCCGCTATGGGCGCCATGATAGCCACGGCCAGGGACCAGACCCCCAACAGCACCCCCACTTCGGTATAGCTATGCCCCATGACTTTCTGGAAATAAAAAGGCAGGGACACAAAGGAGGCCATTTGCGCGGCAAACGAAAAGGCCGACGCCGCCACGGCAAAGGCCACAGGCTTGATGCGCAACAGATCGACAGGCACCAGCGGCGCCGTCTGGCCGCGCGAGCGCTGCATCAGCACCCAACCGGCCAGGCCGGCGACAGCCAGGCACCAGGCCGCATGTATTGGATCCTTGACCAGGGCGTCCAGGCCAACAATGGACAGGCCGAAGGCAAGCACGCTCAGCGCGCAAGCCACCCAGTCGAAGCGCACCTGATTGCGCGGCACATCGGGCAAGAACCGGATGCCCAGATAAGACAGCAGACAGATCGGCACATTGATCGCAAAGATCCAGGGCCACGAGGCCACGCTCAGGATAAAGGCGCCGATCGTGGGCCCCAGCACCGACATGACCCCTACCAACATGGCATTCAGGCTGATGCCGAAGCCCAGCTTGCGCAAAGGATAAATATTGCGCACCAGGCCGCCGAACAGGCACATCAGCATGGCGGCGCCCAGGCCTTGGGCAATCCGCGCGGAAACCAGGCCGACGAGCGATGTCGATAAGGCACACGCCAGTGAAGACAGCATGAACACGGTAATGCCCAGCCCGAACATGCGCCGGAATCCGATGCGTTCGGCCACCGCCGACAGCGGCAGCAAGGACACAACGACCATCAGGCTATAGGCGATGACCACCCACACCACCGACGCCGGGTCGATGGACAGTTCGTGGGCAATCGTGGGCAAAGCCACGTTGGCGACCGTCGCGTCCAGCGTCGCCACCGACATGGCCGACATCAGCGTCAATACGGCCCAGTAGCGCCTGGGCGCGTCCAGACCGTCGGCCGACGACGTTTTTTTATGAGAACCAGTAGAGTCGGCCACAATCAGGATTTTTTGCTGGGACGGGCCCAACCCGCGATGGTTTGTTGAGCCGGGCGGGAAATCGTAAGCTGCTGCGCGGGGGCATCGCGGGTCAGGGTGGTGCCGGCACCAAGCGTAGCCCCCTGCCCCACACGCACCGGCGCGACAAGCTGCGAGTCGGAGCCGATGAACGCATCGTCTTCGATGATAGTCTGAAACTTGTTCACGCCATCGTAATTGCACGTGATGGTGCCCGCGCCAATATTGACCCGCGCACCCACTTGCGCATCGCCGATATAAGCCAGATGATTGGCCTTGGAGCCCTGGCCGAGGCGGCTTTTCTTGATTTCCACAAAATTGCCGACGTGGGCCTGCGAACCGATATCGGCCCCCGGACGCAAACGCGCATAAGGGCCAATACGCGCCTGGTCGGCGACTACCGCTTCCTGGATATGGCTGAATGCATCGATATGCGTTCCGGCTCCGATGCGCGCATCTTTAAGCACGCAATGCGGCCCGACACGCACCCCGTCGGCCAGCTCGACGCACCCTTCGAACACGCAACCCACATCGATGAAGACATCGCGTCCGCAAATCAGCGAACCACGCAAGTCGAAACGCGCCGGGTCGGCCAGCGTAACACCTTGTTCAAGCTGGCGGCGCGCCTGCTCGCCCTGCCAGATGCGCTCGAGCTGCGCCTGCTGCACGCGGCTGTTGACACCCAGCGTTTCCCAGGAAGCGCCGGGCTGCGCGGCATTGACGGCGACACCGTCGTGCACGGCCAAGCCGACCACGTCGGTCAGGTAATACTCGCCTTGCGCATTTTTGTTGTCGATGCGGGACAGCCAATCTTTCAGGCGTGCCGTCGGGGCTACCAGAATCCCGGTATTGACCTCATTAATGGCGTGTTCCTGAGGGTTTGCGTCTTTATGCTCGACAATGCGCTGTACCAGTCCCTGCGCATTGCGCACAATGCGCCCGTAGCCGCTGGGGTCGGACAAGGTTTCAGTCAGCACGGCCATGCCATCGGCGCGCGCTTGGAGCAGACGCTGCAAGGTTTCGGTTTGCACCAGAGGCACATCGCCATACAGCACCAGGGTGGCATCGTGCGCATCGTGCTGTTCAAGCAGCAGCGGCACGGCTTGCTGCACGGCGTGGCCAGTACCTTGTTGCGGGCGCTGCAGCGCGAATTGCAGATCGGCCTGCCCGGAAAAATCGGCCTGCACCCGCTCGGCGCCATGGCCGACCACCACCACAATGCGGTCGGGGTTCAGTCGACGAGCATTGTCGAGCACATGAGCCAGCATGGGTTTGCCTGCCAGGGCATGCAAAACTTTAGGCAGGTCGGACTGCATGCGTTTGCCGAGGCCGGCAGCCAGAATAACTATATTTAGCATTGGATAAGTCGATCAATAAAAAACGAATCGTGGAAAACAAACATTAACCGATCGGGCCTGCGGACGCAGTACGCCCGCAGGCCGCATCATGTTGCCTTTGCGTATGCGGCCTTGCCGCTGCGTTACCGGCGCATCAAGGATTCGCCTTCCTGGCAGCCGCGGCGCGCTTGCGGGGTGCCCGCGGGGACGACCCCGCGGGCTTGGCTGCTGTCTTTTTGGCCGCAGGCCGATGTGCTGTTGAATCGGGCGAAGCCGCCGATGCGCCGGCCTGGGCCGCGGCAGCCTCGGCGCCCTGCATGGTTGCGGCAGTCGCCGCCGCCAGGCTGTCGAACTGTTTTTGCAGCATATTCCACCAACCCTGAGTGCTCGACTGGATGGCAGCCAGATCCGGTTGATCTGCCTGCGCCCCGGGTTCACTCTTTGCACTGTCAGCTTGGGCCTGCGGCGCGGCGGCAGGCTTGTCTTTTTCGGCAGCGGGCGCCTGGGCGGCCGACGCACCGGCCGGCTTGAGCCCCAACGCTACTTCCAGCGGTGAAGGCCCCTGTGCAGACGCGACGCCAACGCCCCCTGCATTCATAAAGGTTTTAAGAGTGGCGATGGTGGCCCGCTGCACTTCCATGCCTTGTATAGTGCTGGAAAGCATGGACAAATTCATGCGCAGCCAGTTTTCAACGGTTTGCAGATCGGCAATACGGCGATCCAGATCGTCAAGACTCGCCGGAGCCGCCATGGCGGACTGGCTCAAGCCGCCAGGACCCGACATGCCTTGCCATGCCTGCCGCATCATTTCCAGGCTGGCCATCAGGGGGTTTTTCCCCAAGTCGCCGCTCTGGCCCAAGCCAGGTAGAACAAAAGGGTTACTATTTTGCGTGGTCATGACAGCTCCTAGTCACTACAAATGCTCCCAAACAGCAGTGTCGTAAGCTTAAACTGAACTCTGCCCCAGCGTCTAATCCTTAATCTCCATGAAAACTTCCTATACTCTGGCTGAACTGGAATCGGCGATCAATTATTGGCGGACGCGCTCACCCTCGGCCGGGGACGAGCTGTCCTTGTGCCCGGAAGCATCGGCCCTGGCCGAGCCTTATGCCCTGATGATTTTCAGCGCGCAACGCGAGGTCGACACGAACACGCTGGGGGCAGCCGCCCAGCATGCCCTGGCCGTCTGGCACGAGCAGCAGGCTTCGTAAAGAGGCCTTGTGCCACTCGTTCAGGCCGACGCATCAACCGCGAAGCCCACAAGGAACGCCCCTGCCGATGCGATAGAGCCTTGGCAGACTCAGGCGTTGCCGATCCGTTTTTTCAAGCCTTCGAGTATGACCAGCTCGGCTTCCAGTGTGAATTCACCGGCTTTGATGAGCGACCAGATTTCGTCGACCGGAGCGTTGCGGATTTCGCTGACTTCGCCGTCCAGGTTCTCGGGCTTGACGGAATCGGCCAGCACACAATCACTGACCAGCACGTCCTCGACCTGATAGCCCTCGGGCAAGCGCCTGTGCATGCGCATGATCATGCGCAGCGGCGAACGGCCCTCAAGCTCGGCGGGCAGCAGGCCGGCCTCTTCGTTGCTCTCGCGCAACAAGGAATCATCCAGGCTTTCGCCGGCGCCCACCAAGCCTCCGACCAGGGTATCCCACAGTCCGGGATTCGTGGCTTTGCTAAGCGCACGACGCGCAATCCAGAGATTTCCCCTGGGTGTCCAGGCATTCAAATGCACCGCTCGCGTCAGCAGACCCAAAGGCCGCATGGCCGCTCGCTCGATCGCAGAGAGGGTGCGCCCCTCGCCCACGACATCGAGCAGCTCATCACGCCATCCGCGCGCGCAGCCGGCGTCTCGCAAGGTGACGGCAACCCGCGCCAGTACCGCCTTGAGGGGAATGCGCTGCGATGAGGCCGCGGTGATGTGAACCGCTTCGTCTTCGACATGAACCCCGGGTAAGCCCACCAGCGCATGAGTGGCCTTTGCGGTAACCCAGCCCGATACGCGCCCCGACACGGTAAGCGGGCGCGACCCCTTTGGGGGCAATTGCTGAGCCTGATGTCCAAGCTGTTGATAACGCTCGTTAATCGCCGAAGTAAACGAGCCGACGTGTAAGTCATTCATGTAATAATTGTAGTGTAAGCGTGTTGTCAATGGCACAACTTGCATGGAATTGAAACGGGCATCCGCTGACCGGGCAACGCACGATCCTCGCATGTTCGCTATAATTCTGCGGTCTCTAAGTAATTCGAGCGGGCAGTCTGAGGCGCATCTTTTTCATGCCTGCCATCCAATCATTATGTGTTCTCCGGAAAAGCCTGTGATTGCTGCACGTCTTTTTTTGGTGAAAACACGCCGTATTTCGAGGTCAGAATGAAGAAGTTGAGAGGGTTACTGGGCACTGGCGCATTGCTGCTAGCGGGCGTTGCCAGTGCGCAGGTTAAAGATATGCCCGGCGGCCCCAAGGTCAATCAGCTCAACCTCCACCAGGGGGTAACAGAAATCGCTCACGATGTGATGTGGTTGCACTGGATGATGCTGATTATCTGTACCATCATTTTCATCGGTGTGTTTGGCACGATGCTTTATTCCATCATCATGCATCGGAAGTCGCGTGGTGTGGTAGCCGCCAAATTCCATGAAAACACAGCCATCGAAATCGCCTGGACCATCATCCCTTTCCTCATCGTTATCGGCATGGCCTTGCCTGCGACCCGCACCGTGGTCGCCATGAAAGACACCTCCAGCGCCGACCTGACCGTCAAGGTAACGGGCTACCAGTGGAAATGGGGATACGAATATACCGACGGCCCCGCCGCCGGCGTCGAGTTCCTGTCGAACCTGGCCACGCCCCGCGAACAAATACAGGGCAAGGCGCCTCGCGACCAGTTCTACCTGATGGAAGTCGACAAGCCCATGGTCGTCCCCGTCAACAAGAAAGTTCGTGTCGTGCTTACCGCGGCCGACGTGGTTCACTCCTGGGCCGTGCCAGACTTCGGCGTCAAGCAGGATGCCATTCCCGGCTTCCTGCGCGATACCTGGTTCCGTGCTGAAAAAGTCGGCACCTACCGTGGCCAATGCTCCGAACTCTGTGGCAAAGATCACGCGTTCATGCCTATAGTCGTCAAAGTCGTGTCGCAGGCAGACTACGACAAGTGGGCCGCCGACCAGAAAAAAGCCATGGCCAGCGCGGCTGACGACCCCAACAAGAAATGGACCAAAGAAGAACTTGTCGCTCGTGGCGAAAAAGTATTCGGCGCCAATTGCGTTGCGTGCCACCAGGCCAACGGCAAGGGCATCCCCGGTACTTTCCCGGCACTGGACGGCGATGCGAAATTCGTGCTCGCCCCCATGAAAGGGCAAATCCTTACCGTGCTCAACGGCCACCCCGGTACCGCCATGGCGGCCTGGCGCAACCAGCTGAGCGATGTTGAAATCGCCGCCGCAATCACCTATACCCGCAACGCATGGAGCAATGCAGGCAAAGGCCCGGATCCGGTGGTTCAGCCTGCAGACGTCAAGGCTTTGCGCTAAGCTAGCGGACGAACGTACAACAAATCGTAAGTTTATTATCGGAGCAGCCGCGACTCGGCGCTCCGGTTGAGTAGGAAGGAGTCCACCATGAGCAGTATTACTGCCGATCACATTCCAGCCAGTCATGGCCATGAAGACCATGCCCATGCCATGCCTCACGGCTGGCGGCGCTGGCTGTTCGCCACGAACCACAAAGACATCGGGACGATGTACCTGATTTTCGCGTTCTTCATGCTGCTGGAGGGCGGTACGCTGGCCTTGCTGCTGCGCACGGAATTGTTCGAGCCCGGGCTACAGTTTTTCCAGCCCGAGCTGTTCAACCAGTTCACCACCATGCACGGCCTGATCATGATCTTCGGTGCGATCATGCCGGCCTTCGTGGGCTTTGCCAACTGGATGGTTCCGCTGCAAATCGGCGCGTCCGACATGGCCTTCGCCCGCATGAACAACTTCAGCTTCTGGCTGCTGCCGGTTGCGGCCACCTTGCTGACGCTGTCCTTCTTCGCTCCCGGCGGCGCCAATGCCGCCGGCTGGACCATGTACGCACCGCTGTCGCTGCAAATGGGTCCCGGCATGGACTTCACGATTTTCGCAGTGCACATCATGGGCGCTTCGTCGATCATGGGTGCGATCAACATCATCGTCACCATCCTGAACATGCGTGCGCCTGGCATGACGCTCATGAAAATGCCGCTGTTCTGCTGGACCTGGCTGATCACCGCCTACCTGCTGATCGCCGTCATGCCTGTGCTGGCTGCAGCCGTCACCATGCTGCTGACCGATCGCCATTTCGGCACCACCTTCTTTAACGCGGCCGGCGGCGGCGACCCGGTACTTTACCAGCACGTATTCTGGTTCTTCGGGCATCCCGAGGTCTATATCATGATTCTGCCGGCCTTCGGCATCGTGTCAGAGGTCGTGCCGGCATTTGCCCGCAAGAAACTGTTCGGCTACTCGTCGATGGTGTATGCCACCGCCTCGATCGCCATCCTGTCGTTCCTGGTCTGGGCCCACCACATGTTCACGACCGGCATGCCGGTCACCGCGCAGCTGTATTTCATGTACGCAACGATGCTGATCTCGATTCCCACGGGCGTCAAGGTCTTCAACTGGGTAGCCACCATGTGGCGCGGGTCCATGACCTTCGAAACGCCCATGCTGTTTGCGATCGGCTTCATCTTCGTGTTCACGATCGGCGGCTTTACCGGCCTGATCCTGGCCATTGCGCCTATCGATATCCAGGTGCAGGACACCTACTACGTGGTGGCGCACTTCCACTACGTGCTGGTGGCGGGCTCGCTGTTCGCCATGTTTGCCGGCGCCTATTACTGGCTGCCCAAATGGACCGGCCGCATGTACGACGAAAAGCTCGGCAAATGGCATTTCTGGTCCACCATGATTTCGTTCAACGTCACGTTCTTCCCCATGCACTTCCTGGGCCTGGCCGGAATGCCGCGTCGTTACGCCGACTATCCGGCCCAGTTCACCGACTTCCACCAGGTAGCGACCATTGGCGCGTTCTGGTTCGGCCTGTCGCAACTGATCTTTCTGTACGTTGCGCTCAAGGCTTGGTCCGGACACGGCGAGCCTGCACCGGCCAAACCTTGGGAAGGCGCTACCAGCCTGGAATGGACGATACCTTCACCTGCGCCTTACCACACTTTCGTAACGCCCCCTATCGTCAAGTAAGATCATA
Organism: Paralcaligenes ginsengisoli; assembly: GCF_054781135.1. Lineage (NCBI taxonomy): Bacteria > Pseudomonadati > Pseudomonadota > Betaproteobacteria > Burkholderiales > Alcaligenaceae > Paralcaligenes > Paralcaligenes ginsengisoli. The sequence continues at coordinate 467,060 of NZ_BAAGUZ010000002.1, forward strand.
GTCATGACTCCTGAACAACGCCGCCGCAACCGCTACACCGGACTGGCACTCGCCGCGATCGTCATTGCGATCTTCGCGTGGTGCTTCTGGCGTGGCGGCCTCATGATGATGAGCTGACAGACCGGCATGAGCAAAGATATCCACGAGCTTTCGCAGCGCAAGCTGAATTTCTTCCAGACTATCAAAGCGGTGTCCTGGGCGTTTTTCGGCGTGCGCAAAGGCAAAGATTATCACCAGGATATCGCCAACCTCAATCCGGTCCACCTCATCATTGCGGGCGCGCTTGCGGCCTTATTGTTCGTCGGGGGATTGGTCTTGATCGCCCGGTGGGTCGTAACGAGCGTGACCTAACACTTTCAGTTTTATATATTCGCATCAGGAGAAAAACCATGAGTGCAAGCCACTCGGCCCAAGGCACGGCGGCACCTTATTACTACGTGCCCCCCGATTCGGTCCACCCCATCCGGGCGGCCCTCTGTTTATTTATGGTCCTGCTCGGCGCCGCCCTCTGGATCAACAGCTATCAAACGGGCTTCTGGCTGTTCCTTGTCGGCATACTCAGCCTGTTCGTCGTGCTGTTTTTCTGGTTCGGCGACGCAATCCGCGAATCCGAAGGGGGCATGAACAGCCAGCGCGTGGATCACTCCTATCGCTGGAGCATGGCCTGGTTCATTTTCTCCGAAGTCATGTTCTTTGCGGCGTTTTTCGGCTCGCTCTGGTATGTGCGCGAAGTCACCACGCCCTGGTTGAGCAATCTTGATCATCAAACCTTCCTGTGGCCGCACTTTACCGGCGCCTGGCCCAATTTCGGGCCGGCGGGAACCATTACGCCGTTCGAATCGGTGGGCCCGTTCTGGCTGCCCACCATCAATACCGCCCTGTTGCTTACCTCGGGCCTGACGCTTACCATTGCCCACCATGCGCTGCGCGCCAGCCATCGCAGCAAGACCATCTTCTGGATGCTGGTAACCGTGATTCTGGGCTTCTCGTTCGTGGCTTGCCAGGCCTACGAATACCATCATGCCTACACCGAACTGCATCTGCGCTTCAACTCAGGCGCTTTTGGCTCGCTGTTCTACATGTTGACCGGCTTTCACGGCTTTCACGTGATTCTCGGCGCCACCATGCTGACCATCATCATGCTGCGCCTGATCAAGGGCCACTTTACGGCCGATCATCATTTCGGTTTTGAAGGCGCAGCCTGGTATTGGCACTTTGTCGATGTGGTATGGCTAGGTCTGTATTTGTTCGTATACTGGTTCTGATCGGCTAACGGCCTGAACCGCAAAAAGGGCTGGCGCTGCCGGCCCTTTTTTCTGACTTTCGGCTACCCTTACTGTTGTGGGATTCCGGTGGCTTGAATCCAGCCCATGTAGTGGGCAAACAGCACAAACAGGAATAAGGCTATCGACAAGCCGATACGCACAGTCAGGGCATTGACAGTGCGATTCGTACCGCTCTTGTCATGCATCAGATAGAACAGGGCCGAGGCCAGACTTCCCAAGATCCCCAGAAAAGCCAGGATTACTACGAAACGCATATCAGCCTCCGGTAAAACTGGAATTATTGCAGACATGGCACGCACGCACACGACTACCCATACTATTGCCACCCTTATTTTGCTGGGCGTCCTGGTTGCCGCTTTTGTTTCTTTGGGCAACTGGCAACTGCGCCGGGCAGACGAGCGGCACGCGATAAGCCAGGCCATCGACGCGGGGCGTCAACACATACCCTTGCATCTTAACGCCAATACACCCGACAGTGAATTCATCAATTGGCGCAAGATCTCGGCCAGCGGCACCTGGCTGAACTCATTTACAGTGCTGCTCGAAAACCGCAATTTCAAGGGTATGCCGGGCTACTGGGTCGCCACGCCCCTGCTGATCGATGCGAGTACCCATACAGCCGTGCTGGTATTGCGCGGATGGCTCGCCCGCCCCCTGGGCCCCGGGCAAACGCTGCCCCCCATACCCGCTCCTGAAGGCATACATACCCTGAGCGGCGAACTGGTCGATCGAGTACCCCGGCTATTCGAGCTGTGGTCTTTCAATCACAGCACGGCGGACCGGCTTCCAGCGAAACTGCCGCTCCCGGGCACCACCTTGCCACAGATACAAAATCTGGACCTGCATGCCTATGCGCAGTCCACTGGCTTAAAATTGCTGCCGACGGTCGTCGAACAGACTTCGGACGACCGCGACGGCCTGGGTCGAGAATGGCCTCAGCCGTCCCTTGATGCCGACAAGAACATCGGCTATGCCATGCAATGGTTCACATTTGCCGCCATAGCGGGCATTGCGTGGCTGGTTACGGCCGTCGGCGCCCTGCGCCGCCGCAAAACGCCCGCCCCCAAAAGCCCGCCACCGGCCCAAACCTGAATATCGAATCTGAATTACTCAAGGAATCCACGTGTCTAGCTCCAACCCGATTACGCCAGCCCAACCGCTCAAGCCGCGCTCGATCAAGCCTCTGATCGGCGTGCTCCTGGTGTGTCTGGCCCCGGTTATTTTTGCCCTGCTGGCCTATTATGTTCCCGGCCTGGGCCTGCGCCCCGATGGCGAAAGCAATTACGGCACGCTGATCCAGCCGCAACGCCCTGTGCCGGCCGCAAACGATCTGTCCTTGCGTACGCTGGACGGCCAGCCCTTCGACCTGCACAGCCTGCACGGCAAATGGGTGCTGCTCTCGGCCGACCAGGGAGCATGCCCCGAATCCTGCGTCAGGAAACTGTTCATCCTGCGCAATTCGCACGCCAGCCAAGGCAAGGAAGTGGAACGCCTGACACGCGTCTGGTTCGTTACCGACGACGCCCCCATTCCCGCAAAGATTCTTGAAGCCTACAAAGGCACTATCATCGTCCGCGCCGACCCCAAGAGCCTGGCGGCCTACCTGACGCCCAAAGCAGACGCGGCCAATGCCGGCGCCGCCTTGCAAAAGCCGATGTGGATCATAGACCCCATAGGCAATCTGATGATGGAATATCCCGATCAGGCCGATCCCCTCAAGGTGCGCGGAGACCTCAAAAAGCTTCTCGCCAACTCGCGCATCGGCTAGGCAACCATGATCGACCGCATTCAAGCCCGCTATCGAAAACTCGTTTTCATGACCTGGTTTCTGACGCTGGACCTGATCATGTTCGGCGCTTTCGTGCGCCTGACCGACTCGGGGCTGGGCTGTCCCGATTGGCCAGGCTGCTACGGAAAAATCACCCCCATCGGCGCCAGCGGCCACATCGAACAGGCCCTGCAGGCCATGCCGTACGGCGCGGTCAGTTTTTCCAAGGCCTGGATCGAAATGATCCACCGCTACGCCGGCTCGATACTCGGCATGATGATCATTGCCATTGTCTACATGGCCTGGCGCTACCGGGCACGCCTGGGCAACACGCCGCGCCTGGCCTTTGTCGCATTCTTTGCCGTCTGCATACAGGGCGCGTTCGGGGCCTGGACTGTTACTCACAGGCTCATGCCGATTGTCGTGACGAGCCATTTGCTGCTGGGCATGACCTTGCTTGCCATCATGACCTGGCTGGCCGCCCGCGAACGCGGCCACCTGCCCATTGCCATCCAGGCCCGGGCATGGCGGCCCTGGATGGCGGTCGGCTTCGCGCTACTGCTGACGCAAATCGCCCTGGGCGGCTGGGTCAGCACCAATTACGCGGCGCTGGCCTGCATGGACTTTCCCACCTGCCATGGCCAGTGGCTGCCACGGATGGACTTCGGCGACGGCTATTCCCTGGTGCGTGGCCTGGGCCTGCTTCCATCGGGCGAAATGATTTCCCAATACGCCCTCACCGCCATTCATTGGGTGCACCGCAATTTCGCCTTCGCCGTGTTTATTTACCTTGGCACGCTGGGCTGGAAAATGCGCCGCGAACCCGGGCTGCGCGGCCCCGCCCATCTGCTGCTGGGCTTGCTTCTGGCCCAGTTGTGCACCGGCCTGGCCACGATCTTTTTCCAGTGGCCATTGCTGATTGCCGTGCTGCATAACGGAGGCGCCGCCGGCCTGGTGCTGGCCAGCGTCACACTTCTGGTGCGCCTGTCGCGCGCTGGAGGGTCTAAAATACCACTATGATTACTGCTACCGCCTCCCAACCCGGCCTGTTGCGTCAATATCTGGTGCTGACCAAACCGCGCGTAACCCAGCTTGCCGTCTTTTGCGCCATCATTGGAATGTTCCTGGCCACGCCCGGCCTGCCGGCCCTGCGCAATGTGGTCGCCGGGACAATAGGTATCTGGCTGCTGGCGGCGGCCGCCTTCGCCATCAATTGTCTGATCGAGCAGGAAATCGATGCGCGCATGCTGCGTACCGCCAGGCGTGCCACGGCGCGCGGCACAATTTCCAATACACAGGTGCTGGCTGGCTCCGGGCTGCTGGGCGGGCTGGGCATGGTGGTCCTGTACAACTGGGTCAATCCGCTGACCATGTGGCTGACCTTCGCCACCTTTGTCGGCTATGCGATCATCTATACCATCATCCTCAAGCCCCGGACTCCCCAGAATATCGTGATCGGCGGGCTGTCCGGCGCCATGCCGCCCGCTCTGGGCTGGGCGGCCGTTGCCAATTCCGTGCCGGCCGAAGCCTGGATCCTGGTGCTGATCATCTTCATCTGGACACCCCCGCACTTCTGGGCGCTGGCCCTGTACCGCAACAACGATTACATCAAATCAGGGCTGCCCATGCTGCCCGTCACCCACGGCAAGCAGTTCACCCGCCTGCACATACTGCTTTACAGCCTGGTGCTGTTTGCCACGACCCTGCTGCCTTTCGTCATCCGCATGAGCGGCCCTGTCTATCTGGCCGCGGCTGTCATTCTGAGCGGCCTGTTTGTCTCTTACGCATGGCGCCTGTACAAGGAGTACAGCGACGAGCTGGCACGCAAGCTGTTTCGTTTTTCGATCCTGTACCTGGCGCTATTGTTCGGCGCCCTCTTGCTCGATCACTGGATCAACCTGATTTAAACTGCCGGCCTCGCGCTGCGTCCTTGCGCCTTGGGCGAAGACGCCGCAGCGAACTTCCACCGGCCCTGGATTACTCATGCCCCGCTATTCAAGCCAACGCCGCACCTTTATCGCCCTGTCCGCCGCCGGCGCATTATCCCTGGCCCTGGCCGGCTGTAAAAGCGAGCCCAAATTCCAGGGCACGGACATCAGCGGCACTCATCTCGGACGCGATATGGCCATGGTGGACAGCAGCGGACAGGTGCGCACCCTGGCCGACTACAAAGGCAAGGTGGTGGTGGTGTTCTTCGGCTTTACGCACTGTCCGGATGTCTGTCCCACCGCCATGGCCGAGCTGGCTCAAACCATGCAGCTATTGAAGGACGATGCGAAAAAAGTGCAAGTCGTCATGATCAGCGTCGATCCGGAACGCGACACCGGCGCGCTCATGGGCGCATACGTCAAGGCGTTCTATCCCACCTTCGTGGGACTGACAGGCTCGGACGAGCAGTTGCATAAAACCGCGCAGTCGTTCAAGGCTTACTACGCCAAGGCGCCGGGCAAGACGCCTGGCGAATACGACATGAACCATTCTTCTTCGTTTTATATTCTCGACCAAAAGGGCGAGGCACGCGTGCTGCTCAACGGCAATGCTCCCGCCAAGGTCATTGCCGGCGATATCAGGCAATTGCTTTAAGAGATCGCATCCGTCAACAGACACGGCATTAGCGCATTTTTTGTTTAAGTGTTTGTTTATGGCATTCGGTGGATGGGTATTTAAAGACGCCATCTATCGGGGCTTGGGGTCAGGGCCGGCACGGCGTGCTTGATCCGGATCTACCTCGTCCAGGCGGGCGTCGGGCCAAACTCGCTACGCCGCTGGCGCGGCTACGCTCAAACATGGCCCGCCGAAAGCCCCCGCCTTCCCTACGGTAGCATCCGGCGCACGCCTTACGCCGGTCCTGACCCCAAGCCCCGATAGACGGCTCGCGTAATGGCATGCCTGGAATTGCATCACGGGATGCTCGGAATTTACCCGCTTGCACCTACCGTTAATGGGCCCGCACCCATAGAACCGTTAACGTGCCTGCACTCATGCCTCTATCACGTGGCCGTATCCATTTCGATTGACTTCTTGATGGATTGGCGACTCGATTGACTAAACGCCCGCCGCCTCAATGTATCCCGTGATTGGCTAAACGCCGCTTCCCCAACGTATACCTCTATGCATTCCCTCAACGCAAGCCGCAGGGTGGGTGGTGCTGTGTAGTCCGGCGGTAGTCCAGCGCCGGGTGCTGACGAAGGGAAGGCGGGGGCCTTCGGCGGGCCCTGTCTGAGCAGTGCCTCGCGCGCGAGGCACTGCGAGTTGGCCCGACGCCCGCCTGGACGAGGCAGACCCGGGTAGTCGGCTAGCGCAGCTAGCCGACCGCTGGACGTGCCGGACTACACAGCACCGCCCACCCTGCGGCGTCTTTTTAGAACTACGTCCGCCTATACAAACAACACAGTCCAAAGCCATCGCATAAGCCTAAAAATAGCTCAAACAAAAATCACTGAAACCCGTTCAACGCCGTAAACGCTCAAACCAAAAATGCGCCAACCCGCCAGCACTTACGATGTGTCGCCAGCCGGTTTGACCGTGGGCTCCTCCGCCGGAGGATGCATCTCGGGCAAAGGCTCGTATTGGCGCTCTCCAGACTGGAATTCCTGCCACACCGCCAATGCCCGCAAGCGCTGCTTGGCGACCGATTCGATCTTTTCACGCAAAATCGCATCGCGCGCCAACAGCGCATCGAAGTCCCGCCCCATCAGCATCAACAGACGACTGTAGCCCAGCGATTGCACATTCAAGACGAATTCATTGCCTGAAATCAACGCGATTTCACCGAAAAACTCGCCCGTACCCAATTCGATGGTAGTGCGGTCGGGCAACTCGACCGATACAGCACCCGAAGCCACGAAATACATAGCGCGCATGCGCCCCATCTGCACACTGACCGGCTGATCGGGCACCGCCAGCCGCGGCTTGAGCAGCTTGCTGATCGCCTTGAGCGATTCTGGTGAAATGCCCTCGAACAAAGGCACCCGTTTGATCAGGTCGCTGGCGCTCATGGCAATGTCCAGAGCAGGCCGCTTGTCGATGTGTTCCCAGCGACTGCCGATTTGCCGGACCAGATCGGCGTAGACTTCGCCGCTGATCAGGAACTCCGACAGCATGTCGCGGTAGCGCAGCTTCTCGAGGGCGCGCGCCATGCGTCCCAGATACGATTCCTGCAGCCACATGGCAAATGAGGGATATTGCAGATTGAGCGCCTGAATCGCACTTTCAAGCAGCGCGAGGCGATGCCTGTGCGCCTCGACAATGGCCTTGGTGGCTTCCTCGCCGAGCAGGGGCTGGATTTCTGTCTGGGCAAACAGGATAAGGCGTTGCGCCACCGAGCGCTTGCTCATGAGATTCATGAAACGATAGGCCAGCTCGAACGCCAGCCAGCCCTGGAATCCAAAAATATAGTGCATCCGCAGAGACCAGCGAAACCCGGTCGAATAACGCAGATCGGCTGCTATGGCCGCCTCGAAACCGGCCAGGCCCCCATCCCGCACCGCATCGCTCATGCGCTCGGCCCGCGACATCAGGGATTCCGCCATGCGCCAATCGACGATCTGCGCCTTGAGCACGTCGAAAAACATTTCCTCTTCGCGCGCGGCAACAATGGCCAGGCCTACCGCCACCTTTTCGTCATGCGACATCTGGCGTACCTGCGCATCGTTCACACTGGCCAGGCTCGCGTCGAACACGGCGCGTATGCGGGCCTGCACTTCTGTGCCTATGTGTTCCTTCTGGGCAATCTCGTCAGTTTTGTGTTGCAAGTCTTCAAGCGCCACCACCAACGCCTGGTTGCGTATTGTGCGCTCGATGGGCGACAGCTGGTCCAGATGCAAACGGCGGATCAGGGGCCGCAGGCTGACGCCGTTGATGAACAGGGTCATCAACACGAACCCGGTAGTGGCCACGGCAATGAACTGGCGGGCATCGTGCGGCACATTGTGCTGCTCGGTAACGGCCAGTGCCAAGGCGAGCGATACGGCGCCGCGCAGCCCTCCCCAACACATGACGATGCGGTAGGAGCGGCTGACCTTGGTGCCGAAACGGGTCAGGCCCAGCACCGGCAGGACGCCAAACACCATGACCGCCCGCGACGCCAGCGTCGCCACGAACAGCAACAGCACCAGCAGCACCTGCACCCAGCTGACCTCGGCCATCATCCGAGGAATCAGCATGGCCGCAAACACGAAAATCAGCGAATTGGCCCAGAAACCGAACTGCGACCAGGCGCTTTCGAGTTGTTCGAAGGTCGTCGGCGACATGCGCGTGCGGCCCGTAGACCCGACCACCAGGCCGGCAATCACTGTCGCCACCACGCCGGACACACCGAAATAATGTTCTGAAATGAAGAAGGTCAGGTAGGCGAAGGCAATGGTCAGGGTAATTTCGGCGGTAGGCCAGCCACGCAACCACATGATCAGCCAGCATGCGAGGCGACCCATTAGAAAGCCGATTACCCCGCCACCGAGGAAGCTGAACAGAAAGCTCCAGAACACGGTGCCGACCGAGATATCGCCGCCGGTATATAGCGTGGTCAACAATACGGAGTACAGCGCAATCGATGCCGCGTCGTTGAACAGCGACTCACCTTCGACCAAGGTCGTCAGGCGCTTGGGCGCGCCCACCTCGCGAAAGACCCCCACCACGGCAATCGGGTCGGTGGTGGCAACGATGGCTCCCAGCATCAGGCATACTATCAGGCCGTAACTGGATACGGCATTGATAGAAAACCCGACTACCACTGTACACACAACCACGGCCCCAATAGCCATCATCAGGATCAGGCCAATGTCGTCGAGCAAACGCCGTACATTTAGCGCCAGCGATGTTTCAAACAGCAAAACCGGCAAGAACACAAAAAGAAATGTATCGGACGATACCTCGAAATGCTGCAGCGAATCGAGGAAATCCGACATGATGACCGGAGCCCAGCTGTGCACATGAATAATGATGCCCAGCGCGAATCCGACAATGGCCAGCAGTACAGAATAAGGCAGCCGCAAGCGGCCAGCCAGCGGTGGCATGAAACATACCAGAGCCAGCAGGCCTGCCAATCCGAATACCCAAAATCCTACCTGCATCTGCAATCCCTCAAACCCTGTGCTTCCGGAGCATCAGGAAGCATTCAGGGACGATTTTATATGTGGTGCCATCATTCGGGCGACGCCTCCAAGGCGCGGAAAGTCGATCAAGCGCCATACGTCCGAAGTAGGATAGCGTTTTTTTTATAATTTCGATAATTGGACTGCGCTGGGCTGGGAGGCAAGGCCGCCCACCGGACTGCTCAGCTAGGCTTGGGCTATTGGGCTATTGGGCTGTGTGGGCGCGGTGGTAGTTCTATAAAGACGCCGCAGGGTGGGCGGTGCGGCTCGCGTTGAGGAAATGCATCGAGAGCAGCGTTAGGGTCATGCACCGAGAGAAACGTTGAGGTCATGCATCGAGGTATACCTTGGGCCGGCAAATTCATTCCAGGCATGCCATCACGTGAGCCGTCTATCGGGGCTTGGGGTCAGGACCGGCGTAAGGCGTGCGCCGGATGCTACCGTAGGGAAGGCGGGGGCTTTCGGCGGGCGCTGTCTGAGCCCAGCCTCGTGAGGCTGGGCGAGTTCGCCCGACGCCCGCCTGGACGAGGTAGATCCGGATCCAGCACGCCGTGCCGGGCCTGACCCCAAGCCCCGATAGACGGCGTCTTTAAATACCAAACCGTAAATACCAAAGCGACCAAAACATCGAACGCCGTAAACACTCGAGTGCCCTAAACAACTCGAACCAAACGTGAAAAGCAAATTTGCCGACCCCACTGGATAAACGAGTCATACAGCCCGAAGAACCCCTATGGAAGAAATATGGAAACACCTATCTGCCCCATAGATCTCTATATCGGGATTGATGCATATCTCTGCTTTTAGCGCCGGCTGTCATTGGGCAATACTGTTTTCAATGCCTGCGCGCGGCGCGCATAAAAAACGGGACTCGTGGAGAGTCCCGCAAACATCCGTTTCAAAAGGGAGGGGAAAGAGGAGAAGCCGAAACGGACGACAAGAACATGAACCCGGCAGCAGGTGCCAAGTTCGCTGTCTATGGAAGATTAGTCAGGCTCTTCGGCAATAAGTTCTCGGTTTCTCCCGCCACCTTGTATCAAAATGTGTCATATCACAGCCCAAGCCGTGGCACATTGCAGACAAACGGCGCCACTGCAAGTAAAAGGAGCTCAAGCCGTCAGGGCCACACGCATTTTTTTGAAAGCGGCGGCTTCAATTTGCCGCACGCGCTCGGCCGACACACCGAACTCGGCAGCCAGTTCGTGCAGCGTCGCACCGCCTTCGTCCTGCAACCAGCGCGCTTCGACGATACGGCGCGAGCGGGCATCCAGGCCATCGAGTGCGCCAGTCAGGCCCGCGCCATGCAGGGTATCGTGTGCGCGGCGCTCAAGTACCCGCGAAGGTTCTTGCTGCCCGTCATCCGACAGATAGGCAATGGGTGCGTACGCATCTTCGTCGTCGCTTTGGCCATCGAGCGCCATTTCACGGCCCGAAAGCCGGACTTCCATCTCGCTGACGTCCTCGGGGCGAACGTTGAGTTCACGGGCAATGGCGCTGACCTGTTCAGTATCGAGCGTTTGTCCATCGGGACGCATCTTGCGCAAATTGAAAAACAGCTTGCGCTGAGCCTTGGTGGTTGCCACCTTGACCAGACGCCAGTTGCGCACGATATATTCGTGGATTTCAGCCTTGATCCAGTGCACGGCAAACGACACCAGGCGCACCCCGCGATCGGGGTCGAAGCGCTTGACGGCCTTCATGAGGCCCACATTGCCTTCCTGGATAAGATCGGCATGCGCCAGGCCATAGCCCAGATACTGGCGCGACACGGACACGACCAGCCGCAAATGCGAAATAATCAGTTGACGGGCGGCATCGAGGTCGGAGTCGTCACGCAAACGCTGACCCAAAGCCACTTCCTGCTCTTGAGTGAGCAAGGGCAGGCGATTGACGGCGCTGATATAGGCTTCGATCGTGCCTAAAGCACCTGGGTTGGAAATAGCCATGGCCAAAGTGGAGTTGGACAAGGCCAAAGATTGCGAGTTTTGTGTCATCAGGCAGCAGACCCTTCAAGAAATAAGGAATAAGCAGGTTTCTATATTAGCACTCTGGTAGCGAGAGTGCTAATCTTAAGATCCGCCCTGGGGTCAAAAGTTCCTTTTCCCGGCTGCCGAATTCGCGAGCTACCCCAGCTTCAAGCCTGTGGCCTTGATGATTTTGCCCCATTTACCCACTTCAGCCTGGATAAACCGGCGAAACTCGCTGGGGGAGTCGCCCACCAGATTGACACCCACCGCCCTGAAACGGGAAATGACGGCCGGATCGGCCAGCACCCGGCGAACGGCCGCATTCAGTGTGTCCAGCGTTTGGGCCGGCGTGCCTGCCGGCGCCACCAGGCCGAACCAGGCCTCGGACTCGAAGCCTGGAACTATTTCGGCAATGGCCGGGATATTCTTCATTTCGGGTATGCGGTGGCTGGATGCGACGCCCAGCGCGCGCATGGTACCCGCCTTGACTTGGGGCAAAGTGGTGGGCGAGTTGTCGAACATGACCTGGATCTGTCCACCGATCAGGTCCGCCGCGGCAGGCGCGCTGCCGCGATAGGGAATATGCTGCAGATCGATTCCGGCATCCAGCTTCAGCAGTTCCATGGTCAGGTGGCTGGTCGTGCCGCTACCCTGAGATCCATACGAAAGCTGGCCCGGATGCGCCTTGGCATAGGCGATCAGCCCAGCCAGAGTGGTAAACGGCGCTTTCGGATTGCTGACCAACATGATCGGCACCGAAGCCACCAGCGACACCGGCGCGAAATCCTTGACTGGATCATAGCCTGGGTTGGCATATAACTGCTGGTTAATACTGAGCGGCCCCGCACTCGATAGCAACAGCGTGTAGCCATCGGGTTTTGCGCGGGCCACTTCCGCCGCGCCGATATTTCCGCCCGCGCCTTGGCGGTTCTTGACGATGACCGATTGCTTCAATTGCAAAGCCAGCTTTTCCGCCAGCACACGAGCCACAAGATCCGTAGTGCCTCCGGGCGGAAACGGCACGACAATGCTGATCGGCTCGCTGGGATAAGCGGCGGCCTGCGAGGGTGCCGCGGGTATGACCAGCAAGGCGGCGGCAAAAGCGAACGCCTGGAATATCTGTTTCTTCATATTAGTCTCCGTTATTTTCTGCGGTGCCCTCTTTCCGGCGGCACGTGTTGCGGCAATCAAAGTCAAAAACCGTATAGCCGGGCGGGGTTGTCGACCAGCATCTTCTGTCGGGCGGCGGCATCGGGCACCCACAAGGGGATCAGGTCGACCAGATCGCCATCGTTGGGCATGGAAACCGGGCAAATGGGATGCGGCCAATTGCTGCCCCAAATGATCCGGTCGGGCCACCTTTGCACGACCCGGTGAATCATCGGCAGCATGTCGGCATGCGGATAGGCTTGGGACGACAATCGATACAGGCTGGCCAGCTTGACCCAGGCATGCCCGGTGTCGAGCAGGCGGGCCAAGGTGCCGAACGCAGGGCTATCCAGCCCTTCGTCGCCGCGTATGCGCGCCAGATGATCCAGCACATAGTCGACATGCTGCGCCTGTATGCGGGGAGCCAGCTCAAGCAGTTCGGCCGCATGCTTGAAATGCAGTACCAGGTGCCAGCCCATCTCCTTGGCCTCGGCCGACAGCGCTTCCAATTGATCGAAACCGACGCCGCCGCCCACCACCGTCGACATGCGATAGCCCCGGATGCCAAGATCATGCATGCGGTGGCGCCGGGCGTCCGAACTGCCGGGAGGCAGGACGGCGATCCCGCGCGCCCTGGCCCCCATGCGCTCAAGGGCGTTCAGGGTGACCTCGTTGTCAGTGCCGTGCGCACCGCCATGAACGATAACGGCGCGATCAATGCCCAGCGTGGCCAGGAGTCGTTCGTAATCTTCCACGGTACAGTCTTCCGGCGTATAGCTGCGCTGCGGCGAAAACGGGTAGCGCGCTTGAGGGCCGAAAACATGGGCATGGCAGTCGCATGCGTCGGGCGGCATACGGAAACGCGGGGGTTTGGTGTGACGATCGGGAGCGGGACAGTCCTGCATGAGCGATACCCTCTGAATTGAAGAAGATAAAAACCGGCACTGCACGTGCGCGGCTAGGCACCGCCCGGATTTTGCGCTTCGCGTTCAGCGATCCGCGCCAGCAGATCGGCGCCGCGATTGGCGGCGGAAACACCCCGGAACAAGTACGCCAGGCTCACGACCGCTTGCATTTCTTCCCAGCTGGCGCCGGCACGCCGCGCCGCAATGCCGTGAATGGTGGCCGCATCGCTCAGGTCGACCACCAGCATGCCGAAGACCATCAACTGTACCGTCTTGGAGTCGAAGCACGCCGGATTCATGGCGTGGGAGCGAACCTGTTCCTGCAGGTCGAGCAAGACAGGATCCAGCGCACCCGTTACATGCAATCTGGCCTCTACACGCGGAGGCAGAAAGCCCAGCAAATCCCGGTATGTATCGGCCGCATGCTGCACGGCGGAGGCGCCGCCCTGCGGCTCACCCATGGATTTGCGGACAATTTCCGTATCGATTCCGGCTATGGACATACATGGTTCCTTGAGGTCTTGAATTGGTGCGCCGCTACTTCCACGTCGCTGCGAAAACGCGGTGCATGGCTTGCGACAGGCCTCAATGTTTGACTATAAAATTGCCTATGTCAATAAAAATATCGATTATTTATTTTTAATCGATTATTTATAATGCAGCTAAAATAGCCATGGAACATAATGGCGTCCGCATGAAAAATTCTTCAGACCCCCAGGCACCGGAAGCCGGAGCGTCGCTTACGGCGGCACTTGCGATTCAGATCCGCGCCGAGATCCTGCAAGGCTCGTACCCGCCCGGCACCAAGCTGCGGCTGGACGATCTGCGCCACCACTATGCGGTCAGTCTCAGTCCGCTGCGCGAAGCGCTGACTCGGCTGACCGCGGAGGGCCTGGTGCAGATCGCGGATCATCGCGGCTACCGCGTCGCCCCCGTATCGGCGGAAAACCTGCGTGAAGTCACCACCCTGCGCACGCAAATGGAGGTCATGGCCATGAACGAATCGATCTTGCACGGCGATGCAGCCTGGGAGGATGCCTTGACGGCGGCGTATTACCGCCTGGCCCGCCTGGAAGAAAAAGGGGAGCGATCCGACGAATGGGAAAAAACGCATCGCGTTTTCCACTTGACTCTGTTTTCGGCCTGCGGCATGCCTTTGCTGCTGCGCTTTTGCGGCACACTGCACGATCTGAGCGACCGCTACCGGCGGCTGTTTCTGACGCGGCATGCCCCCGACGAGAACGTTCCTGCCGAACACAAAGCCATTTTCGAGGCGGCCATGGCTCGCGACAAGGAACTCGCCGCACAGATTCTGACGCAGCATCTGCGGCGCACGGGGCGCAATGTCATGGCGATACTCGAGGAAAACGGCGAGGCCTGAAGGACGATCGTTCAATCGGGCCAGACGATTAAACTACACCCTTTCGAAAATACCCGCCGCCCCCATGCCTGTGCCTACGCACATGGTCAACATGCCGTAATCGAATTTGCGGCGGCGTATGCCATGTATGACGGTGGCGGCGCGGATGGCGCCGGTTGCACCCAAGGGATGCCCCAGGGCAATCGCCCCCCCCATTGGATTCACGATCTCGGGATTCAAGCCCAGATCGCGTATTACCGCCAGAGACTGCGCCGCGAAGGCTTCGTTCAGCTCGATCCAGCCCATCTGATCCAGCTTTAATCCGGCGTGTTTCAAGGCCCGGGGGATGGCTTCCTTGGGGCCGATACCCATGATCTCGGGGGGCACCCCGCGCACCGCAAACGACACAAAGCGCGCCAAAGGAGTCAGCCCATGGGTTTTGAGCGCGCGCTCGGACACCACCAGCAGCGCACCCGCGCCATCGGAAATCTGCGAACTATTGCCAGCGGTCACACTGCCGCGCGCCGCAAACACCGGCCGCAACTTTGCCAGGGCATCCAGGCTGGTGTCGGCGCGTGCGCCCTCGTCCAGGCTTACCATTTTGTGGGTCTCGGCCACCTTGCCCGTGTGCAAATCGGGCACCCGATTGATCACATCGAGCGGCAGCATTTCATCGGCGAATTCGCCGGCCTGCTGCGCGGCAATCGCCCGCTGATGCGAACGCAGCGCAAACGCATCCTGATCCTCGCGCGATACCTTCCAGCGCACTGCGACCTGCTCGGCCGTCAGGCCCATGCCATACGCGATGCCCAGATTCTCGTCGCGCGCAAAAATAGCTGGACTGAACGACGTGCTGACGCCCATGGTCGGCACCTGGCTCATGGATTCGGTGCCGCCCGCGATGAGCACATCGGCTTCGCCCACGCGAATGCGGTCGGCGGCCATGGCGATGGCGGTAAGCCCGGACGCGCAGAACCGGTTCACGGTCACGCCCCCGACCGAGCTGGGCAGCCCCGACAGCAAGGCGCCTATGCGAGCGACATTCAGGCCCTGAGGGCCCTCGGGAATCGCACAGCCCACGATCGCATCTTCAATCGCGGCCGGGTCCAGGCTGGGCGCCTGCGCCAACACACCCTGGATCACCCGCGCCAGCAGATCGTCGGGACGTTGATGCGACAACACGCCGCGCGGCGCCTTGCCAATAGGCGTGCGAGTCGCCGCGACGATATAGGCTTGCTGCAAAGTGCTCATACCAAACTCCTTGACCTCGTGTGCATGGAACAAGCCGGGTACCTGCTTGTCCTGTTATTTCCCGCATGAAGGGTGGCCACAAGGGCCACTCCTACAGCTGATCCATCAATTGCGTACCGGCTTGCCGGTTTTCAATATGCCGGCGATGCGTTCCTGGGTTTTGGCCTGGGTCAGCAAACCCAGGAAGGCTTCGCGTTCAAGCGCCAGCATCCAGGCCTCGTCGACCAGCGAGCCGGGGTCGACATCGCCTCCGCACATCACATACGCCACTTTCTCCGCCACGACAAAATCGTAGTCGGAGATATAGCCTCCCACCTTCATGTTCAGCAATTGCGCCTTCAGCGTGGCCGTGCCGTCGCGTCCGGCCACCGGAAAAGTGCGTGGTATCGGGGCGCGCCAGCCGGACTCGGCCATGGCCTGCGCTTCGCGCACCGCCACATACAGCAGTTCGTAGCGGTTCATGACGACCGTATCGGACGTTTGCAAATAGCCGATCTGCCGCGCATCGAGCGCCGACCTGGACACCTGGGCGCTGGCCACCGCCAGGGCGAATTTTTTAAGGAAAACCAGCAAGGGCGCATCCGGCGCGCCTTCCGCCTGCAACTCGGCCGCGCGGCGCGCGCAGTACGTCAGGCCGCCCGCACCGGGTACCAGGCCTATGCCGGCCTCGACCAGGCCAATATAGGTTTCAAAATGCGCGACCCGCCTGGCGCAATGCACCGAGAGCTCGCAGCCCCCGCCCAGCGCCATGCCCGCCAAAGCGGCCACCACCGGCACCTGGGCGTAGCGCAAGCGCAGGACCATGTCCTGCATCTCGCGCTCGATGGGTTCCACCGCCGCCGCACCGCCCGCGGCGAAAACCGGCAGCATGGCCTTGAGGTCGGCACCCGCCGAAAACGGCTCGCTCAACTGGCCTATCACCAAGGCCTTGAATGAGGCCTCGGCCAGGTCGACCGCCTGCGCAATGCCGCGCACCACATCCGGGCCCAGCGTATGCATCTTGGACTTGAACGATAGAATCAACACCTCTTGCGGGTGCGGCGCCGGCAGGGTCCAGCACTTGATGGCCTCGTTTTCGAAAACAACGGTATCGTTCAGGGAATCGGGCTCGCCCACCAGGCGCGGCGCGGCGATCTGGCGGCGATACACGGGCAAATCGCTGCGCGGCTGAAATTTCTGCGTGCGCGGATTCCAGGAGCCCTCGGCCGTCTGCACGCCTTGCGCATCCCACACCGGGCCGCGGGTGACCCAGCCGGGCAGCGGCGCGCTGGACAGGGCTTTGCCCGCCTTGATGTCTTCGGCTATCCAGCCGGCCACTTCGCACCAGCCCGCCGACTGCCAGATCTCGAACGGACCCTGGGCATGGCCGAAGCCCCAGGTCATGGCCTGATCGACCTGGCGTGCCGTATCGGCAATATCGGCCAGATGCACGGCACTGTAATGGAAGCCGTCGCGCAGCACCGCCCAGACGAACTGCGCCTGCGGGTGGTCCGATTCGCGCAAGGCCTTCAGGCGCTTGGCCGGATCGCGCTCGGCCAATATAGCGGCCACGCCCTCGTCGATCGTGGAATCGGCGGGAACATACTCCCCCTTGGCTGGGTCGAGCCGCAATATGGCCTTGCCTTCCTTGCGATAAAAACCCGCTCCGGTCTTTTGCCCCAGGGCGCCTTTTTCAATAAGTGCCGCCACCACCGGCGGCACGCCGAAATGCGCATGAAACGGATCGTCGGGCAGTTGGTCTTGCATGGTGCGCACCACGTGCGCCAGGGTGTCCAGGCCCACCACATCGGCCGTGCGGAAGGTACCCGACTTGGCGCGCCCCAGGCGCTTGCCTGTCAGCTCATCGACCAGATCGTAGGGCAGGCCGAATTTTTCAGCCTGAGCAAACACCGACAAAATCCCGAATACGCCGATGCGATTACCCACGAAATTGGGCGTATCTTTGGCGCGCACCACGCCCTTGCCCAACTGCGACACCAGAAAGGTTTCCAGGTCGTCGAGCAGCGCCGGCTCGGTATCGGCGGTGGGAATCAGTTCGACCAGAGGCATATAGCGCGGCGGATTGAAAAAATGCACCCCGCAGAAACGATGCCGCAACTGCTCGGGCAAAGCCTGCGACAAGGCGGTGATCGACAGGCCTGACGTGTTGCTGGCGATAATGGCCTGCGGCTTGATCGCCGGCGCCAGTTGATGATAAAGATCGCGCTTCCAGTCCAGGCGTTCGGCAATGGCCTCGATGATCAGGTCGCAATCGGCCAGCAGGTTCAGGTCGTCCGCATAGTTGGCGGGTGTGATCAGCTCGGCCAGTTGCGGCGTGCCCAACGGCGCGGGATTCAGCTTTTTAAGCTGGGCAATCGCCCGCTTGGCAATGCCGCTTTTATCGCCCTCTTTGGCCGGCAAATCGAACAACACCACCGGCACGCCCGCATTGACGCAATGTGCCGCAATCTGCGCCCCCATCACACCCGCGCCGCACACCGCCACTTTGCGAAGATGAAAGGACGCGCCCGGCCGATCCGCGGCATTGGAGGCAGCGGTCTTGCCGCCTGCGGTGTGGGAAGATATAAAGGAAATCGCGGACGCTGTTGCCGAAGCCACGGCCTCGCGAGCCGATTGATGTGTAGGCATGGATATCCCCGTAAAGCGCCGGAGCCATGAATATCAGGCCCCGATCAAAGAGAGTGAATCACTGCCTTAGTGTAGTACGCGCCGCAATTGAAAAGAAATGCGGTTCCAAGAGTAGCCACCCTCGCGCCTTAAGAACACGGTGAGCCCGGCGTGCTACTCCATCTTGATGCCGGCTTCCTTGATCACATGCGCCCAGCGGCCGGTCTCATCCTTTATGTATTTGCCGAATTCTCCAGGCGTATTGCCCACCGGCTCCACGCCCACGGATTCCAGCTTGGATTTGACCGCGGGCTGGCGCAAGGCCTTGGCAACTTCCTTTTGGATTCTGTCTACGACCTCTGGCGGAGTGCCAGCCGGAACAGCCATGCCGAACCAGTTCGATATGGTGAACCCCGGCATGGATGCCGCCACCGTCGGCACATTGGGCAGAGCGGCCAAGGGCTTGTCGCCGGTGGTGGCAAGAGCGACAAGCTGGCCGGACTGGACGAACGGGATGCCGATGGCGGGCGCCTCGAATGTCAGCTGGACCTGGCCGGCAATAAGGCCGGCGATGCTGGGACTGCTCCCTTTATAAGGGACGTGAGTCATTTTCAGGCCAGTTGCGGAGTTGAACATTTCCCCCGCCATATGCGGCAAACCGCCATTGCCGCTGGACGAGAAGTTCAAACCGCCCGGGTGCGCCTTGCCGTAGGCGATAAGATCCTTGACAGTCTTGACAGGCAGCTTGGGATTGACATACAGGACAAAGCCCGAAGCGGCCACCAGGGTTACCGGGGCAAAATCCTTCTGTACGTTGTAGGGCAGGTTCTTGATCAAGCTTGGCGCAATTGCGAAGTTGCCCATGGTGCCCATGAAAATCGTGTACCCATCCGGCTTGGCCCGCGCCACATAAGCCGCACCGATGGCCCCTCCGGCGCCGGGCTTGTTTTCAATGACGATCGGCTGGCCCATGGATTCCGACATCTTGGGCCCAATGACGCGCGTAATGGTGTCGATTGCGCCTCCTGGAGGGAAGCCGATCACAATACTGATGGGCCGGGACGGATAGGACTGCGCCATCGCGGGGGCCGCGGCCAGGGCCAGGATGCCGGCAGCCAGCGCTGCGCTCAAATTTTTCATAGTTGTCTCCTTATCTTATAAATAGTAATATTTCTCACATAGTAGAATAAATTAATCTTTCTAACAATCCATGCAATAGACAAGGCATCGAAAAAAATGGGTACGCGAATCGAGGTCTACGCGGGTACGGCGGGGCACTCCGCATGGTTCAGCGACGATATGGGGGAAACCTGGGTCCACCCGAACAGTCATTCCGGCATGTATCTCGAAGCACGCGTCTGGACATTCTGCGGCCATCCAAAAACGCCTGATGAGCTCTACGCCGGTACAGACATGGGTTTGTTCAGGTGGAGCGAAAAAACCGTGCGCTGGACGCCCGTGGCCTCGCCCATGCACGATATATGGGCCTTGGCGCAGGATCCCGACGATCCCCGCATTCTTTATGCCGGCACGCGTCCCGCCGGTTTTTTCCGCTCGAACGACGCGGGCGCCAGTTGGCATGAACTGAACGTGCCCGGCATTTCGAAATTTTCCGAAATCAATATGGGAGCAACCCGCGTCACGCAAATCCTGGTCGAACCAGGAGATGCCCATGTCATATGGGCTACCGTCGAGATCGGCGGCATTTACCGCAGCGACGACGGCGGCCGCAGCTGGGTTCGGCGCGACGACGGCCTGATCTCGGCCGATGTGCACGGCATCGCCTGCATCAGGAACGCTTCAGGGGCGACGATCCTGTTCGCAACCACCAACCGCGGCCTGCATCGCAGCGAAGACGAGGGCCGCACATGGGTCTTTCAAGAACTCGACTCCCCATGGCAATACACGCGAGCCATCGTGCCGCGCGCCGATAGCGACGCCACTTTATTCCTGACCAACGGCGACGGGCCACCGGGTTCCACAGGAATCCTGTGGCGCAGCACCGATTATGGCGAAACCTGGAAAGATGCGGGCTTGCCTCCTGGCCTGAACAGTACACCGTGGTGCGTGGCAACGCATCCCTCCAATCCCGAGATCATTTTCCTCGCAAGCAACCTGGGGCAGATATATCGCAGCATCGATGGCGGCGACACGTGGCTGCGCTTGCCGCATGAATTCGGCGAGGTGCGATCATTCTGCTGGCGCCCCATCAACGCCGCCCCCGACCGCCCGGCCCATTCCATCACCATACGCCCGCCTGCCGGCAGCCCACCGGCCCAGCCCACAAGGACCTGATGCCATGACCTCGCCACGTTTTGCCCAGATCGAACCCGAAAACATGACAGAACCGCAACGCAAGGTTGCGGCCGAGATCGCCTCTGGCCCGCGAGGTTCGATCAGGGGGCCCTTCCTGGCCCTGATACACCAGCCTGAACTGGCAAGCCGGGTGCAAAGCCTGGGCGAATACCTGCGCTTCGGCACGCAGTTGGCTCCCGATCTGATCGAACTGGCCGTGCTGGTTGCGGCGCGACGCTGGAGCTGCCAGTACGAATGGCATGCCCATTCGCGTATTGCGCGCGAAACGACCACGCTATCGACTGCCATCATCGAGGCCATCGCCAGGGGCGAGCCGCCCGTCGGCATGAGCGGCGACCAGGCTGCGGTCTACCTTTTTTGCCGCAGCCTGCATCAGTCCGGTGAAGCCGACGATGCCACGTTCAACGATATTGCGGGCCGATTCGGCTTGCCTGGCGCGCTCGACCTGATAGCTCTTTGCGGCTATTACAGCATGCTGGCCATGGTGCTCAATACCGCACGCTTGCCGTTGCCCGCGGGCGTCGCTGCGCCACTGATGCCGCTCGACGCAAAAGGAACAGCACAATGACAAACCCTGTTCGCCTGGGCCTGATGGTGCCGGCCAATAATACGACCATGGAGCCTGAAATGCTGGACTGGCTCCCCGAAGGCAGTCTCTGCAAAACATTGCGGGTGCCGCGAGGCGAAGGTTTGCTGACGCCCGAATCGTTGCCTGCGTATAAAAAAGCAGCGGTCGAGCTCGCCGCCGCATTCACCGAGGCGCCGGTCGATGTCATCGCCTACGGCTGCACCGCGGCGGGATTCATTCTCGGCCCCGAAGGCGACGCCGCCATCGCGAAGGATCTCGCCGCAATCACCGGTCGACCGGTCGTCACCACGGCGCGAGCCATGCTCGATGCACTGCGAGAAATCGGCGCCCGCCGCATTGCGCTCCTTACTCCGTACCAGGACGATGTGAATATGCGCATTCGACGCTTCCTGGAGTCCGGCGATATCTCCGTGGATCACCTGGACAGTTTTCACGCGGCCGATGTGTCGGCGCTGGGACGCATTACCGAAGACGAAGTCGAGCAGCGGGCGCGAGCCATGATCGAGGCCGATTGCGACGCGCTGTTCATCGCCTGTTCGCAATTGCCGACTTTTCACATCCTGGATTCCCTGCAAAGCGCCTTCGGCAAGCCGGTCCTGTCTTCGATACAGTCCACCGCCCAGTATGTAATGCGGCATGCCGCAAGCCGACCGTCGGCCTGATACAGCAGGCCTGCCGGCGCGGGCTAACCTATTGCCCGCGCCGGCAAGTCCATCATGTTTTCCATGGCCGCGATGCGCGCGGAGATTTCCTGGCCGGCACGAACCACATCAGGCATCAGCGTGCGGAAATCCGCCATGTCCGAATTCTCGGCCCAGGCAACCATGGCAAGGCTGCCCAACACTTCTCCCTCTTGATTGAACAAAGGAGTGGCAATAGACATGACACCGGGGTTGTATTCACCCACCGTCATGCAGTAGCCGTCGGAGCGAATCTGCTTGAGCGCCTTTTTAAAGAATTCCCAGTCCGCACCCAGGCCGCTGGAGGCGATTTCCTTGCGGTTCTTCGCATAAATGGAACGCAGCTGGTGCATAGGCAGATGGGCCAGTATGGCCTTGGCCGAGGCCCCGGCGATCAAGGGGCGACGCTGCCCGCGGTTGAACAGTTGCGGCGGGGCCTCGCGGCTGAGCGCCTGCTGCACGCACATGACGGAGTCGCTGAACAGAATGCAGAGCAGCGTGCTGTAGCCCTTCGCATCCGTCAGGTGCTGGGCAATGGATGTTCCCGCCACATAAACAGGATCGCACAGGCGTATCGTGCGATCCAGCTCAAGAATTCTCGGCCCCAGCACATACGAGCCATTGGCCACTCGCGCCAGGAAACCTGCCCCGCACAATACTTTCAGATAGCGATAGCAGGTGGAAGGCGGCGAGCCCGAATAGCGGATCAAGTCCTCCGCCGACCACACGGGAGCGGCCGGCGTGAATACATCCAGCAGGCTCAGCATTCTCTCGAGGCTGCTCATCGATCAGCACCCATATCCATGAAGCGAAGGGCCAAAGGCATGGCACAAATCATCAAAACTTCCCAATATGTAAGATAAATTATATAATTCCTGGGCAAGAATTTTAAAAAAACTTCTAATATACGGAGACATTATCATGATCTGGAAACTGCTGTCCGTTGCCTTGATCGCCTCGGCTACCTGCGCTGCGGCATCTGCGCAATCCGGCTGGCCGACCAAGCCGATCCGAATCGTTGTCCCTTTTGCGCCGGGCTCCTTCACCGACACGGCGGCACGGGTCGTCGGCAGCGAGCTGTCCAAGCAGCTCAAGCAGCCCGTCGTCGTGGAAAACCATGGCGGCGCGGGCAGCACGATCGGCACCGAAATCGTCGCCCATGCAAAGCCCGATGGCTATACGTTCCTGCTGACCGACAACTCATTCGCCGTTTCAGCCGCTCTTTATGAAAAGCTGCCATACAAACCATTCAAGGACTTCGCCCAGGTTTCCCTGGTGGCCGAAGCGCCAGCCGTACTGGTGGCACGCACCAACCTGCCCACCAAGACATTGAAGGCAACACTGGACGAGGCCCGCGCCCATCCCGACACGCTCACCTTCGGATCGGGCGGCACCGGGTCTTCGGCCCATCTGGCGATGGAATTGCTGTTGCTGCAGGCCCACGTCAAGGCCCGGCATATTCCGTATAAAGGGGTGGCGGCCTCCATCACCGATATTGTTGCGCAACGCATCGATATCGGCATCGGCAGCGTGGGCTCGACAGCGCAATACATCGTCAACGGCCGCCTGATGGGCCTGGCCGTGAGCGGAAGCAAGCGCCACCCCATGTTCCCACAGGTGCCGACCTTCGCCGAAGCGGGGTTCCCCGACTACCAGATGATGTACCGGTTCGGCGTCATGGCGCCGGCAAAAACGCCGCCAGCCATTATCGACCGCATGCAAAAGGAAATCGCCCACGCCCTGGAAAGCCCTCAGGTAAACAAGGTCTTCGGCGCCGCGGGTGTGCAGCCGACTTCCAGTTCGTCTTCGAACTATGCAAAACAGGTTAGGGACGAAAGCGCAATGTGGAAAGACGTGATCCACCGCGCCAACATTAAAATGGAGTAGTAAACAATGAGCACATTCGAAAATGGCGCGAAACGCAAGATGCTGGCAGGCCAGTTGGTGGTCTGCATGGGTTTGCGCCAGGCGAGAACCATCGACATCGCCCCCATCGTCGCCGCCTGCGGCTTCGATGCCTTGTACGTCGACATGGAGCACAGCCCCGTGTCGATGGAAACGGTGTCGGCAATCTGCACCGCCGCCGTGGGGTTCGGCATAACTCCGCTGGTCCGGATTCCGGGGCACGGCAGCGAATATCTGTCGCGGGTTCTGGACGGCGGCGCCATGGGCGTGATCGTGCCTCATGTGGAAACGGCGGAACAGGCTGCGGCGCTGGTCAATGCAGCCAAGTACCCTCCAATCGGCCATCGTTCCGTCATGGGCAGCGGGCCGTCCCTCGGCTATCGCAGCATGCCGCTGGCAGACGTCAACAGCCAGGTCAATAAGGAAACGCTGCTCGTGGTCATGCTGGAAACGCCGCTTGGCATAGCCAACGCCGATCAAATCGCGGCGGTGCCCGGCGTCGATATGCTGTTGATCGGATCGAACGATTTATGCACCGAGCTCGGCATCCCGGGCCAATTGCACCACCCCGATCTACGGGCCGCCTACCAGGCTACGGCCCAGGCATGCAAGCGCCACGGGAAAATCCTGGGTGTGGGCGGCATCCGCGCGGATATCCAGTTGCAAACCGACCTGATCGCCATGGGTGCGCGCTTTATCATCGCCGGCAGCGACGTTACCTACCTGATGGAAGCAGCTCGCAAAGACGCGGAAAAACTCAATTCTCTCAAAGCAGTTCAAAAGGAAAACGCATAGTGTCGAACCACGATATTTCGGAGACTCCCCGGTTCAAATCTCCCGCTCTCGCATGCGATACCCATTTCCATGTATTCGGCCCCGCCGGGCAATATCCGTACAGCACCGGGCTGCGGTACACGCCGCCGCATGCGCCGCTGGACGATTACCTATCGCTGGCGCACCACTTGGGCATCGAACGTTTCGTGTTCGTCCAGCCCAGTGCCTATGGTCGCGATAACACCTGCATGCTCGACGCAATGCGCCTTATGGGCGGAAATTGCAAAGGGATCGTCGACATCGACGAAGACATCCCCGACCTTGAACTGAGCCGCTTGAATGCGCTCGGCGTGCGAGGCGTGCGCATCAATGTCCGCCCCATCAAGCCACTGGAACCCGGATTTTCACAGACGCTCATACCTCGCATCAAACGGCTCGAGGCACGATGCGCCGAAATCGGCTGGCAACTGGATTTTCTATTGCCGGCATGGCTTACCAGCGAACTCATGCCCACCCTGCGCGAACTGCGGGTCCCGTTCACACTCGCGCACCTCGGCATGAATCTGGCCCGCGACGGAGCCCAAGCCCCAGGCTTCCAGCAATTGCTGGACTTGCTGCGCCATGGCAACGGGTATTGCCGGGTCAAGCTGACCGGCCTATACCGTATCTCCACCGAACCCGATCTCAAAGACATCACACCCATGGTGCATGCGCTGGTCGACGCCGCGCCCGACCGGCTTGTCTGGGGCAGCGATTATCCGCATCTGTCCTTCGAGCAGCACAGTTCGGTGAATCTATTCAATATGCTGGGCGAATACGTGCCCGATGCCGCGATCAGACAGCGGATACTCGCCGACAATCCGGCCGAACTGTTCGATTTCTAGATCTACGCGCAGGCCAGGTTCCGGGCGTTCTTTTCTTGCACCGCCAAGGGAATCGGAATGATCGCCTGGCCGATGGTCTGGCCTTTTTCAAACATGATCAACTGGCCGGCCTCGAAGCGGGTCCAGATTTCGTTGTCGGTAAGCGGCTTGGTGGCAATCACGGCCACGCAATCGCCCTCGCGGTTGACCTGCGAAAAATCAACCGTCATGTCGGCATCGATGAGATGCGCCTTGTTGAACGGCCACTCGCGAATGATGTAATACAGATTGGTCGAGCAATGCGCAAACAGGAAGCGGCCGTTCGAGATCAGGAAATTGAATACCCCATGCAGCGTAATTTCGTGGGTCAGTTCTTCGATTGCCAGGAACAACTGCTGGTTCGACGGCTCTTCGTTGCCGAAACGGTGCCGCAAACCCTGCATGATCTGGCAGAACGCCGCTTCGCTATCGGTGCAGCCCACTGGCTGATACTGGCCGTCCAGATGGGGATGATAATTTTTCAGGTCGCCATTATGCGCAAAAATCCAATGCCTGCCCCATAGCTCGCGCACGAAGGGATGGCAGTTTTCCAACTGGATATTGCCCTGCGTGGCCTTGCGTATGTGCGCAATCACGTTCTTGGATTTGATCGGGTAGTTCTTGATCAGGTCGGCCACCGGCGAGCGGCAGCAAGGCTCGTTGTCGATAAAGACGCGGCAAGCCTTGTTTTCGAAGAAGGCAATGCCAAACCCGTCGGCATGGTGATCGGTTTGCCCCCCTCGCGCCGCAAACCCCGTAAAGGAAAAGGTTATATCGGTAGGGGTAGCGCAATTCATGCCCAACAACTGACACATGATGGTTTGGTCTTAGCCATAAAAAAACAGCGCGTCATTAAGGGCGTAGGCACCTAGCGCTACGCGATGCGCTGATTAACCCCAATTCTAGTACGGGGAAATCAAAATCGCACAAAACACTGATCAATCAAACACTTATTGACGATATCGATGTGTTTTCGCAACAAAAACATAACTAATGCGAGCGGGGGTGGCGGCCCAGGCGGGGTGAGCGAGCTTGAGTCCGCCGCGGCCGGCGCCTGGATCGGGATGCAAGGGAGCGGTTGTCTGAGCGTCAAGGGTGTCCACAGCCCGGGGGGCTGTGGACGACGCGAGTTCCGCGACCGCCCGATCCAGGCGCCGGCCGCGGGCAGTCCTGGCGCAGCCAGGACCGGACGAGGCGAGCACCACCCTGCCTGGGCCGCCACCCCCGCGTCTTAAGAACGAAAGATGACGGTCGGCCACAAGGCGGCCTCCAGCAACCACCGGGCCAAGCCATCGACACTCAATCCAGTTTCAGATTGGCCTCCTTGGCCACCTTCTTCCACTTGGCGATTTCCTCATTCACAAACGCGCTCAGCTGCTCGGGGCTGGAAGCCACGACTTCGGCACCGAGCCCTTGCAACTGTTCGCGGATCTTCGGCTCCTTCAGAACCTGGGTCACGGCCGCGGAGACCTTGTCCAGCACTGGCTTGGGCGTGCCCGCGGGGGCAAATATGGCATTCCATTCATACGAGGAATATCCCGGCACACCCGATTCCGCAATGGTCGGGATAGTGGGCATCAGGTTCGACCGGCTGGTGCTGCCCACGGCTACGGCGCGCAGCGCGCCGCTCTTGATATGGGCCCACGACGACCCCAAGCTGGCGAACATCAAGGGCACCTGGCCGCCCATTACATCGACCATGGCCGGGCCGCCGCCTTTATACGGGACGTGTTCCAGATGCGTGCCCGCCGTCAGATTGAACAGCTCTCCGGCCAGGTGCTGGGCCGAGCCCGGCCCAGCCGAGGCGAAATAGATAGGGTGCTGGCGATCCTTGCCCAGCTTGATCAGATCGGCCACCGAGTGGATGGGGCTTTTCGGATTCACGACCAGCACATTGGGCACCTTGAGCAACAGGGAAACCGGGGCGAAGTCCTTCTGGACATCAATGCTCATATTGGATCGCAGCGCGGGATTCTGCGCGAAGTTGGACGCATCCAGCATCAAGGTATAGCCGTCGGGGGCGCTGCGCGACACGACTCCCTCGCCTATCATGCCGCCCGCGCCGCCCCGGTTTTCGATCACGACGGTTTGCCCCAGGGCCTTGCCGAGCTCAGGCCCGATCAAACGCGCCACGACATCCACGGTTCCTCCGGGCGGATACGTCACCAGCAAAGTGATGGGCTTGTCCGGATACGCCGCCGCTGCCACGGTGGCAGCGCCCGCCAGGCAGAGCCCCAGCAGATAGCTGACGCTTCGTTTGAATACATGCGACATTGAGAACATGGGTGTCTCCCTGGTTTTTGAAGGTGTTTGAACTTGAAACTGAAACATGCGGTCTCCTTAATATTTGAATAACAGCCTGGGGGTATCCGCCAAAATGGCGGATCGATCTTGTGCGTTGGGCACCCAGTCGAACAGATGCTGCAAAGCGCGATCGAATTCGCTGGGTGCTTCATGCTGGGTGTGCGGCCAGTCGCTGCCCCACAACAGGCGCCGCGCCGAAAAGGCATCCAGCAGACGCCGGGCCGCAAGGCCGGATTGGGAAATGGTCTGCTCCGACCAAATACGGTAAGGCGCCGACAACTTCACCCACACGCGGCCTGTGTCTGCCGTACGACACAGGTAATCAAGCGCCGCCGGATCGACATCGAGCCGGTAATCCGGACGGCCGAAATGGTCGACGACAAGCTTGCAGCCGCGCGCCAGCAAAGGGGCCAGCACGTCCGGCAACTGCGAGTTTGGGCAATGCACTTCCACGTGCCAGTCGAGCCGGTTCACGCACGACAGAAAGCTATGCCAGACGGGATCCTGGAATGCGGGAAGTAGCTGCCCGAACAGATTCAGGCGCACGCCCACCACACCCGCCGCGGCCATTTCCCGCAGCACGACGGGCGGCGTGGCCGGATCCAGGGCGACGACTCCTTTGCACTGCCCCCGGGCCTGGCCCAGGCTGTCGAGCAGATAGCGGTTGTCATAGCCCAGGAAGCTGGGCTGTATTAGTACCCCGCCGGCAAGGCCATGGCCTTGCAACAGCGATAGGTAGCGTTCCAGCCCCGCGGAATAGTCCGGTGTATAGCGCCGCTTTGCCGCCATGGGCAGGCCCTGGCCGAATACATGCGCATGGGCATCGATGGCGCCGGGCGGCGGATATTCGAAAACGCTGGTTGTGTTCATTGCGACGCGTGCAGATAGTAGGTGCGAGGGCCGGCAGACGTGGTTCAAGTCCGCCTTACGAATTTTCTTGCCCAGCATGCGGAAGATTTGTGATTATTCTAGGCAGGCCACACATATTCATCTATTATCCAGACAATATTTATTCATATTAAAATGATATGGAAATCAGCCAATTGCGATGCTTTCTGGCGGTCATGGAGGAAGGAGCCATCGGCAAGGCGGCTCACAAGCTGGATATCGCCCAGCCGGCGCTTAGCCAGTCGATTTCCAGAATGGAAAAGAGCCTGGGCACGGTATTGTTCGAGCGTTCCCGGCGCGGCGCCCAGCCCACGGCGGCGGCGCTGGTCATGGCGCAGGATATCCGCAACGGCCTGTACCTGCTGGACGAGGCCGCCGGCAAAGCGCGGCAGGCCCAGCTAGGGCTGGCCGGCACTTTACGCATCGGCCTGGTTTCTTCCGCCCTGTTCGAGGTCTTGCCCAAGGCCATACGCGCAATCCGGCGCCATGCTCCGAACCTCCAATTGGTCTTGAAGGAAATGAGCAACGAAGAACAGGTGCTTGCCCTGGAGGACGGCACGCTGGATGTCGGGCTGATGCATTCCCCCGTCGCGGTGAGCGGCCCCATGAGCGAACGCGTCTTGCGTAAAGACAAGCTGATCGCCGCGGTGCCCAGCGATCTGGCGTTGCGGCTGAAAAAGAAAATCTCGCTGCGGCAAATTGCCGAGCAAGGCATGGTGCTGTACCCCAAAGGCCAACTGCCGCATTTGTACGCGGGCATCACTCAGGCCATGCGCCAGGCCGGCCACGAGGTCAAGATCAACCAGCACGCCAATCGCACCATGACAGTACTGGCCTGCGTAGCGGGCGGCTGCGGTATCGGCCTGCTGCCAAGCTGGATTCAAACCATCGATTTCCCCGGGGTCACGTTCTGCCCCATTTCAGAGGGCGACGCCCTGCCCAGCTTCGACCTGGTCGCCATCTGGTCCACACGCAATAAACTCGACCTGGCCAAATTGTTCGCCGGTATTTAGCGGATCGTGCGCGACGACATGCCCTATCCCGCGTAGGGGCTGGCCCTATACCCACCGCCGCACATCACAATCTATCGCGCGAGCCGACTGCTCATGGCGGCAGCTTCGCCAAGAATCCAGTCTTCGAATACTTTGATGCGCGGCGGCGTTGGAGTTCCCGCACGATACGCCAGGAAATAAGCGCCCGATGTTTCCACCCTCAGGCTGAAGGGCGCCACCAGGCGACCGGCCAGCAGGTCGTCGTTGACGAAAGCCAAATGAGCCACCATCACGCCCAACTGGTCGGTTGCGGCCTGATACGCCAGCGCGGCATTCTCGAACTTCAAACCGCTATTGCCGTCCACCTGCTCGACCCCCGCGGCGGCCAGCCATGTGGGCCAATCCATCGGGCGGTTCATGGAGCACAGCAGCACCTGGTTCGCCAAATCTTCGGGCCTGGACAAGGGCGGGTCACGCGCCAGTAGTCCGGGTGCGCAGACAGGCAGCAAGGTTTCCCCAAACAGGTACAGGTATTTTGAATTGGCATCCGTGGGCGGAGAGGCTTCGGAATGAATGCTGACATCCACATCCTCGCGGTCGAAATCGGCGCGCTGGTGCGAGGTCGTGATCTGTACATCGATTCCCGAGTGCAACGCGTGAAACCTGGCCAGCCGCGGCATCAGCCAGCGAATCGCGAACGTGGGAGGGAGCTTGATGCGAAGCCGATTCTCGTCGGGGCTTTGCCGCAATTGCTGGGTACCGTACTCGATCTGGTCCAACGCATTCTTGACCGTGCGGAAATAAACATGGCCCTGGGCCGTAAGCTCGATGCCGTAGCGCCCACGGTCGAACAATTTGACCTTCAACCAATCTTCGAGCGCGGCCACATGACGGCTGACCGCTCCCTGGGTCACAAATAATTCCTGGGCCGCGCGTGTAAAGCTGGCATTGCGCGCGGAGGCTTCAAAAGCACGCAAGGCATTCAAGGGGGGCAATCGACGCGACATAGAGCACGACACCGTATGACTTTTAATCATACCTATTATGCCTTAATTGTGTTTGCCAGCGTTTCATTTTTATTCAAGAATGACCGTACAGAACTAGATCCATAAAGGAGACAATCGTCATGAAGAAAATGCATATTTGGCTGGCCGGGATGCTGCTTGCCTGTGCCGGCATGGCACAGGCCGCCCAGCCCTACCCCAATCACGCCATCCACATGTTCCTGCCCTGGCCTCCGGGCGGCGGCGTGGACACGATGGGCCGCTTCATCGCCGACCCCTTGGCCCAGCGCCTGGGGCAGGCTGTGATAGTGGACAACCGGGCCGGCGCAGGCGGCAATATAGGCACCGCCATGGCTGCCCGCGCCGAGCCGGACGGCTACAACCTATTGATGGGTTCAATCAGCCCCAATGCCGTCAACAAGTACCTGTATTCAAACCTGGGCTTCGATCCCATCAAGGATTTCGACCCCATTGTCTTTGTATCTTCGGTCCCCAATATCCTGGTGGTGCCGGCATCGTCGCCATTCAAGACCATGCAGGATGTCGTCGCCTATGCCAAGGCCAACCCCGATAAGCTGAACTACGGTTCGGGCGGCGTCGGATCGTCACAGCATCTGGCTGCCGTGCAGTTCATGGCCGCCGCCAAGATAAAGATGGTCCATGTGCCCTACAAAGGCACCTCTCCCGCCGAGGCCGGCCTGATGGCCAGCCAGATCTCGCTCATGCTCGACACCACGACCTGCCTGCCTTTGATCTCCAGCGGCAAATTGCGCGCGCTGGCGGTGGCCTCGAAGGACCGCAACCCCGCGCTGCCCAACGTGCCCACCTTCAAGGAGCTGGGCCTGCCAATATACGCATCGTCGTGGTACGGCCTGATGGCACCGGCCGGAACGCCCCGGCCCATCATTGAGCGGATCAATCATGAGGTCAACGATATGCTGAAAACAGACCAGAAGCTGCGGGCGCGCATGGCCGATTATGGTGCCGAAATGGGTGGCGGCACGCCGGAAGATTTCGGCGCCTTCATCGCATCGGAAATGAAACGCTACAAGACCATTGTGGAATTGTCCGGCGCCAAGCTCGACTGAATCCGATCCGACATAACCTTAATGTAGAAGCCATGTCCAACGAATCCGCGCCTCGCACCCTCTTTGAAAAGATCTGGTCGCGCCATCAGATTTTGCGTCGCGAAGACGGCCAGAGCCTGCTGTACGTCGACCGCCATATGGTGCAGGACGGCTCGGCGCCCGCGTTCGAGATGCTGCGCCAGCAGCGACGTGCGCCGCGATCTCCGCAGCGCACGTTCGCAACGCCCGATCACTATGTGCCAACCGGCAACCGCGATCTGAATAGCGTGGCCGATCCGGAAAAGCGCGCCATGGTCAATGCATTGAAGAACGACACCGCAAAGGCGGGGATCCGGTTCTTCGGCCTTGAAGACCCACGCCAGGGAATAGTGCATGTTGTCGGGCCGGAACAGGGCCTGAGCCTGCCCGGCTCTCTGATCGTCTGCGGCGACAGCCATACGTCCACGCACGGAGCCCTAGGCGCCTTGGCCTTTGGCATTGGCGCTTCCGAAGTGGCGCACGTGCTGGCAACGCAATCGATCTGGCAACGCAAGCCCGGGACAATCCGCGTCACGATCGATGGCCGGATCAAAGAAGGCGTTAGCGCAAAAGACATTATTCTCGCCATTATCAGTCGCATAGGCGCCGCCGGTGCCACCGGCCACATTATCGAATACGCGGGATCGGCCATTACCGCTCTGTCGATGGAAGGGCGGCTGACCGTCTGCAATATGTCGATCGAAGCCGGCGCGCGGGCCGGCATGATTGCGCCCGACGACACCACCTTCACATGGCTGGCGGGACGCCCCTTCGCTCCGTCGGGCACCGACTGGGACACATCGCTTGCCCGGTGGCGCGGGTTGGCAAGCGACCCTGGAGCGGAGTTCGACCAGGAAGTGCGCATGCGGGCCGACGAGATCGTGCCCATGGTCACCTGGGGCAATAGCCCCGAAGACGCGCTGCCGATTTCCGGGCGCGTGCCGGACCCGTCGCTGGCCGCAAATGCCGACAGCCAGGCCGCAATGAACAGCACGCTTGCCTATATGGGCCTGGAGCCCGGCATGCTATTGACCGATATTTTCGTCGACCAGGTGTTCATTGGATCGTGCACGAACGGCCGTATCGAAGATTTGCGCAGCGCAGCCGTGGTTGCAAAGGGACGCCATATCGCGAACGGCGTCCAGGCCTGGGTGGTACCCGGCTCCAATCTAGTCAAACTACAGGCCGAGCAGGAAGGCCTGGATAAAATATTTATCGATGCTGGCTTCGACTGGCGTTATGCGGGCTGCTCGATGTGCCTGGCTACAAACGGCGATCACGTCGGGCCGCAAAAACGCTGCGCATCAACCTCGAACCGCAACTTCGTCGGGCGCCAGGGGCCAGGTTCACGCACCCACCTGATGAGCCCCGCCATGGCGGCGGCGGCGGCCGTCACCGGCCACCTGACCGATGTTCGGCAACTCATGGAAAGAGGCTGAAAATGGAACCCTTCCTGCATCTGGATGCCGTGGCCTTGCCTATCCCGCGCTCGAATGTCGATACAGACCAGATCGTGCCCGCCCGGTATTTGCAAAAGCCGCGTTCGGACGATTTCGGCCAGTTCCTGTTTCGCGATTTGCGTTTCGACAAACAAGGGCGGGAGATTTCCGGCTTCATCCTGAATCAGCCGCCCTACCGCCAGGCGCGTGTCGTGGTTGCGCAGAGCAACTTCGGTTGCGGTTCGTCGCGCGAGCATGCGGTATGGGCCTTGCACGATTACGGTTTTCGCGCGGTGATCGCGCCCAGTTTCGGAGATATCTTCTTTTCCAATGCACTCAAGAATGGACTGCTGCCGATCGTACTGCCCGCCGAGGCGACAGCAATGCTGCTGGAAAAGGCCCAGGCAGTGCCGGGCATGCGCGTCGTTATTGATCTTCCGTCGCAGATCGTCACCGCGGCCGACGGATCGATACACGCATTCCAGATCGATGCGTTTTCCAAAAAATGCCTGATCGAAGGCTTGAACGAAATTGACTACACCCTGCAAAACGCGGATCACATTACCGCTTTCGAACAGCGGCATGCCACAAACATCTAGAAATCGCGCATACGGCTGGCTTCTCTTTTATTGTCGAGGATTATTGAATGAAAATCGCAGTCTTGCCTGGTGATGGCATCGGTAAAGAAGTCACGGCCGAAGCCGTCAAGGTATTGTATGCCGTGCTGGGCAAGAACACGGCACTGGAGCTTATCGATGCGCCCATCGGCGCCGCCGGCATCGAGGCCGCCGGCGACCCTCTGCCGGCCAAAACATCAGAAATCGCGCGCAAAGCCGACGCTATTCTGTTTGGCGCCGCCGGCATGCCTGGCGATGAAGTCATCCCTTATGCAATGCGCCCAGGTGCCAGCTTGCTGCGCCTGCGCAAAGAGCTGGGCCTGTTCGCCAATTTCCGGCCGGCGTTCCTGTTTCCGGAGCTAATCGGCGCATCAACACTGAGGCCGGAGATTGTGGAAGGGCTCGACTTGCTGATCATGCGCGAGCTGACCGGCGACGTTTATTTCGGCGAGCCTCGGGGCATCTCCACCACGGCTTCGGGCGAACGCGAAGGCTATAACACCATGCGCTATTCGGAATCTGAAATCGAACGGATTGCGCATGTTGCGTTTCGAACCGCGCGCCAGCGCCGCCACAAAGTCTGTTCTGTAGACAAGGCAAATGTTCTGGAAACCATGCAATTGTGGCGCGAGGTCGTGACAAACGTCGGCAAGCAATACCCCGATGTGGAGCTTACACACATGTTCGTGGATGCCGCGGCCATGATGCTGATGCGAGCGCCCAAGCAGTTCGACGTAATTGTAACGGGCAATATTTTCGGTGATATTCTTTCGGACGAGGCAGCCATGCTCACCGGCTCGATCGGCATGCTGCCGTCGGCATCGCTGGCGCTCGATCACAAAGGGCTGTACGAACCAGTGCACGGCACGGCGCCCGATATTGCCGGCCGCAATCTGGCCAACCCGCTTGCGTCGATTCTTTCCATGGGCATGATGCTGAGATACTCCTTCAACCAGGCCGACAACGCCGATCGCGTCCAGCGCGCGGTGCGGGCGGTGCTGGCCGATGGCTACCGCACCGGCGACATCGCCCAGCCCGGATGCAAGCGCGTAGGCACATCGGAAATGGGCGACGCCGTGGTTGCCGCGCTAGGCCGCTGATTTGTGTAGAGGTGGGCTCGTGGCCACCCTTTGTGGAACGTCGCGACGTTTGCACGAGGACGGCCACCCGTGAAGCACCAAGGCATTCGCCAAACGCCGCCCATCAATACATGGACGACTTCCCGGTCAGGGCGACGGCGATGCGCAGCAGCAGATACGAGGCTGCGTCCACCCATCGGTCAAGCATCGAGAGCTTTTGCAAAAAAGTGTCGGTCACGCGCCTTGCATCGTTTTGCATGACCGCCGCCAGCGCCGCATTCAGGCTGGAGGCAAAATCCGCATTGTCGACAAACACGTTGGCCTCGCGCGCCAGAAGCAGGCTGAAAGGATCCAGGTTGGACGAGCCGACAGTTGCACGAGCATCGATGACAGCCACTTTGGCGTGCAGGTAGCTGGGCAGGTATTCGTAGATCTCGATGCCGTCATCGAGCAGTTTTCCGTACATGAACCGCGTGGCACGGTGCTGCATGGGATATTCGGACCGGCCCTGCAGCAACAGGCGTACACGCACCCCGCGCGCCGCGGCATGTTCAAGCGCGTGGCGCAATCGGCGGCCAGGGAAAAAATACGCGTTGGCAATCACCACATTTTCGATGGCGTGATCGATTGCATACAGGTACACATTTTCAATCGTCTGGCGGAAGCGGACGTTATCGCGCAATACCAGAGCGGCCCGCATACCCGATTCGTAGCGTGTCGATTTTTCCAGGCGGCGCTTCAGGAGCACAGCGCGCCAATTGGCCAGGCGCGCGGACACATTGGCCCAGTCACTGCGATGACGCCATCCCACGCGCAGCCACAGGCTGTTCTGGGTCGCGGTGATTTCCGGCACAAGTGGCCCTTGCACGCGCACGGCAAAGTCGAAACGCGGCCTGGGGCCCATGCCATCGTTGGGAACATCTTCCAGATCGTCCAGAATATTGATGCCGCCCACGAAGGCAATCCGCTCATCGACCACGGTTACTTTGCGGTGCAGGCGTCGCAGGCGCCTGGCACTGAACACCACGCGTCCGACGCCTTGAGGCTCGGGGTTGTATACACGATACTGCGCGCCCATGGCGGCAAGCCGCTCGCCGATTGCCTGCGCATGCGCGTAGCTGCCAAAGCCATCGACCACAACTCTTACCTTGACGCCGCGTGCGCAGGCCTGTTGCAGATGATCGAGTATGGCCAAGCCGCTGCGGTCCAGATTGAAAATATACGTTTCCAGATGGACAACGGTTTGCGCCTCGTCGATAGCCTGGCACAAGGCGGGAAAGAATTGGCTGCCGTTTTGCAGCAAATCGATGCGATTGCCTTCGTACCAATGCAGTCGCGATTCGGTGCGTTGCATGCGAAAGCTCTACAAACCCATCAGCTTGAAAATCGCCCGCGTCAGGGCCGACTGCGGATTGCGCAGATCCATCAGGATATTGAAATGATTGGTGCCGGCGACCTCAAGCGCCGATCCCTCATACCCCTGGGCCTGCCAGCCGTGCAGATAGTCCTGGCTTTGACGCTTGAATTCCGCTGTTTCGTATTCGCCCCAGGCCACCAGGATAGGGCACCCCTGTTGCGGCAAATGCATTGCCGGGCTGAGGCGCTGCGCCGATTTCTTGTCGAGCCTGGCCCAGGCATTGATATGCGTGTGTACGAGCGGACGCACATCGAACAGGCCGCTGATGGGGCTGGCGCTTTGCACTATATTCGAGGGCACATCGAAGGCATCGTGCCAATCGCGGGCCAGCAACATGCCTGTCAGATGGCCGCCGGCCGAACTGCCGCTGACATGCAGGCGTTGCGGATCGCCCCGATACTGACCAATGTTCTTGTATACCCAGGCCAGCGCATTGCGGCATTGCTCGACAATCGTGTCCAGCGACACCCCGGGCGCCAGCGAATAATTGACGGCCACCACGGTGGCGCCCGCGGCATGAAACGTGGGCGCCATGAACGATGAGTCGTCTTTGGACAAGGCGCGCCAATAGCCACCATGAATAAATATATAGACCGGTGCGCCGGCGTTGGCGGCAGGGAAAATATCCAGCGTTTCATCGGGATGATCGCCATAGGCTACCGACAGGCTGCCCGCGACCTGCTGCCGCGCCAGCTCGCTGTAGTCGGCATATTCCTTCAAAAATGGCAGGCAGTCGGGCACCGATGCCCGCGCATTGTATTGGCGGTCGATCTCGTCGAGCGAATAACCGACAGGGTTGAAGCTGGTGTTCATGTTTCGGTTCCTGATGTGTCGAGGCAAGTCCGGAACCGCCGCAGGCAGACCGCAAGCCCATTGGGTTCTTGTGACGATGACGCTTTTATACCAGATGAACTCCATACAGGGGCGGCTCCAGGGCCGCCCCTACGACAATCGAAGCCAAATGCGATGCGTCAGGGAAGTTCGAGTTCGGCGAACAGGGGGGCGTGGTCGGAAAGTTGTTTCCAGGGCGCGCCCTGCAGCACACGGGCATTGCGCACGGCAAAGCCGCGCTGGTAGATGCGGTCCAGGCGCAGCCACGGAAATGCGGCTGGAAAGGTGCGGGGAGGCAAGGCAAGACGGGCCGCTCCGTTCATGCTTAGCTGGTGCAGCTTGCCCACGGGGAGTTCGTTCAAGGGCGCCGTATAGACGCCGTGCATGCCTAGCTCGTGCATGGATCGCGGCAATTGCAAAGGCTTGGGCAGGCTGCGCAGGCTTCTGCTCAGGCGCTTGACCGAATTACGCAGGCTGGGCGGTTCGGCGACGGGATGCTCGGGCGCGACGGCAAACACTTCGCACAAGCCCAGTTGCTGCACGAACAAAGGGGCCAGACGATTGTTCCAGTCGTTGAAGTCGCCGGCAATCAGGATAGGCTCATCGGCCGGGACCAGACGTTTGATGCGCTCCACCAGGGCTTCCACCTGGCGCGACCGGCTGCCCGCAAACAGGCCCAGGTGCACGACCAGGCAATGCACCGACGTGTTGTTGATTTCAACCTTGACATGCAGAAGCCCGCGCTGCTCAAGGCGATGGTCGGAGATATCCTGGTTTTCCTGGCTAAGGATGGGAAAGCGCGACAGCAGCGCGTTGCCGTGATCGGTGCGGTGACGCACGGCATTGCAGCCATAGGCCGTATTCATGCGCAGCGCCGCCCCCAGCGATTCGTGCTGCGCGTCGAGGCTGGAGCGGCGCTCGTTGCGACCCTGGACTTCCTGCAGAAAACATAAATCGGGGCGCAAGCCGTACAGCCCCAAACGCAAGTCTGCCATGGATTCGCGGCTGCCCGTTGCCGAGCGGCCTTTATGAATGTTGTAGCTGACTATGCGAAGTACTGACACGGACAATCTCGTTAATATTTTGACATCCCGCACCGCGCAGGCCTGTCTGTTTTGATCGTACTCTTTTCCGGGTCGAATGCGATAGGGGATAAACACTGAGGTGTAGGGACGAAAAAGGGCGGCCACAAGGGCCGCCCCTACGCCGGCATGCATTGGCTACGAAGATAATACCTGCTTGGGTTCAACGCCGCGCAAGCGGATGTGCAATTCGCGCAATTGCTTTTCATCCACCGGGGAAGGAGCCTGCGTCAGCAGGTCCTGCGCGCGCTGAGTCTTGGGGAAGGCGATGACATCGCGAATCGATTCGGCGCCGGCCATCATGGTAACCAGGCGGTCCAGGCCGAACGCCACGCCGCCATGCGGGGGCGCACCGTACTGCAACGCGTCGAGCAGAAAGCCGAACTTGTTGCGGGCCTCTTCGTCGTCGATATTCAAGGCGCGGAACACCTTGTTCTGCACCTCGGCGCGGTGGATACGCACCGAGCCGCCGCCAATCTCCCAGCCATTCAGGACCATGTCGTAGGCTTTGGCCAGGGCACGGGCGGGATCGTTCTCGAGATAGTCTTCGTGACCGTCCTTGGGGCTGGTAAAGGGATGATGCGCGGCAAAGTAACGGCCTTCTTCCTGATCGTATTCGAACATGGGAAAGTCGATGACCCACAGCGGCTTCCAGCCTTTCTCGAGCAGGCCGGCCTGCTTGCCGAACTCGCTGTGGCCGATCTTGACGCGCAAGGCGCCAATGGCATCATTGACCACCTTGGTTTTGTCGGCGCCGAAAAAGATAAGATCGCCGCTTTGCGCACCGGTGCGCTCGATGAGCTGGATCAAGGCGGTGGCATGGATATTTTTTACAATAGGCGATTGCAAACCATCGGGAATCGAAGTGGCATCGTTGACCTTGATGTACGCCAGGCCCTTGGCTCCGTAGATGCCGACGAACTTGGTGTAGGCATCGATTTCGCTGCGCGGCATGCTGGCGCCGCCAGGCACGCGCAAGGCCACCACACGGCTGCCGACATCGTTGGCGGGAGCCGAGAACACCTTGAAATCCACATCCTGCATCAGGTCGGAGATATCGGTGAATTCGAGCTTGACGCGCAGATCGGGCTTGTCGGAACCATAACGGCGCATGGCTTCATCCCACGTCATGGTGGGGAAGACCGCCGGCAGCTCGACCTTTTGCACCGCGCTGAACACGTGACGGATCATGCCCTCGAAAATCTCGCGTATCTGCTCTTCGTTGAGGAAGGAGGTTTCACAATCGATCTGTGTGAACTCAGGCTGGCGATCGGCCCGCAAATCCTCATCGCGAAAGCATTTGGTAATTTGATAGTAGCGATCGAAGCCCGCCACCATCAGCATCTGCTTGAACAGCTGGGGCGATTGCGGCAAGGCAAAAAACTCGCCCGCGTTAACACGGGAAGGCACCAGGTAATCGCGCGCGCCTTCGGGCGTGCTCTTGGTCAGCATGGGGGTTTCGATATCGATAAAACCCAGCGCATCGAGGTACTTGCGCACTTCGATCGACACCCGGTAGCGCAGCATCAGGTTGCGCTGCATTTGCGGGCGGCGCAGATCCAGCACCCGATGCGTCAGGCGCGTGGTTTCGGACAGATTGTCATCGTCGAGCTGGAAGGGCGGCGTGACCGACGGATTCAGGATTTCGATCTCGCGGCACAGGATTTCAATTTCGCCCGAAGCCAGTTCGCTATTGGACGTGCCTTCGGGGCGCAAGCGCACCAGGCCGGTTACGCGCACACAAAACTCATTGCGGATTTTCTCGGCAATTTCAAAGGCCTGAGCGTTATCGGGATCGACCACGATCTGGGCCAGACCGGCACGATCGCGCAAGTCGATAAAAATCACACCCCCGTGGTCACGACGACGATGAACCCAACCAAACAAAGAGACTGTTTGATCCAAATGGCTTCGAGAAACCTCGCCGGTGTAGCAGGTACGCATGAAGGATTACTCCGTGTAGAAAATTCTTGAAATCAGGGTTTGTCTTGCGGATTGGGACGGTCGACAGCGTCGAGCTCGGCGAAAGCCGTATCGTTGCTCTCGAGAGCCTTGCTCACGGCCGGCGCAACGACACCCATGGAAACGATGTATTTGAGCGCTGCATCGACGCTCATGTCCAGAACATATACATCTTGACGCGGCATCATTAAAAAGAAACCGGATGTGGGATTCGGTGTGGTCGGTACATACACGCTAACGTGCTGGCCCGGCAGGTGCGAGGCCACCTCGCCGCTGGGAGCACCGGTTAGAAAGGCAATGGTCCAGGAGCCCTGACGCGGATACTGCACCAGCACCGCTTCACGAAACGCCTGGCCGTTGGGAGCCAGCACCGTGTCGCTGACCTGCTTGACCGAGTTGTAAATCGAGCGCACCAGAGGGATGCGGCCCAGTAACTTTTCCCAGCGGTCGACAAAAGCGCGGCCTATGAAATTGGCTCCCAGCAAGCCGGTAACCAGCACCACCACCAATACGAGCACGACCGGGAAACCCGGAATCCGTATTCCGAACAGCGATTGCGACGAAAGGAAACTGGGCACGAAACTTTCGATCGTGCGAATCAAAAGCATAATGACCCAGACCGTAATGACTAACGGAATCCAGATCAGTAGGCCGGTAATAAAGTACCGTTTGAAGATACGCATGTATGCCCTAGTTTGCCTACGTCGACGACGCAGCAGGCGTTGAAGGAGGAGAAGACGAAGCGGGTGCCGCCGCGGGAGCCGCCTTGCTCTCGGAAGATGAGGCCGGTGCCGCGGCTGCGGCGCCGTCGGCCGCTTTTGCCGCGCCCGCGGCGGAAGCGGGCTTGCCGTCGGCTGCGGGCTTGGCGCCATTGCCGCGGAAATCGGTCACATACCAGCCCGAGCCCTTCAATTGAAAGCCCGCCGCTGTGACCTGCTTGGAATAAGTGCTTTGACCACATTCAGGACACACTTTCAACAGCGGATCCGACATTTTTTGCAGCACATCCTGCTCATGTCCGCAGGCGCTGCATTTGTAAGCGTAAATAGGCACGAAAAATCCTTGAAAAGCCCGATCGGAAACTGGCTTCGCCCTCCCGCGCAAAAAGCAATACGCACGAAACAGGGCTCGCGGCGATGTCAAAAGGACTGAGGCAACGCCGAAACCGCCCTCTGCAAAGCAGCATCAAGGGCGGCGGCTCGATCAGGCTCGTTAAAACAGCCAATAATCAGAAAAACGTTTGATTTTAGCCTTTTTTGACCCACAGCGCGGCGTCACGATCCGCAGAGACCCCTTGTACGGGCCTGTCGCCACGCAAGAAAACGCAGGCCCACAAGCGTCGGCCTGCGATCTCCCAAAAGCCCGCAACACGAACGGGGATGGCGACCCAGGCAGAGTGAGCGAGCTTGAGTCCGCCGCGGCCGCAGCCTGGATCGGACGATGCGAGCGCCACCCTGCCTGGGCCGCCACCCCCGCGCCTTAAGAACACGGATGAATACTCGCATGCTAAATCGGAATACCCGAAGCATCGACACCGCTCTGCAATTAGCCTAGGATTGAGCAAATTCCACTATAAGCAACAGCCATATCCTGCGGATAGGACAGCATGATATAAAACCCCATAGCCGGCGGCGTTTGTGAACACACAAAGAACCGACATGAAAATAGAGACAAAAGAAGTAGTTATCGATTTCCGAGACGTCGTAGTAGAGCTTGGCGGACAAAAAATATACGATCGCCTGAGCTTCCAGGTAAAAAAAGGAGAATTCGTCTGCTTGCTGGGGCCATCGGGCTGCGGCAAATCGACAAGCCTGCGGGTCATGGGCGGACTGCTGCCCATCGCAGCCGGAACCGTCCGGATCATGGGCCTGAGCCCATCCGT
Source organism: Paralcaligenes ginsengisoli (assembly GCF_054781135.1). Lineage (NCBI taxonomy): Bacteria > Pseudomonadati > Pseudomonadota > Betaproteobacteria > Burkholderiales > Alcaligenaceae > Paralcaligenes > Paralcaligenes ginsengisoli. The sequence goes on from NZ_BAAGUZ010000002.1 coordinate 509,214, forward strand.
GGCCTGGTCCAGGATCGCGTATGTTTTCCAATCGCCCCGACTGGTGTCCTGGCGCAACGCACTGGGAAATGTACTGCTGGGCACCGAACTGCGCTTTGGCTCGAAAAACAAAAAAGCCCGCGAACAAAAAGCGCTTGAACTGCTGTCCCTGGTGGGCCTGTCGAAAGACGTACACAAATATCCCTCCATATTGTCGGGCGGCGAAAGGCAGCGAGTCGCCATCGCCAGGGCCCTGGCTGTGGATCCGGAAATCATTTTCATGGACGAGCCCTTCTCCGCCCTGGATCCCACCACCCGGAAAAAAATGCGCTCGGAAATAGAGCAAATATGGCAAAAGACCGGCAAGACCATCGTCTTCGTCACTCACGATATTGAAGAGGCATTGCAACTGGCCGACCGAATCATCCTGCTCACAAAAAAACCCACTTCGGTCAAAGAAGATTTTCCTCTGGAAGAAGCCCGGCCGCGGGATTTGTCGTCATCGACACTCGCGGTACATCGCGACCGGCTGCTTGAGACTTTCAAGGCCATCGAGTCCTGCATCGAAACCTGATCAATCGCACAGCAAGGAGCGGCACATGAACAGAAGAAATCTATTGAAAATGGCGGCCATCGCGTTTCCCAGCCTGATGACGATAGCCCGGCCGGGCTACGCCCAGGCGGCACGCAAAAAAATCACCTATGCGTACCTGCTCGACCCGGCCTATGACGCCGTGGTATGGGCGATCAATAACGGCAAAGTGAAATCGGACCTGATCGATGTGGAAACCAAGGGTCTGGCGATCCCGCAATTGCTTCAATCGACGTCGTCGAAACAGTACGACGTCATCATGACAGCCGTGATCGGCCTGCCGGCCGCAGCCTCCAGGGGTCTGGAGCTGCGCATCCTGAATACCGCATTGCGCCAATCGAAGGGTGGATTGGGCGGAGGCATCTGGGTAAAAAAAGACAGTCCCCTGCAAAACCCGAAAGAATTGAAAGGCAAGATACTCGGTTCCTATAGCCTGAAGTCGACCGGCTATACGCAAGTACGAATAGCGCTGCAAAAGAAATACGGGATCAACACCGATCTGCAAGGCGGCGACCTGAAGCAGTTGCAGATTCCCGCCTCGAACCTGCCTGCGGCCTTGTCCCGGGGAAGCGTGGACGCGGCCACCCTGATTCACAGCCAGGCGTACAAGGCAATCCGTTCCGGCGAATACCGGACCATAGCGGAAACGGCCCGGGACAACATCGAAATGTTCAAAATGCAATTTGTCAGCGCCGTCAACGTGTCGTATCCCGAGAAGCTCGGCGCCGATCCCAAAGCCTATCTGGAATTCATCAGGATGTTCGATGAATCGATCAAATATGCCTTGAGCCATCGCAAAGAGGTATTCGATTCAGTTGCACAAAAAAGCGGCCTGGACCCGGCCTTCTTCGACTGGTGGTTCGGCAATGTTTCGGAAGTGCCGGGCGATTTCACCAAAGAGCACGCCGCGGCCATCGACAAGTTCTATGAGCTTTCGGTAGAGCTGGGCGTTATAAAGAAAGCGGCCCCGGCGGAATCCTTCCTGTGGGACAAACTGACCGTCAAGGCGTAGCGGTCAGCCCGAATCACATTCACCCAAGGCCATACGGCAAAGCGCCCGCAACACCATGTCCCGAAAAACAACCGCGACCCACATGTTTACGCTTTTATGCCTTGCGGGCTGGGGCATCGTTTCGTGGGTCAGCCCCTCGTACCAGATGCCCAGCCCCGTCGCCGTGGTGCAAGGCGTCTGGAAATTCCTGTCCAACCCGAATCTTCTGGAACAGCTGGGGTTTTCGCTTTATCACGTGGGAGCGGCAATATTCCTGTCGTTCCTCATCGGCGCCTTGCTGGCCCTGATCCCCTATTACTTTCCGGTTTTCCGCTTTGCCATTCATCAACGGTTCGGCGCGTTTCTGGGGTCGTTCTCGGGGGTCGGATGGGCTCTGCTGGCCGGCATGTGGTTTGGAATCAATTCCATATCCGTCATATTTGCCATTAGCGCGGTGCTGATTCCCTTTGCTTTAATAAACCTGAGCAGCGGTCTAAAGAATCTGGATGCCGAACTGCTGGAAATGGGACGGAGTTTTTCACGCAACCACTTGCGAATTCTGCGAAAAACCATTCTGCCCTTGCTCTACCCCTACATTTTCGCCACGCTGCGGCTGATGTTCAGCGTGGCCTGGAAGGTAACGCTTGCCGCCGAACTGTTCGGCGGCAACTCCGGATTGGGGTACCTGATTAATCTGGCGCGCCAGGACTACGACACCACCACTATCTTCGTCATCATCTTTTTAATCATCGCATTTGTTTACAGCACCGAACGTTTCTTCTTTAAACCCATACAGGCCCGCTTCGACGACTATGCAAAAATCTGAGCGCCCTGAAGGCTGGCAAAGGAATGTGCTGGGGCGTTGCCTGGGCGAGTTGCTGGTTGTCCTGTTTTTGGCAATCTGGTGGATAACCGCCAAAGGCCTGCCCGATTTCGTCTTGCCGGGCCCACAGGCCGTCGCAAAAAGACTGTTCCAGCTGCTGACCGACAAAGAGTTCCTGGACAACGCTTTCGTGTCCACGGTACGCGTTGTCCTGTCTGTTTTCATTGCCTGCGCGATAGGCGGCGTACTGGCCCTGATAGCCAATACCGCCTCGGCATTCGAGGGCATCATCAGCGAGCGCATCAAGCCTTTTTTGAATTCATTTCCGTCCATAGGCTGGGCCATACTGGCCTCCATCTGGTTCAAGGCGGGCAACTTCGGCGTGGTTTTCGTACAAGTCGCCATCTTGATCCCCTTCTGCCTGATCAATATCGATCAAGGTTTCCGTTCTATAGACAAAGAACTGCTGGAAATGGGAAGAAGCTTCACGCGAGCCTCCGCCAGAGTCTGGCTCAAGATAAACCTGCGCCTGCTGATGCCGTTCATATTGGCCGCCATAAAAATATCGTACGGAATTGCCTGGAAAATCGCCCTGGTTTCAGAATTGCTGGGGGCGCCCAACGGGCTGGGATACATGATGCTGCGCGCTCAGTCGACCGCCGAAACGGTCACCTTCCTGGCCGTTTGCTTCGCTATCGTTTTTATTTTCATGCTGGGCGACCGTTTGATTCTGGCGCCTCTCGAGAAAAAATTTCCGGTCACCAAATAGGCGGCAACCATTTTTGAAACCCACTTTGAAGGCCAGCATATGGATCAGATTCAGCAAAATGCAGATTGCCACCTCATAACCCGTCTCGGCGCCATTAAAGGCAGCGTGATTGACAACGTCCGCATCTACCGGGGCGTGCCGTATGCCACATCTATGGTCGGCGAGCGACGCTTCAGCCCGCCCGACCCGATCGAGTCCTGGCAAGGGGAATACGATGCGACGCGCGACCGGCCCATTGCGCCTCAAAACAAATCCCGTCTGGCGGCCGCCATGGGCGACTTTGCATTGGAGCAGGACGAAGACTGCCTGACTCTCAACATTTGCGCTCCGAATTCACAATTCGGTAAACATCCGGTCATGGTCTGGATACACGGGGGCGCCTTTACCAGCGGCGCAGGGTCATTACCATGGTACTCGGGAGAACACCTGGCCAGAAACGGCGATGTCATTACGGTGGGCATCAACTACCGGCTGGGAGCCCTGGGCTTCCTGTACCTTCCGGGCCTGAGCGATGGCAATCTGGGCTTGAAAGATCAACTACTGGCGCTGCAATGGGTCAAGGACAATATCGAGGATTTCGGCGGCGACCCCGATAACATTACATTGGTGGGACAGTCGGCCGGCGGCGCATCGATCGCCGCGCTGCTGACCAAACCGGGCCTGGACGGCCTGTTCAAACGAGCCGTGCTGCAAAGCGCTTCGCTCGGCAGGCTGTTCAGCCCCCCGGAAGCAGCGGAAAAGACGGCCCATTCTTTCCTGAAAATTCTCGGCATAAACCCGCAGGAAGCCCATAAGCTGAAACAGTTGCCCGTGGCGCAACTTTTGGCCGCGCAGCAATCGCTGGGCATTGCCGAGCACAAACTCGCCCAGACCAAGCCGCCATTCTGGCTGGTTCGAGACGGAGAGTTCATTGCCAGCGAACTGCTCGACAGCCTCGATGCGGGCCGCAGCCTGAATGTGGATTTGCTCATCGGAACGACACGGGAAGAAATGGCCGCGTTCTATCATTTCGACGCGAAAATACAGAGTGCGGACAATCGGATTGTCGATGATCTTTTCCACGCGGAATTCGGCGACAATGCCGCCCATTATTTGAATTCATATCGGCAAAGGCGGGCAAAGCAGACGCCTGCCGCTCTATTGGGCGATCTGTATACCGACAAGGTGTTCCGGCGCGATTCCCTGCTTCTGGCCGAACGGTTCAGTCAGAAAGGACTGGCATCGTATGTGTACGAATTCGACTGGCAGTCTCCCAATAAACTGGAAGCATGCCATTGCCTGGAAATACCATTTGTATTCAAAAACCTGGAGCATTGGGTCGGATCGCCCATGCTTGAAGGGCTAGACCGGGAAGAGTTCCATGGTTTGTCGAGCTCAATGCAGAAGGCATGGGTGGCGTTCGCTCATTGCGGCAACCCCAATCATCCGGGCATCCCTCAATGGGATCAATACACGGCAACGGGCAGGAACGTGATGCATTTCGGCAGCGTGATCGGGCCACAAAAGGCGCACATTATCGGTGACCAGAGCGACCACACGTGAACTGGATGATTTTTGGTCGAAGTGTTTACGGGATTTGACGGATTGGTATGTAAAGACGCCGTCTATCGGGGCTTGGGGTCAGGACCGGCACGGCGTGCTTAATCCGGGTCTACCTCGTCCAGGCGGGCGTCGGGCCAAACTCGCTACGCCGCTGGCGCGGCTGCGCTCAAACATGGCCCGCCGAAGGCCCCCGCCTTCCCTACGGTAGCACCCGGCGCACGCCTTACGCCGGCCCTGACCCCAAGCCCCGATAGACGGCTCGCGTTGTAGCATGCCTGGAATGAGCTTGCCCGTACCCATGTCTCTATCACGTGGCCACTACACCACGATGTGCCAAACCATGGATTTATTAAGCGTCCGACGCTTCAACATCTCTCTCTATGCATTTCCTCAACGCAAGCCGCAGGGTGGGCGGTGCTGTGTAGTCCGGCGGTAGTCCAGCGCCGG